>RZZN01000179.1 GCA_009929855.1 Gammaproteobacteria bacterium
TTGTTACAGGCAGGCGGGAAGAGTAACGATACTTATCCCGCCTGCCTGGTGTCATTTCTGCTGCCTCGTCTGCGCGCGCCCATGAGGTGCGTCTCTCTCGCTTCAGCACATCAAGCCGTGCACAGCTGTTAACCACGAGCATGATGGCCTGACCAATAACGTCATGCTGTGTCAAACCTCTCTTCATCTTCGCCGAATTGTGCTCATTTTTGTTTAATGAGAAGAGGCGGTCGAGTTCCATTGTGCTGTTCGTCCTCTAGCGATTCATGACTCCTTCTGCTGCAAAGGCGGATCGTGCTTTATGTGTGCGAGCTTCAGGTCTACCTGTGACGCGTCCCGAGTAAACCAGGGTGGAACTGCAACCTAAGGAGTGTGATAATCATCGTTTCAAGAAAACCATCGACCTGCTTGCTCGATCAAGCCGATTCTCATGCGTGCTTCAACTGTGAAGACACGTATCATGTTTGAAGTTTAGTCTAATCGAGACTGAGAGGTAGGCGGCAACGAGTTGGTTGGGTGATCTAAATCGACCGCAGACAGCTACTATTGGAGGCGAACCCGGCATGAGCCGTCAGGACGAATCCCTGGATCGTGCATGGCGCGAGCTATTGCCTCGGATCCTCCCTTTTTCTGACGTCGCGACGACGGATTTTCCATTGCGTCGCATCTTGCGCTTGTCCCTTTTCCAGGTTTCGGTCGGGATGGCCATGGTGCTGCTTCAGGGAACACTAAATCGGGTCATGGTCGTCGAGCTCTCCGTGCCGGCAGGACTCGTTGGTCTCATGCTCGCACTACCCCTCATCTTCGCCCCCCTGCGCGCACTGATTGGCTTCCGTTCGGACTATCATCATTCTGCTTTCGGGTTGCGTCGCATCCCCTACATATGGCTTGGAAGCATGCTGCAGTTCGGTGGCTTCGCCATGATGCCCTTTGCGCTTCTGTTGCTGGCCGATGTCGACAATCAGTTCAATATGATCGGGCAAGCTGGTGCTGCCCTGGCCTTCTTGCTCGTGGGCGCGGGACTGCATACGACTCAAACTGCGGGATTGGCACTGGCCACAGACCTGGCGCCTGAGGACAAGCGTGCGCGGGTTGTTGCATTGCTGTACGTAACCCTTTTGGTCGGGTGGGGGTTGAGCTCGCTTCTATTCGGTCAGTTGCTCAAGGATTTCACAAATGAGCTCTTGATCCGTGTGATCCAGGGTGTCGCGGTGGCGACTATTCTGCTGAATGTCATCGCGCTGTGGAAGCAAGAGGCGATCGATTCGGCGCGCGCCGCCAATCCCCCGAAACGACCGCCCTTCTTGGAGACCTGGCGAAAATTCATCTCTGGTGGTCGGGCAAGTCGACTTCTCGTCGTGGTCGGGCTTGGCACAGTCGGCTTCACCATGCAAGACATCCTTTTGGAGCCTTATGGTGGACAGATCCTCGGTCTCAGTGTGGCGCAGACGACCGCTCTCAATGCAATCTGGGCGAGTGGTGCGCTCATTGCGTTTGGGCTTGCTGCACATCTTCTCGGGCGCGGGGGGGAGCCTTATCGACTTGCGGCAATCGGATCTCTGATTGGGATCGTTGCCTTTGTGGCGGTGATTGCCTCTGCGCCACTCGATGCGACCTGGTTGTATCGGATCGGTGCCGGGTTAATTGGTTTTGGTGGTGGGCTTTTCCTGATCGGGACATTGACTGCCGCGATGGCGCTCGCCGAGGGAGGTTATAGCGGGCTTGCCTTGGGTGCTTGGGGGGCCGTACAAGCGACAGCGATGGGTTTGGCATTTGCGACCGGAGGGATCCTGCGTGATTTGGTGATGACGATGGCGGCGGCCGGAGTGTTCGGAGATGCGTTGCAATGGCCCGCGCTTGGTTATGACATCGTGTATGCTCTTGAGATCATATTACTTTTCGCAACACTGATCGCGCTCTTCCCACTGGTGATGCGTCCTGAGGATGCTCGTGTGAATCCAGGTTCGAAAATCCGTCTGGATCACATGCCATAGACGCGCACGATGTGCAATCGGTCGCCCTCTGTCCGCTCCTGCTCCATGCTGAGGCGGTTGCCCGCATTTGGACATCCTGGGCACTTCATTGCACACATCTCGCGGGTACCTAAGGGCATGGGTGTATTTGATTCCGGCGACGAAGTCCATCACTCGCTGCAGGCTGAGCCAAAGCGTCCTCGCGCCGTGCTCGCCATCGCCCTTTCGCCCAAGGAATCCGCCCAGGCGGGCGATCAGGCGCACCGCACTGTTGAGGCGCGCGGCTCCCTTTGGCCGCGGCGTCGTGGTCGGGTGTCGGCCGCCTTGATATGCTCGGCGTCCAGCAGTAGCTCGGCGTCCAGATCGGGCAGCGTCCGCCCCAAGCGCATCACAGCATGATGCGCCAGGCGATGACCAAGTACAGCATCAAGGCCCGCTCGATGCGACCCAGTTGCAGCGCTTCGACACGGCAGTCCTCCTTGAGCGTGAAGAACAGCACCTCGATGTCCCAGCGCGCGCGGGACCAGTCGATCAGCTCGGCGGCCTCCTCCAAGGTCGACACCGCGCGGTTGGTCGGCAGCCGCCAGGCGATCGGCGAGACGTCCGGCGGAGCGTCGATCTCCAGGGCGATCAGACAGGTCGCGCTCACCGTGCCCCCGCGCCCGTCGGCAAAAAGCACGGGCTGGGCGGAGAGCACCTGACGCACCGTGCTGGCCTTGCGCCCGCGCCCGGCGGGCAGGGTAAAGTTGACCTCGCCCTGTGGCTCGATGGCCTGAACGTTGGACCACAGACGCTCGCCCTGAGGCAGCAGCCGATTGTAGCGGGGCCCACACCAAATGATCGGTGGGGTGCCTGGGTCACCCGTTATTCTGAGGATCGACACTATCAAGTCCTCCATCGACGCCGCAGCCATGGGTGCTGATTGACCACTGTTCAACACGACCACGCAGGACGGCAACATGGAGAATGGCATCAACGCTATCCAGATACGTGTTCGGTTCATCATGAAGCTATTCGTGTGCGCGAGAGTTGATGTTACTGGGCTGGGTGATCAGCATGCCAGGGCGTATGAAAAAAGGCCTTGACACTGTCCATAAGGTTGGTATGATTGTCGGTCTTGGCTGACGCGATGGCGTTGAGTCGATGAATTGAAGAGATCTTTGACAGCCTGTTCAG
>RZZN01000180.1 GCA_009929855.1 Gammaproteobacteria bacterium
TGACTCGGGTCTTTCATCAGCTCGAGTGCGATGGGCAGCAGCTCCAGCAGCAGGGGGCGGTCGCGCCAGAGCGTGCCGCCGAGCAGCGCGTACAGGGGCAGTCCGTTCTCCACGGGCTCGGCCTCTGGTAGGGTCTCGAGCCAGGCGGTGATGAAGCCCAGCAGCCAATTGCGCTGGATCTGGTCGGCGGCGCATGGCGGCAGGAGATCGGGAACGCGGAGGGCCCCCGAGCACAGCACCCACCACAGGCCGTTGAGCATCAGGCGGTCGTCCCGGCGCGGGCGACCGGTACGCGCCGGACGAGAAAACAGATCGGCGATCAACTCCCAGGCTTCTTCGGGGAGCGCGTAACGTCTCGACATCTGGCCTCTTCTCCTCTTGGAACGAGGTCAGTGTAACAAGCTGGGTTTTCGTACAGAACGTAGCCATGCAGGACAGGCGGGCTGGGTCTTGGATTCTTATGTCGTCCGCATCGAGGAGGGCGATGCGGGCCAGACTGACCCCGAGGAGCGCGCGATCCTCGCCGCGCTGCACTCGGCATGCACGCCCGATTGGTGCGTCCCAGCGGTGGAACTGGTCGTGGGCCAGTATGCGACGGCCACCCTGCGCTGTACCCAAGCGGTATGCGAGAACGCCAAGGCCTATCTCATGCGGCAGGGCGGGACTTGGGTGGTGATTGACTACGGCACGGGCATCACCGAGGAGGATCTGATCGAGTCTGTGGCCTCGTCCTAGCGGCGCGTGGGCGGTGCCGTCACGCATGCTGTTGGGTGGCCAGTGAGCGATATCGAACCTCATGCGTTGGGGCAGCCGGGGAGGGTTAAGCGCACCCCATCGCGAATCGGCTCGCCCCGCACCTCGAGCTGGCCCAGAGGCAATCGATCGTGCCGGTGTCGCGCTCTGCGTCCCACCCCAACACCCGATCGATCGCGTCGCGCCACTCGGCCAGGCGCGGTCCGATGATCCAATCGCGCGACACATCTGTGCGATGTGGCTGACCCGGAATTTGTCGTTGTATCGACGGATATGCGGGATCAGGCCATGGGGATAGGACGACAAATTCCGGGCTATCCGCGAATTTGCCCCTCGACAGGTCAACCAGGGACCTTGTTGACGAGGATGACCGCAACTTTTGTCTCAAAACGATCGTGTGTCTTTTCTATTTTGATGTTTTTCCTTGTTTTATCCAACGTAAGATATTGAAAATATTTATTTTTTTCGTTGATAAAACGACAAATTCCGGTTTTTCGACGACAAATTCCGGGCGAAGTGACGACAAAATCCGGGCCTTAAGACGACAAATTCCGGGTATTTCCAGACATCACACCCTGGTGTCGTCATAACTGCTGGTAGCAAGGGACGCGGTTCATCTGCATTCAACGTCAAATTCCGGGTATGGGTTCGGGGCACACGCCAGCTAGACCGTCGCTTGCCGAGAACACGCCCGGAATTTGTCGTTGAATGATGTGCGGGATGCCCAGGCGGCCCTGGATACAACGACATGATTCCCCCACGTCGTTTTACGGGGTACACTCTCAGCTCATGGAGACGCCTCATCATAGCTATCTGATCGTCAAGGCGAATAAGCTGATCGAGGCGGCTTACCGCTTGACGATGGCCGAGCAACGGCTGCTGCTGGCCGTGATTGCGCAAATCGATAGCAGACCGACCGGTGATCGTGTGCAAGACATGCACTTCGAGGTCTCGGCGAGCCAGATTAAGGATCTCTACGAGATCCCCCTCAAGCAGTCCTACGAGCTGATGCGCGATGCCGCCGAGCGCATTGCCGAGCGATGGGTCGTCATCCAGCATCCCGATCCGGATGTCCCGGCGTTAGCCTACACGCGTACCCGTTGGATCTCGGCGATCGACTATCTGCCGAGCGAGGGACGAATCCGGTTGTATCTTTCCCCGAAGATCATGCCCTACCTCACCCAATTGGCAGGGGAATTTGCACGCTACAAGCTCAAGCATGTCTCGGCGATGACCTCCATCTATGCCATCCGGCTCTATGAGCTGCTGATCCAGTGGCAGATGCAGGGCGAGCGGGAGGTCGCGGTCGAGTGGCTGAGGGAGCGCTTCGTCGTCCCGGAATAGTACTCGCGGATCTATGACCTGAAGCGGCGTGTGGTCGAGCCTGCGGTGGAGCAGATCAATGCCCACAGCAACCTCTGGGTGCGTTGGTCGCAACGGAAGGTCGGACGCGTCGTTGTGGCCTTCCAGTTCCAGTTCGGCCTCAAGGCCAACCAGCCGGCGATCCCGGCTCCGACCGGCCATTCCGAGCAGCGCGTACCGACGCGAAGCGAGATCGAGCGCGCGGCGCGTCCAGGAGAGTCCTGGGACGATGTTCGGGTGCGGCTCATGCGGGAGCGTGATATGCCGAAAAAACCAGCGCGCTCTTCGTAGGGCCAAGATGATTCGGGCGGTGCGAAAGTACACCCGCGACACAGTGCCGGCTGTCGAAGTCCGTCCCCAAATCCTCGGCCTTGACAGGTGCCAAGTTTGGGCGGCCCAAACTGGAGCTACGGGTGGCGATGCGGCGCATGTCGGGGTACGCCCCCTCAGCTGGGATCAGGCTCCAGGATCGCGCGCTCATCACCGCGCGCCTCCTCGCTGCCGCTGGCCGCAGCGGATCGCCGGGTGGCTCGCCGACTGGACTGCCCACCCGTGCGGGTGGGAGGGGTGCGCGCCAGCGTGGCATGAGCGGCAGCGGTTGGGCGATGCGCGTCAACCGCCTCCATCCCGGCATCAAGGTGCTCGACCCTGGCGCCCAGCCCCGCCTGCTCGAGGCGCTCCGCGGCGTCGCGCACCTGCCGGAAGCGCGCCAGCGACTCGATCTCGGTGCCCTGGATGCGGATGAGCTCGCCAAGCTGCGCGACTCGCGCAGTGAGCAGATCCCGCTCACGGCGGGCGCGGTTGCGGGCGACCAGCAGTAAGAACGCGCCGGTGCAGGCAGCGAGTGTGATGCCGAAGAGGACCAGGTCGGCGATGAGTTGGTGCGCTGTCGTCATGCTGGCTGTCCTCCTGGCCGGTATCCGGTATCCGGGCGTGTCTCAGTGACTCGGGTCTTTCATCAGCTCGAGTGCGATGGGCAGCAGCTCCAGCAGCAGGGGGCGGTCGCGCCAGAGCGTGC
>RZZN01000030.1 GCA_009929855.1 Gammaproteobacteria bacterium
GCTCCAGCTCCGGCAGGGTCGCTGCATACCGCTCCGCCAGCTCTCGGATGCGCCCGGTCAGGGTTTGGGAGACGCGATCCAGCTCGCCCTGCACCGCCGATTCGAGCCGCGCCATCCATTTGTCGTCCACCACCAGGGCCTTGATCTCGGACTCGGTGAGCTTGGGATACTTGGCGTCGATCTCCCTGTCCAGGGCCTCCTGCGCGGTCTTGCGCTTGGCCTTGGTGTCGGCCTGGCGCTCCAGCAGATCCGCATAGGCCAGCAGGGCAGCGCGCTCCTCGATGTCAAGCGGGTCCTTGCCAATCTCCTTCAGTCGCGTCTTGACGGCCTTGGCGGTGATCTTCTGCTTGTCGCCCTCGCCCTCGACGACCTCCGCCAGCAGCCCGTCCTCGCCGCCCTGCTCCTCACGCTGTTCGTCGAGCTGTTGTTCAATGGAGGTCAGCGAGGCGTCAAGGGCCTCGATGGCGTCGCGTTCGGCGGCGAAGTAGCGGGCGACCAGGATGGACGCGGGGATCAGGTCCGACTTGAAGCGGCGCCGGCCCTTCAGATAGTCATGGGGCTCAGGCCAGACGAGCCTGTTGTCCTTGTTCTTCACCTGGACGATCTCGCGGGGCTGCGCGCCCTCGACCCAGCCGTCGGCGGCGATCAGGTAGCAGTCGTCCTGCATGGTCTCGGCCCAGTAGTCCATCAGGTGCTGGTAGATGTCATAGGCATCGAGCAGCGGCGCCGGGCGGAAGGCGGCGAGCAGGTCCTCGGCGATGGTCTCGATCAGGTCCTTGGGGTGGCCATCCTGGCCGAACCCGGTCAGGCGCGGGGTGGTGGCGGTGCGCCAGTCGGTGAACAGTTGGGTGACCGATCGGTTGAAGGCGGCGAATTCCTCATGGCCAAGGATGGCGGCCTTGATCTCCGGCAGTGGGCGCTTGAGCCGGGCATAGCCGGGGCGGTCGGCGGGCTCGAAAAGGGCGGCGCGCACGCCGGGAAGCACCCGCCAGTAGGCGGCCAGCTTGCTGTCGGGCGCGTCCAGATCGCGCTCCGGGATGCCGCCATTCAGGTGGGCGTCGATGTCTTGCAAATCCTCGGGCTCGGTGCTGTCGATGTAGCGCGGCAGGTTGAGGTTGTAATCGTTCTTGGGGTCGACGATCTCGTCGAACGGCACCAGTCGGGCATAGCGCGGGGTGTCGATCTGCCGGTTGAAGGTGTCGACGATCCGGTGGATGTCCTGCTCGCGCAGCCGATTCTTGTTGCCGTCCTTGATGAACCCCTTGGAGGCGTCGATCATGAAGACACCTCTGCGCGCCGCGGCATTCGCCTTGTCGAGCACCAGGATGCAGGCGGGGATGCCGGTGCCGTAGAAGAGATTGGCGGGCAGGCCGATGATGCCCTTGAGCATCCCGGAGCGGACCAGGTTTTGGCGGATGACGGCCTCCGCATTGCCGCGGAAGAGCACGCCATGGGGCAGGATGCAGGCGGCCTGACCCGCGCTCTTCATGGAGCGGATGATGTGGAGCAGGTAGGCATAGTCGCCCTGCTTGGCTGGCGGCTCGCCCCAGGCGAAGCGCTGATAGGGGTCTTTCGCGGCAGTGAGGCCCGTGCTCCAGGTCTTATCAGAAAAGGGCGGATTGGCAACCACGTAGTCATAGGTGCGCAGGCGTTCGCCGTCCTTGAACTTCGGCGCGGCCAGGGTGTTGCCGGAGAGGATATTGGCGGTCGGGAAGTCGTGCAGGATCATGTTCATGCGGGCCAGACCGGCGGTGGTCACGTCCTTCTCCTGGCCCTCAAGGGTGATGTGCTTGCCGGCCTGCGCGGCCACTTTCAGCAGCAGCGAACCCGATCCGCACGTGGGGTCGTAAGCGGTCGTGGATGCCTTGGTGTTGTGCGGGCCGATGCCGATCACCTTCGCAATGACCCGGCTGACCTCGGCGGGGGTATAGAACTGGCCCTTGCTCTTGCCACTCTCGGTGGCGAAGTGCCGCATCAGGTACTCGTAGGCGTCGCCCAGGATGTCGTCGTGCTCGGCGCGGTTCTGGGAGAAGTCGAGTGTCGGATTCTGAAAGATGCCAATCAGGTTCGACAGCCGCTCGACCATTGCCGACCCTTCGCCGAGCTTGTTGGGGTCGTTGAAGTCGGGGAAGTCGCTCTTGGACAGGCGGGCGTTGCTGTCCACCAGGGGCGCGATGATCTGCTTGTTGATCCGGTCACCGATGTCGCTCTTGCCCTTGAGGGCGACCATGTCCTTGAAGCTCGCGCCCTTGGGAATCGTCACCGGCGGGGAAAAGGCGTCGCTGTCCCCGTACTTGTCGGTGATGTACTTGATGAACAGCATGAAGAGAACATAGTCCTTGTACTGGCTGGCGTCCATGCCGCCACGCAGCTCATCGCAGGAGGCCCAGAGGGAGGAGTAGAGGTCGGATTTCTTGATGGCCATACTTGCCTTGTTCGCGTTCCGGTTTCCGTGACGTGCCGTTGGCCCTCAGGAGCTGTGCCTGTCGCCCGGGAATCGCCAGGTCGCTTCTCACACAGCGATGCCCAATCATCACTTCGAGCAGATCTGCCAGTGTTCCGTTACACTCTTCGGCTCGGACTTCACCGCAGGCTCTATCAGTACCATGATGGTTTTGGACTTGAGAGCTGCCCTCGAGCCACCTCTTGGCGGGTGTGGACGCTGCATGTACCGCGGATAACCTTCTTCGATATCAGCCCGAGCGTCTTCGGTCTCACTCCTGAGCGAGTCACACGATGAGTCGCAGTCAAGGACGCGATTGATGATCATCCGTGCGCCCAGATGCGGCTGATGCGCTTCCAAGTCTTTGTTTTTATGGTGGGCCGTCTAGGATTCGAACCTAGGACCAAGGGATTATGAGTCCCCTGCTCTAACCGCTGAGCTAACGGCCCGCTGGGGCGGTTGACAGTGTGGTCCACCGTCCCTGGTGGAGCATCGACCCTCCTTGGCGGCGGATCGAGCCTAGTCGGCGTCGAGGAAGCTGCGCAGCTTGTCAGAGCGCGTGGGGTGGCGCAGCTTGCGCAATGCCTTGGCCTCGATCTGACGGATGCGCTCGCGGGTGACGTCGAACTGCTTGCCGACCTCCTCGAGTGTGTGGTCGGTGTTCATGTCGATCCCGAAGCGCATGCGCAGCACCTTGGCCTCGCGCGAGGTGAGACTGGCGAGCATGTTCTGGGTCGCTTCGCGCAATCCCTCGGCGGTCGCGGATTCGACCGGTGAGACGACGCCCGAGTCCTCGATGAAGTCACCCAGGTGCGAATCCTCGTCGTCGCCGATCGGCGTCTCCATGGAGATCGGTTCCTTGGCGATCTTCAACACCTTGCGGACCTTGTCCTCGGGCATGTCCATGCGTTGCGCGAGCTCCTCGGGGGTCGCCTCGCGACCCATCTCCTGAACCATCTGGCGCGAGATGCGATTGAGCTTGTTGATGGTCTCGATCATGTGCACCGGGATGCGGATGGTGCGTGCCTGGTCTGCGATCGAGCGGGTGATCGCCTGGCGGATCCACCAGGTGGCATAGGTCGAGAATTTGTAGCCGCGCCGATACTCGAACTTGTCCACGGCCTTCATCAGGCCGATGTTGCCCTCCTGGATGAGGTCGAGGAATTGCAGTCCGCGATTCGTATATTTCTTGGCGATCGAGATCACCAGACGCAGATTGGCCTCGACCATCTCCTTCTTGGCCCGGCGCGCCTTGGCCTCGCCGATCGACATCTTGCGGTTGACGTCCTTGATCTCGCTGATGGTGAGGATGTTCTCCTTTTCGAGCTCCTGCAGCTTGCGCTGGGCGCGACGGATGTCCGGCCCCTGCTCGGCCAATCGCACCGCGTAGGGTTGACCGCTCGCCAATTGACTGTCCAACCAGGCTGGATTGGTCTCGTTTTCAGGGAAGGTCTCGATGAAGACCTTGCGCGGCATGCCGCACTGCTCGACACAGATCGCCATGATGCTGCGCTCATGCCTGCGAATGCGCTCGATGGTCGCGCGCAGCAATTCGGCAAGCTCTTGGAAGACCGGTGCAACCAGCTTGAACTGAAGGAAGACCTCGGAGACATCCGCCATGGCCGCGCGCGAGCGTGGGTCATCCCGACCATATTGCTCGAGCGAGGTCTTGAGTACGTCGAAGCGCTCGCGCAACAGCTGGGCGCGACGCGCCGCATCCTCGGGGTCGGGACCGGTATCAACGACCGCCGCGGTCGTCTCCTCGTCCTCTTCGTCGGCGTCGACCTCGATGGTCTCTGGCTCGACCTTGTGCGGCTCGGCGGCCAAGGTCGGCACCGCCGGATCCTCATCCCCGTCGTTGAACCCCGAGATCACATCCGTCAGTCGGGCCTCCTCGCGGTCGACACGGTCGAGGATCTCGATCAGCTTCTCGACCGAGCGCGGGTAGACCGAGAGTGCGTTCAGGACCTGATTGAGGCCATCCTCGATCCGCTTGGCGATTATCAGCTCGCCCTCGCGGGTCAGGAGCTCCACCGTGCCCATCTCGCGCATGTACATCCGCACCGGATCAGTCGTGCGGCCGAACTCGCTATCGACGCTCGCCAAGGCCGCCGCCGCGGCCTCCGCGGCCTCGTCATCGGAGACAGCGTTGTCGCTCAGTGTCTGATCGATGATATCCGGGGCGGTCTCATGCACCATGATCCCCATATCGTTGATCATGCGAACGATATCTTCGATCTGATCGGCCTCGACGATTCCGGGGGGGAGATGGTCATTGACCTCGGTGTAGGTCAAGTAACCTTGCTCCTTACCCCGGGCGATCAGCTGCTTCAGCTGCGACTGTTGCTGTTCTTGATCCATCGGATATCCTGGGTAGACGGCGGATGTCGATATGGCGGAGAACTGGGCAGTCTATCACATGACGAGAGATCGCTTCCAGTCACCTTCGGCGGGTGCGCGCAGCGGCCGCTTCGCGCTCGAGTCGAGCACGCGCATCCTCGCTCCACGCGGTGGTGGTCGACTGGTTGAGTGGACGACGCCGATCTTCCTTGCGGACATCCTCGCTGATCCGGTTCAACGCACCGAGAAACTCATCCACGATGCCCTCCAGCGGGATATCGCCGAGTATGGGATCAACGCTCAGCCGCTGGAGATAGGAGAAGTGATGGTGCTCTCGCCAGCGCTCAACCAGTGCCGCCTTGGAGAGAGTTGGGTGGCTTGAAATCATTTCAAGCAGTTGAACGAGTATTTCGACACCCGGATTCGACCAGCGACGCCAGTCGTCCGCGACCTCGCTCACCCGCTCGGCCAGCTCCGGATGATTGAGCAGCAAGGCGATCGCCAGGGCGATCCGGGACGGCCTGTTGGGCCTGGGGGGCATGCCCGGGCGCGCCACCCCAGCGCGGGCCGGACGGCTCGGGGATGGCCGCGCGACGCTCGACAGCCCCGCCAACTCGACCAGACGCTGGTTGAGCAGATCACGATAGATCCCTCCAGGCATGCCCTGGATGAGCGGCTCGGCGAGCGAGACGAGTCGTGCGCGACCATCCATGCTGGCCATGTCGACCTGGCGCGACAACTGATCGATCAGAAACTCGGACAAGGGCTGGGCGGTCTGCAGACGCGTCCGAAAGGCCTCGACGCCCTCGGCGCGGATCAGTGTATCCGGATCCTCACCCTCGGGAAGGAAGAGAAAGCGGATCGACTGATGCCCGCTCACCGTCGGCAATGCGGTTTGCAGTGCCTTCCAGGCCGCCGCGCGACCCGCGCGATCACCATCGAAGCAGAACACCACCTCCGGGGCAATCCGCCCGAGCAGCTGGAGATGCTCGGGCGTGGTCGCGGTCCCGAGGGTCGCCACCACGTTGGTCAGGCCATACTGGGCCAACGCGATCACATCCAGATAGCCCTCGACGACCAGCATGAACCCTGGTTGTCGCTGCGCCTGCTGGGCCTCGAAGAGACCATAGAGTGCGCGGCCCTTGTGAAAGAGCGGGGTCTCGGGTGAGTTGAGATACTTGGGCTTGCCATCGCCGAGCAGACGCCCACCGAAGCCGATGACGCGACCACGCCGATCGCGAATCGGAAAGATGATGCGACCACGAAAGCGATCGCGCCGACGTCCCTCGTACTCGACGATCAGGCCAGTGGTGAGCAGCCCTTGCTGGGCGGCTTGATCGACGCCGAGTCGGGTCAGGATGGGATCGCCAACCGCCGGGGCGAAACCGAGACCGAAACGTGCCGCGATCTCGCCCGAGAGTCCACGCCCCTTGAGATATTCGACCGCCGCGGAGGCCGCGGGATGGACCCTGAGCAGCTCACGATAGGCGTCGGAGGCACGTGCGAGCAAGGCATGAAGGGGAGCGTGATCCGGTCCACTCGCGGCCACCCCACCCTCGACGGGTACGGTCAAGCCGGCACGGCGGGCCAGCTCGTCGATCGCCTCGCGGAATGACAGTCGATCGTATTCCATGAGGAAGCCGATCGCGCTTCCGTTCGCGCCACACCCGAAACAATGATAGAACTGCTTGGAGGGGCTGACCGTGAATGAGGGGGTGCGTTCCTCGTGGAAGGGACAGCGCGCTTCGAAGTCCTTGCCCGCCTTGCGGATCTGGATGCGCGTGCCGATCACATCGACGATGTCGGTGCGCGCGAGCAGCTCGTCGATGAATTCAGGCGGGATCCGACCGGACATTCACGCGCCACCCCTGGTGTGGTTGCGAGCATGGAGGCGATTCGCCGCGCGCGGCGGGTCTTGAGGAATCCGATCGCGCGGGCTGTCGCGGCGCCTCTCGCTGGCCCAGCCTCTCCGGGTCGCTCGGCAACTGGATGGGCTGGTCGTGACGAGCGTGCCGCCGGGGGTTCAGGCCGCCAGGCGCGCCTTGACTTGTGCGCTCACTGCACCGAGATCCGCGCGGCCCTGCATCTGTCCCTTCAGGATCGCCATGACCCGTCCCATGTCGGCGATACCCCGCGCGTCGGCTGCCACGATCGCCGCATCGATCGCGTTGACGATCTCCTCGGCGTTCAGGGCTTGCGGGAGATAGGTCTGGATGACCTGGATCTCGAAGCGCTCGACCGCGGCGAGATCCTCGCGACCGGCGGCCTCGTACTGGGCGATCGAGTCGCGCCGCTGCTTGAGCATCTTGTCGAGGACGACGATGATTTGAGCATCATCGAGCTCGATCCGCTCATCGACCTCGCGTTGCTTGATCGCCGCCAGGATCAGACGGATCGCACCCAGGCGCGTCTTCTCGCCCGCCTTCATGGAGGCCTTCATGTCATCCTGGATCGTTTGCTTGAGCATCGGGTCTAGACCTCATCCGAGCAGGATCGGACTCAGTACGGACGCTCCCAACGACGCGATTCGCGCTGGAGCTTCTTCTGATGACGCTTCACGGCCGCAGCTTTCTTGCGTTTCCGCTCGGCGGTCGGCTTCTCATAGAACTCACGACGGCGCACCTCGGCAAGCACACCTGCCTTTTCGCAGGAGCGCTTGAAACGGCGCATGGCGACTTCGAAGGGCTCGTTCTCTTTGACTCGCACGCTGGGCATGGATGATCCTTTGAGTTGACTCCAGAGGGGGAGAAGGACGGTGAACGTAAAACCGTAGGATTTTAGCCGAAGCCCCCGACCGAATGCAATGCATGACTCCAATGCGAAAGAGGGCCGGAGCCTCCTGGCCCAGAGGAGTCCGGACCTCCCCGCCCAGAGGAGTCGGGGTCTCCACAGAGGAGTCGGGGCGTCCTCGCCCAGAGGAGTCGGGGTCTCCACAGAGGAGTCGGGGCGTCCTCGCCCCGAGTAAGGGCAGTCGCGAGGCGGATCCCGGGGCAGAGCACTCATGGGGATGTTGCCCTGGCCGGTTGGTGCGGGAAGATCCTCACTCGGGGCCTGGAGGCCCCGACTCCTCTATGGAGGCCCCGACTCCTCTATGGAGGCCCCGGCTCTTCTATGGAGGCACTGGCTCTTCTATGGAGGCACCGGCTCTTCTATGGAGGCCCCGACTCCTCTATGGAGGCACCGGCTCCTCTGTGAAGGCCTTGGCTCCATCCGGCCGTGTGGATCATCACGCGGGGGCTTGGAAAACACCGCGGTTTGCGTCTATGATTGCGTGCTCATGCGCCGATGTAGCTCAGCTGGTAGAGCAACGCATTCGTAATGCGTAGGTCCGGGGTTCGAATCCCCGCATCGGCTCCAGACAACGCGTGGCGATGTTCAAGTGGCTGGCCCCCCGCCAGCTGGACCGATCCTTGTTTCGATTCTCGGCCCACGGCCTGCTCGACACGCCGCGAACTCGTCGCGTCCGCCTGGATCCAGGCCCAATCGAGCCGATCCAGGTCCGATCGAAATCTTGCACGCATTCGTAAAATCTTGCACGCACTCGGGTCGGCGCAGCCGTCACCACCCGGCTGTTCGCGCCTTCGCGCGTGGCCCAGACCGCGCCGAATGCCGAGCCGCCGGACCTGCACGACGAACATCGTGGCATGGACATGGTCCATCTCCCTCAAGGAAACGCTGAAATATTCGGATCCCGTTGGATCGGAGGTGGGAATATCAGCGACGTGCGATGGGCTACCGTCGCGGTTCTGAAATTGATCAGCGACTCCCTAATGGTTTCAACCGGTCTCTCGACCAATCGGCACTTCGTGAGGATGTCTTGAATCTGCGATCCATCATCGGTATCGGTGCACTGGCAGTGCTCGCGGCGCTTCAGGGTGGCTGTGCGAGCGCCCCTTCGTCTCAACAAGCCGTTATCGCGCCGGCGGCCTTCGAGATCGGCAGCCGGCCTTATGCCTCATTTCCCGGCGGATCGCGCGCCGAAGTGAAGGCGCTCGCCATGGGCGCCGCGAAGAGCCGTGCCTGGACCATCGTCGAGTCGACCGATGATCGACTGGTGATGAATCGGGTGGTCGACTCGCGCTCGCCGCTCGGGCAGGAGATCGCGGCGCTCGGCCTCCCGTCCGGTACCCTGATCGAGGTCACCTCCCATTTCCTGAACGAAGGCGGTGGCACCACGGTCGCGCTCGACGCGGCGCTGGTCGCGACGCTCGCGGGTGAGCCGACCCGCACGGACTACACCGAGACCTTCCGGCCAGCGCTCACCGAATCGCTGAATTCGCTGCGCGAATCCTGGACCCAGAACCGCGCGCGCGTGGCGCGCGCGGCCCCGCCACTGGGTGCAGCCACCGCAAGCGCTGCGCAAGACGGGGCGGGCGAGGACGGGATCGCCCAGCTCGACGAGGCCAGCGAGCGCCAGCCCGCGGCATGGACGAACGAGGCCGCGGCCGCCGTGATCGCGCCACCGGCCACGCCCACCGCCGCGCGGACACCGACACCTGCGCCAGCTGTCCCGACGACCCAGGCTGTCAGCTCGGCGCCTCGTCCGCCCGCCCCTGTGCCCGCCCCCGCCAGCCCGGTGCGCCTCGCCGATCGTCCCGTCTCCACCACCACGCCGGCGGGTGTTCAGAGCCGCACGCCGGCACCCGTCGTCGATGCCAGTCCAATCTTGAGGCGCGAGGCACCCGCCGCGGCCTCGCAACCGATGACGCTTCCCGCGCCCGCACCGGCGACCGTGCCAGTCAGCGCGCCGGATCCGTCCGTTGGCAATCTGGTGGCGCTCTACCCCGCACCCCCCGCCGCCAGCTGGTCCCAGCATGCCGAGCAGTATGCCCGGCTGCGCGGCTGCAACGTGACGGCACAGGGCGCCATCCTGATCGAATCGCGCACCGACGGCGAGGTCCATCGCGTGCCCTGTGAAGGGTCCGATAGTGTCTGGGTCCAATGCTGGAATGGTGAGTGTCGCGGATTGCTCTAGCCGCCACCGGCAAGCAGGCCGCGGCGCGCCGGCACGCGCGCGGTCAACACCATCATTGTCTGCTCATCATCATGCTCGCCCCGCTCCTCGGGGCACTCGCCCCGCCCGCCCTGGGGGCCCATGCACTGCTTTTCGGGGCGACCCTCACCGAAGCACGCGACTTCGCCGTCGACTCGGCCAGCGCGCGCGGCTGGACGGTCAGCGCGCTCGGCTGGACGTCGGCCGAATTCGAGCAATTGCTCGAGACCCCGGACATCCATGACCCCAATGCACCACGGCGCCTGATTCGGATCTCGGCCAGCTTCAGCGAGGAGGCCGTCGGCACGCGTGTCGAGCTGAGCGCGCGCGAGGTCGAGAGGCCGAGCCCCGACCAGGAATGGAGCAGCGACGTCACCGAGCGCTATGGCCAGAACCTCATGAACGCACTCGACTCGCTGCGTGCCAAATGGGATCAGCGTCGCGAGGGTGCCGAGTCCGCCCCGCGCTTTGATCCTGGACACGCGGGCCCATTTGAGACCCAGACGCATTCATCGCGCGCGCCGCTCGGGACCTGGGCCTATTATGCCGAGCACTATGCCGCGAGCCGCGGCTGCGAGCTCGATGGGGCGGGCGCCGTCTTGTTGGCCTCCCAGGCGGACTGGGAGCAGCATCGCGTCCTCTGCCGGGACGGGCGTTCATTCGATGTGGAGTGTCACCTGGGTGAGTGCGCCTCGAGTGATGCGTCGCGCGCGACCATGGCGCCAGCGCCAGCCCCTGACGAGGCGCCTTGATCCTGAAGGAGGCCACTGGCCGGCGCGCACCAGCCACGACTGGCCGATCGCGATGAGCGCGCCGCGCATCACCGACCACGAGGCTCACGAGACGATGATCAAACAGCTTGAAGCCATGTTGCAACGCGGACAGGACTCGGCGCTCCTGCGCTTCAGTCTGGGTGGCGCCTATCTCAAGGACGAGGATCCGCAAGCCGCGCTCACCCACCTTGCCGAGGCCGTGCGTCTCGACCCTGGCTATTCGGCCGCGTGGAAACTCTACGGCAAGACGCTCGTCGCGCTCGCGCGTTTCCAGGAGGCGATCGAGGCCTTCGAGCAGGGTATCGCGGTCGCCGAGACCAAGGGCGACATCCAGGCCGCGAAGGAGATGCGGGTCTTTCACAAACGCGCCCTGAAGGACATGCACGCGAGCGACACCAAGCCGCCGACGCCGTCGAGCGACGCCACCTAGGCGATCAGCGTCTGCGCGACCACCAACAGGATGAGCAGCAGTGTCTCGGTGATCTCGACCAGTGCCCCGGCGGTATCGCCGGTGAATCCAGCGAGCCGCGCCAGCATGACACGCCGCGCCAACCAGAAGATCGCCCAACCAGCCGCCACCAGCAGGGGTCCAACCCAGCCGCCGCTCAGCGCCACCACCAACCAGGCGGCGAGGAGCGCCACCCAGGCCGCGCGGCGCGGCAGCTGGGCCACCTGCTCGGAGGCCATGCCCCGCGCCCGCGCATAGGGTGTGGTCAGCATCAGCAGCGGCAACTGGGCGCGCCCCAGCAGTGGCACCATCATCAACAGCCCGACCGCCCCGTCATCGATGAGTGCGTGCAGCCCGGCCCATTTGGCGATGAGCACGAGCAGCAGCGCGGTCACGCCAACCGGTCCGCTGTGCGGATCCTTGAGGATCTCCAGGGTCCGCTCACGGCCAGCCAGCCCGCCGACCCAGGCATCGGCGCTGTCGGCCAGCCCATCGAGATGCAGGGCGCCAGTCGACCAGACCCACAGGATCAGGATGATCGCGGCGCCCACGGCCGGATCCAGCCAGCGCAGCCCCTGCGCGCCGAGCGTGATCAGCACCCCCAACAGCAGACCGATCAGCGGATACCAACAGACCGCCTGACCGAGCTGTTTGGGTCTGATGTCACGCGGCTCCGGAAAGGGCAGACGGGTGAGAAAGCGTCCAGCGAGCCAGAGCGCTCCGAGATCGAGCCCACCCCGCTCAGCGGATGCCATGAGACATCAAGCTCGGTAGGCCGGGGGGCTCGGGAAGCCGCAAGCAGCTGAGCGAGGCCGGCGGGACCTCGATGAGGAGCACGGCCGCGGGCGGCATCCGCAGCAGCTCGGCGAGGATGACGCGGATCACACCACCATGGGTCACCACCAGGGTCGCTGGCGCGGGTGACGCGCGCAGCTCGGCCCAGGCCGCCAGGACGCGCGTGCTGAAGGCCTGGAAGGACTCCGCGCCGGGCGGGGTATAGCCGACCGGATCTGCCCAGAAACGGGCTCGCTCGGCGGCGGGGATCTGCTCCGCGGCCAGTCCCTCCCAGTCACCGAAGCCGCGCTCGCGCAGCGCCGGGGCGAAGCTGAGCGGTACCCCCTGCTGAGTCGCGAGCGCGCGCGCGAAGTCGCCGCAGCGCCGCGCCGGCGAGGAGACGATACGCGTCCAGCCCGGGCGCGCGCCGGCCACTCGATGCATGCTTGCGCGACCATGTGCGCTCAATGGGTCATCGCGGGCTCCACGAAAGCCGGGGCCGCCCAGGGTCTCGCCATGACGCAACAGATCGATGAAGCGATCCGGCATCAGGCCTCGCTCACCCCGGCCTCGCCAAAGGTGGCCATCTGCTGATGCAGCAGACAGGCCAGGCGCAAGAGTGAGAGTGCGACCGCCGCGCCCGATCCCTCGCCGAGCCGCATCCCCAGGTCGAGCCAGGGATCGGCCTCCAAGGCGTTCAGCAGCGGACCATGGCCCGGCTCGGCCGAGCCATGCGCGAAGAACATCCACTCACGCGCCTCGGGCTGGAGCCTGACTGCCACGAGTGCCGCGACGGTCACGATGAAGCCGTCGACCAGGATCGGCATCCCGCGCTGCGCCGCGGTGATGAAGGCACCCGCCAGGGCCGCGATCTCGAATCCGCCCAACCGGGCCAGCAGATCCAATGGCGTGGATTCCGGGGTGACATGCAGGGTCAGTGCTTGTGTGACCACCGCGGCCTTGCGCGCGACCCCGGCATCGTCGAGCCCGGTTCCCGGACCCACGAGCGCCGTGGCTGGCAGATTGAGCAGCGCGCATCCCAGGGCCGCGGCCGCGGTGGTATTGGCGATCCCCATCTCACCCCCGATCAGGAGCCGCGCGCCCCCGGCCACCGCGCGCTCGGCGGCGGCCCGTCCTAGGTTCAGGGCGGCGACGAGCTGCTCGGGGCGCATCGCCGGCGCGCGCGCGAGATTGCCAGTGCCAGGACCGAGCCGCTCGGAGCGCACCCCCGGGACCGGCCCCGGATCGACCGCCGTCCCCAGATCCAGGATCTCCAGACGGGCGTCCTGCGCCCGTGCCAGCACCGAGATCGCGGCACCCCCCGCGGCGATGTTGCGCACCATTTGATTGGTGACGCTTTGAGGAAAGGCCGAGACACCCTCGGCGGCGACCCCATGATCGCCCGCAAACAGCAGGATCTGCACCGGATCGGGCGAGGGCGTCGCGGTCCCTTGCAGCCCCGCCAACCGGATCGCCATCTCCTCGAGCCGGCCAAGCGCGCCGTGCGGCTTGGTGAGCTGATCCTGACGGCGCCGCGCGGCGTCGGCGGCCAGCGCATCGATCGGCAGACAGGGCTCGTTGAGCCAGGTTAGACCTTCCATCAGGATTTCTCCCCTTTGAGTACGAGCGGCAGACCGGCGACGGTCAGGATCACCTGCTCACAGCAGGCGGCGAGATCCTGATGCAGCACGCCAGCCAGGTCACAGAATCGGCGAGTCAGCTCACCCAGGGGCACCACCCCCAGATTGGTCTCATTGGCGACCAGGATCAGGCGCCCGGGGGCGCCCGCGACGGCCGCGCGCAGCGCCGCGATGCGCTGTGCCAGACGCGCTGGAGGATCCGCCGCATCGGTGGCGAGCAGCGCATTGGTCAACCACAGCGTCAAGCAATCGACCAGCACGCAGCGCTCGGGGGCGCATTCGCGCGCCAGCACCTGGCCCAGCTCCAGGGGCTCCTCGATGAGCGACCAATCGGCGTGACGACGCGCCCTGTGCTGGGCGATGCGCTCGGCCATCTCGGCATCCTCGGCGCGCGCGGTCGCGACATAGAGCACGGGCCAATCGCTCGCCAAGGCCAGGCGCTCGGCGAGACGGCTCTTGCCCGAGCGCACCCCGCCGAGGATCAGCATGCGGCCGGTCGCCGGGCCCGGGAGCCCCGGACTCACAACTCGATCCCTTTCTGCGCGCGGATCCCGGCGTCGAAGGCATGCTTGAGCGGGCGCATCTCGGTCACGGTGTCGGCGATCTCGATCAGCTCGGGAGGCGCGGCGCGTCCGGTGACGATGGCATGCTGATGGAAGGGCCGATTCTGCAGCGCATCCAGCACCGCATCGAGCGGGAGCAGGCGCAGCTTGAGCGCGATGTTGAGCTCGTCGAGCACCACCATGTCGTAGGCCGGGTCGGTGAGAAAGGACGTGGCCTTCTCCCAGGCGGCCAGCGCCGCCTGACGGTCACGCTCGGCGTCCTGGGTCTCCCAGGTGAAGCCCTCGCCCATGACATGGTACTGAAGCTCGGGAAAGCGTCTGAAGAAGGACTCCTCCCCGGTCGCGAAGCTGCCCTTGATGAACTGGACCACCGCGACCTGCATGCCATGGCCCAGTGCACGCGCCACCATGCCGAAGGCCGCCGAGCTCTTGCCCTTGCCGTTGCCGGTGTTCACGACCAGCACGCCACAGTCCTGATCGGCGTGCGCGATCCGTGCGTCGACGATCTCCTTGTGGCGCTGCATGCGCCGACGATGGCGCTCCGCGGCAGTGGTCTCGCTCATCGGGGCGTGGCGCCGGTGGAGCCGTCATCGCGCAGGCTCCGCGCGAGACTCAGCTGGGCGACCAACAGGATGCCGACATAGGCCAGTAGATGCAGCAGGGTGGCGGGCAGATAGGTCGCCACGCGCCCCAGCAGCTCGGCCAGGTTCGGCTCGGCGAAATAGCCCGAGTAGAGATAGAAGCCACCGGTCGCCAGCAGCTCGGCCGATACCGCGGCGATGCCCAGGATCGCCGCCAAACGCGCGAGCCCGAAGCGTGAGACCTCGACGCGATCCGCCGACCAACGGCCCAGACCCCAGACCACGCCATAGGCCGGCACCAGCAGCCAATAGGCCGGGGTCATGCAATAACCGCTGACCCCGCCCCAGCCGATCGCCGTCAGATCGATGACGGTGGCCAAGACGAAGAACGCCGGGAAGGTCCAGAGCGTGCGCAGATAGAATCCGGCGAGAAAGAAGACGGCCAGGGAGGCGTCGGGCAGATGATGCGCCAGGGGCGCGAGCTGCTGACCGCGGGTGGCCGCCATGAGCGCGGCCAGGACGAGTGCAAGCAGGATCCGGGAACGTGAATCGGTGATCGGGCTCATGTGCTCAGGGTCTCTCGATCGGGTCGCCATGGCGACGGGGTGGTTGGAACGCCCCACCATTGTAGGGGGTCGGGTCGGGTGCTGAAAGTCGGCGGCCGTGTCATGCCAGGGGGTCGGACCGGACCGCGCGGGTCCAGGTCCAACGCCCGGCTCAGGGCGCGTAGCGCAAGGTCAGATAGAGCGCGCTCCCCGGTTGGTTGTAGAAATCGGCGGTCTGATAGTCCTCATCGAGCGCGTTCTCCAGACGCGCCTGGACCCGCAGATCAGGGCTCAGTGCATATTCGGCGCGCAGATCCACGAGTGTATAGGCATCAAGCCGCACGCGGTTGGCCAGATCATCGTAGCCGCGGCTCGCGACATAGAGGCTCGCGCCCAGGCTCCAGCGCGCGAGGCGACGATCCAGATCGAGCTGAACCATCTGCTCGGGTCGTCGCGGCAGCTGGTTGCCCTGGTTGGGGCCGGCGGAGCGGTTTTCCGGATCCAGGAGTGTCAGGCTGGCCGCGAGATCCCAGTCCATGATCTGGAAGCGACCGGAACCCTCCAGCCCACGGATGCGCGCCGAGGCGATATTGGCGGGGGCAAAGGTCGCCGCGTCGAAGGCGATGAGATCATCGATCTCGGTCTGATAGAGGTTCAGTGCCCAGTCTCCACCCGGCAAGGCGCCGCTCAGACCCACCTCCAGGCTCACCGATTGCTCGGGCTCCAGGGTCGGATTGCCAAAGCCCGGATAGTAGAGCTCGTTGAAGGTGGGCGCCTTGAAGGCCGTTCCGTAGCCGAGCGACAGCCGGGTGTCGCTCGTGAGACGATAGCCCCAGGCCGCGCTGCCGGTGCTGTGACCGCCGAATTGCTCATTGTCGTCATGGCGCAGACTGGCGCTCCAGTCATGCCGACCATGCCCCCCCAGATACTGACCGTAGAGACCCGTATTGGCCCGCGAGTCCTCGACATAGTCGAGCGCGGTGTCGATCCGATCGATCAGATGATCGACCCCGAGGATCAGGCGCTGGCCGGGGCTGAAGGTGAGATCGTTTTGCAGACCCAGGCTATCGCGCTCGGTGTCGAAACGACCGACGAGCGATTCCGGGATGAGTCCATCCTGGTAGAAGGCACGATACTGATCCCAGGAGCGGCCGGCGGACAGGGTCAGCGTCCAAGGCTCCAGCGGACGCAGCCTGCCCTTGACGCCCAACACCTGCTGCTCGGCGCGGGCCTGATTGCCCGCAAACGGGGAGCCGTCGAAGTCGGTGCGATTGTCCGATTGCAGCAGATGGACATCGATCTCGGCCGCCTCGTTGAAGGCATAGCCCGCGCGCAGGCTCAGCCCCAGATTCCGATAGCCGTCGCGATCGGGCTCATCGACGCCGCAGCCGGCGAAGGGAAAGGCGCGTCCGGCACAGGCATCGATCCCCTTGGTCTGCTCGAAATTGGCCCCCACGTCGAACCAACCTCGCTCGCCACCGCCGGACAGGCCACCGGCGATGCTGGCCGTGCCGAAGCTGCCCGCGCCCAGGCTCAGCCGAGGACGCAGCGCCCCGCCGCCGCGCCGGGTGAAGATCTGGATCACCCCGCCGATGGCCTCGGAGCCGTAGAGGCTGGAGCGCGGCCCACGCACCACCTCGATGCGCTCGATCTGCTCGATCGGCAGATTCTCCCAAGGCGTGGTCCCAAGGGTCGCCGAGCCAACCTTGACCCCATCGACCAGGACCAGGACATGACCAGAATTGGTTCCACGCAGATAGACCGAGGCGGGTTGCCCGGGTCCGCCACTGCCCGAGACCGCCACCCCTGGCAGACCGCGCAAGGCATCCGTCACCGAGCGATACTGGCGAGACTCGATCTCGTCGCGCTCGATGACGCTGACCGCGGCGAGCGTGGACTCTTCGGTCTCGGGCAGGCGCGAGGCCGTCACCACCAGGGGTTGCAGATCCAGGGACAGCGGCTCGGCGCGCGCCGCCAGGGCAAGCGGCAGACAGAGTCCTGCCGCCAGGGATGAGATTCTCATCGATACACTCCACATACTGACCCGAGCACACCCGCAGCGGGCCGATCTCATGAAGGGATCGTGAGATGACAAACGGCAGAGGATCTGGCCATGGCGTGTCGACAGGACCGGCATCCCGGCCGGCCGCCCCACGCGACCCCGGTTTGGCACACCCGCGGGATGGCTCCAGGCGGGTGCGCGTCTTCCGGCCGGTCTCCGGACTCACGAGCAGGGTTTGACCCCAACGCGGCGCCTTCCCATGATGACTCACAGTGGCCTCGAGCCGCGTCTTGACTCGTCTACCGTTGCGGGGGCAGTGCCGGCATGGCGAATCGGTCGGATTCGCGCACCGGCTTCCCGTTTAACCGCGGGAATGAGGATTCGCGCGGCACCGGAAGATCAATGGTGAAGGGTAAGGTTTTTTCACCACGGCGGTCAAACGCATTCGAAGGGCGTGGTGCCAATAAGCGGCCAACGATCAGTCTGCATGCCCGGATGGACAGTGCACTGGCCCTATGGTTGGCTGTCGCGGATCAGCGACCGCGTGGCCTGACCGATGCCAGCCCCGGGTCAACCCCGAATCACGGTCGAGATCAGATAACCCAGGTAGCCGAGATAGCACAGCAGCAGCAAGAGACCCTCGAGCCGATTGATGCGACCTGGTCCGCGGAAGCCATAGCTGACCACGAAGAGCAAAAGGGTCAGCAGACCCATGACCAGCATGTCGCGCCAGATGACCTCTGGCGGCACCACCATGGGCTGGATGGCACCGGCGATGCCCACCACGACCAGGGTGTTGAAGAGGTTGGAGCCGATGATGTTGCCCAAGGCGAGATCATGCTCGCCCTTGCGCGCGGCGGCGATCGCCGAGGCCAGCTCGGGCAGCGAGGTGCCGATTGCCACGACGGTCAAACCGATGATGAGATCGCTCACGCCCAGTTGAAGCGCGATCTCGACTGCGCCCCACACCAACACACGCGAGCTCAGGACCAAGACGATCAGACCCAGGAGCAGCCAGAAGAGTGCGCGCGAGAGCGCCATCTGCTCCTGATCGAGTGACTCGGTCACCTCCCCCGAGAGCGCGTCGCTGCGTTGGCGCAGACCTTGCCAGATCGACCAGGCCATGAGGACGGCAAAGACCCCGAGAAAGATCCAGGCATCCAGGCGGGTGATCTCACCCGTCAGCAGCAGGGCCACGGCCAGCAGGGTCACCGCGATGAGGATCGGCAGCTCCTTGCGAACCACGCTCGAATGGACCGCGATCGGACTGATGAGCGCCGTCAGACCCAGGATGAGCCCGATATTGGTGATGTTGGATCCATAGGCATTGCCGAGCGCGATCCCCGGGTTGCCCTGCAAGGCGGCAAAGGCCGAGACCACCATCTCGGGCGCCGAGGTCCCGAACCCGATGATCACCATGCCGATCAAGAGCGGCGGCATGCCCAGATGACGGGCCGTCGCGGCCGCCCCGTCGACGAAACGATCGGCGCTCCAGACCAGGAGGGCCAAGCCGATGATGACCGCGCACAGCGCGAGGAGCAGATCCATAGTGGGACAGCGACCTTCGACTCGAGATGGATGAGGGATCAGCCGTGTCGCGTGCGGACCGGCATCGGGTCGACAGTCTAGCAGCCTCGGTGGAGGCTGCGAAGCGCGAGAGCGGCCGCGCGCGGGTCGGTCTCGGCATCGACCGACCGGCGTCATCGCCGGCTACATCCAGTCGCGGATCGACCCCGGCGCCAACCCAGTCAGCCGCTGATACATGCGCAGGGCTTGGATGTCGGAGAGTGCACTCACCAGATCCGCGGCCCGGCGAGCCGGGGTGGCCGTGGCATCGAGCTCGGCACCAAGCCAGTTGGGGATGAGCTCACCGGCGCGGTCCTCGTGGTAGACCTGGAAAAGCTCGCGGACGATGCGACGAAAGCCCTGTTGTTGGGTCCGATAGGGCGACGAGCCGATGACATAATGCCAGTCCAGCGCCTTCAAGGTGGCAACCTCGGCCTGGATCCCGTCGGCAATCGCCAACTGGGCCGGGCCGTTCGCGGCGACCCTGATGATTGGCGCGCTGATGAAGCGGGTGATGAGGTCGGAGCGGATACGGCTGAGCAGGGCTTGCTCGGCGCGCGTGCCGGTATAGGGACGCCGGATCGGCATCAGCTGAATGATGTGTCTGAATGATTCGGCGAAGCTCTCCCACAGATCGACGCGGTCTGGGTGGGTGAAGGCCCAGCGCGCCCGCGTGGCCTCGAGGAACTGAGCGCGCTCATCCTCGTCGAGCACCAGCAGGTGCATGGGGATGATCCCGGCACGAAAGAAGTCATCGACATCATGCACCGCATAGGTGATGTCATCGGCCCAATCCATGATCTGGGCCTCGATGCTGGGTCGCGCATGCGCTGAATCATCCCCGCGGACCCAGTGGAAATCCTCCGACTCGCTGGCGTAGGCGCCCCACTTGCGGGTGCCTGGACGACTCGCCCGCAGCCAGGGATACTTCAACAAGGCATCGAGCGTGGCGCGCGTCAGGTTCAGGCCCGGATGCTCATCCGCGCGCACCGCCAGCTTGGTGACGATCCGAAAGGACTGAGCGTTGCCCTCATAGCCCTCCTCACCCGTCTCGCTCAACAGCTGGTCGAGCACCTGCTCGCCGATATGGCCGAAGGGTGGATGACCGAGATCATGCGCCAGCGCGGCCGCCTCCACCACCTCGGGATCGATCCCGCCGATCGCCTCCACCAGCGCCGGGTCGGTCTCGATCAACAGGCGCTCGGCCAGCCGCCGCGCGACCTGCGCCACCTTCAGGGTGTGTGTCAAACGGTTGTGCACCACGTCGCCCTCCATTGGACTGGTGACCTGGGTCACCCCGGCGAGCCGGCGCAGTGCATTGCTGTAGAGGAGTCGATCGCGATCACGCTTGGCGGGATGGGCCTCGCGATGATCGGTCTGGGGATTGTGCATCTCCTGGTGGCGACGCTGCTCGCGGGCGCTCATCGCATGGCACCCGCACACTGCTCGGCCATCTGGACTAGACTCTGAATCATGGATCTGCTCTCCGCCGCCATTCTGCTGATCATCATCATGGATCCTCTGGGCAATATCCCGATCTTCCATTCGCTGTTGAGCCCCTATCCACGCGCGCGGCGGCTCGCGCTCATCGGACGCGAGCTGCTCATCGCCTATCTGGTACTGCTCGCCTTCCTCTTTGGTGGTGATCTGGTCATGCGGCATCTGGGGCTCGAGCAGCCAGCGCTCGGGGTCGCCGGCGGGGTGGTGCTCTTCATCATCGCACTGCGCATGGTCTTTCCCGAACAAGCGGGGGTGGAGCGGCACGAGCTCGACGAGGAGCCCTTCATCGTGCCACTGGCGATCCCCATGATCGCGGGTCCCTCGGCGATCGCCGCGGTCCTGCTGCTGGTCAGCCGCGAGCCCGAGCAGATCTGGACCTGGCTGGCGGCGCTGAGCATGGCCTGGAGCGCGAGCGCCGCCATCCTACTGGCCTCGGGTCTGCTGATGGAGAAGATCGGTCCGCACGCCTTGCGGGCATTGGTGCGGCTCACCGGGATGCTGTTGATCATGATGGCGGTGCAGATGCTGATGGACAGCTTGGCGGTCTTTGTCCGAGGGCTGCTCGAGGCCTGATGGCCTCGAGCGGACGCGCCACCAGGAGACGAGGATGAGCGAGCCGCGTCGGCACCTGCATGCGCGCGCGAATCAGGCGCCACCGAGACGCCGCAGGATCCCTTCCGCGGCCATCACGCCGTTGACCGCCGCACCGATGATCCCTCGCGACTTGCCGGCGCCGTCGCCCGCGACGAAGAGACCCGGCACCTCGGTCTCCAGATCCGGGCTGGTCGGATAGCGCACATCGTAGAACTTGATCTCTGGGACATAGATGAGCGTCGAGGGGTGGGCCACCCCGGGGATGATCCGTGCGAGCAGCTCCAGACTCTCTTGCAGGTTGCGCACGATCCGCCCTGGGTAGGCGAACGAGATATCGCCCGGTGTCACGCCAGGTCCAGGCGGCAGGGTCGGCACCAGCTTGTCGAAGCCGAGCTCGGCCGAGTCGAAGGTCTGCGCCTTGGAGCGACGCCCAGCGATCAGATCACCCCAGCGCTGCACGATCAGACTGTCGCCGCCGCCCCAAAAGTTGGCGAAGCGAGCGACCTTGTGACCCATTTCGGTGGTGTCCTGCAGGGGCTCGGTCATGCCCACCGTGTTGAGGATGGCGAAATTGGTATTGGCCGTCTTGCTGGCCTTGAGCGCATCGCCATTGACCAGACGAAAGCCGGGATGCGACTCGACGCGCACATGACCGCCGGGGTTGGTGCAAAAGGTGCGGGTCCGGTCGAGGTGGGTCGGGGTACAGAAGATGAACTTGGGGTCATAGAGCACATCGGTGAGCTCCTCGTAGACGGACGAGGCGATCTCGACCCGACAGCCGATGTCGATCGCCCGATGACCGGTGTGCACACCGAGCGCGCGCGCCTTCGCGCGAAACCAGTAGGCCCCCTCGCGTCCTGGGGCACAGACCAGATGGTCGGCGTGAAAGTCGCCGCGGCTGGTCTCGACCTGGAAGACACCATCATCCGCGCGCCGGATCTCGGTGACCTCGGTCTCCAGCAAGAGTGTCCCGCCACGCTGCTCGACCGTCGCGCCCATGGCACCGGTGACCCGATGCGCGAAATCGGTCCCCATGTGGCGCTGCACGACCGGGATCAGTTGGATGTCCCACAGACCCTTCGGGGTCTTGCGACGCACCCAGGAGACCCGCTCCAACCACCACTGGATCCGCGCCTCGTCGAGACCATGCAGGGTGGGATCGGCGCCATGATCCAGAAAGATCCGATCGACCGCCTGGATCCGCTGGGTCGCCTCCGCCTCGGTCAGACCCAGCTCGGCCAGATCCAGACCGATGTGTGGCGAGAGGTTGAGCTTGCCGTCGGTATAGCCACCCGCCCCGCCCGGCCAAGGCTTGCGGTCGACGACCAGGACCGCGAGCTGACCGGCCAGACGCAGCGCGGCGAACAGACCAGCGGGGCCAGCCCCGATGATGATGACGTCATAATGGGTTGCCTGGGTCATTGCCACCGCATCCTCATTGAGCCGGGCTCGCGCCCACCGTATGGGTCAGGATCGGCCGCGCTGGTCCGGGCGTCAAGGTCTACCCACGGACCTGGGCGCGCCAGTGCCTGGATCGGCCGCGCCGCGGTCCGTCTGCGGTCCGGCCCGGGGAGTCCGAGGATGCGCCGCGCGATCACTCCAGATCCAGCTCGACCGACGGGATGCCGAACAGCCCCCGCTTGACCTCGTCGAAATAGTCCGGGAGATAGCGGTCATGCAGCCGCACCGGCAGGCGCTCGAGTCGCAGCGGCGGGGCCGCCGGGAGCGTGAACAGCAGCTCGCAGAGAAATTCGAGATTCTGCGCGAGTTGCCCCTGACAGCGCGGCTGGCGGCGCTGACGGATGATGCGATCCTCATGCATGCAGCGTCCGATCTCGCCCTCCAGGGTCTCGGCGGCCGTCGCACAGATGATCTCGACACGCAGCCTGGTCTCGTCTTCGCACAGGAATCGCGTGAATTCGCGGCTGGTCTCCGCCGGTCCGATCCCATGGGCCTGAAAGGCGCGGATGACCTCATCGGGTAGCGGGCGCGCCTGGATCCTGGTCAGATCGGGCCGATGGTCGACCAATAGATTCACTGCCTTGTAATCGCCGCCATGCTGCTCGCGCTCGATCAGCACGCAATCGAGATCACCCAGGATCCCCATCAAGTCGGCCTCCCGCGCGGGCTCGAGGACCAGCTTGATGCCCGCCACATCGTTGATCTCCAACCCCGGCACGCCACGCTCGGGGTCGATCGCGCCCGGCTGTTCGAGCCGCGCCAGCAGACGGCGATCCCACGCCGGCATCGCTGCCGCCCGCGCCTGGCCGGCGCCAGCGTGCTGGGCGTCACGCGCGCGCCTCGTCGGCGCATCCTGGGGCAGGATCTCCTCCTGGAGCCAATCGATGACCTTGCGCGTCGACTTCTCGGCGAGTCGACGGATGCGTTTGACGCGGCTGGAGCCGACATAGACCAGGCGGTCGGCATCGGCGCTGAAATAGAGGATCCCACGGAAGGGGGTCTCGCGATAATAGCGGCCCGGCTCGGCATGATAGCGCGCGATCAGATCGCGCGCGCGTGCCGACGGTTGGGGCAGATGGGCGATGAGCGCGTCCTTGAGCTCACCCTTGGTCAGCACGATCCGCCCCTGGGGTGTCGCGCCGTGTAGCGCGCGCATCAGCGACACCGCGAGCGCGGACAAGGCGCGCGCGACCAGGACCGAGTTGAAGTGCACCAGGCGCAGGAGGCGTGTCTGATCGGCCGGCGCGGGCCGATCCAGCATCCATCGCCCGATCAGCGCCTGGAGCTCGTCGCGGTGACTGAATCCATTGATCCTGATCATCGTTCACCGCTGGGCGCCGCTGCGCGCACGCGGCTCACCCCGGAGATGCCGAGCGGGCGAAATCGGCCAGTCGCACCGGCTGACGTCGGTCGCCCCACTGCCCGGGCGCGGCCTCGAAGACCCCGGCGCAGGGCGTCGCGCAGCGGGTGCAGCGACCATCCGGGGTCAGATTCCAGTCGGAGAGACGATACCAGTCACGCCCGATCAGACGTTGTCCACAGGCATGGCAGTAGGTACTGCCACCGGCCTGGTCGTGGACATTGCCAGTGTAGGCATGGCGGACCCCGTTGCGCAGGGCGATGGCGCGTGCCCGGGTCAAGGTCGCCGCGGGCGTGGGCGGATGATCCAACATCTTGTAATCGGGATGGAAGGCGGTGAAATGCATGGGCACGTCGGGTCCCAGATGCTCCACCACCCATTGGGTCATGGCCTCCAGCTCGGCATCCGAATCATTCTCGCCGGGGATCAGCAGGGTGGTGAGCTCGAGCCAGACGGCGGTCTCGCGCGCCAGATAGTCGAGGGTCTCCAAGACCGGTTGCAGATGGGCGCTGCAGAGACGGTGATAGAAGTCCTCGGTGAAGCACTTGAGGTCGACATTGGCCGCGTCCATCCACTCGAAGAGCTCGACCCGCGGCTCCGGACAGATGTAGCCGGCGGTCACCGCGACCGAGCGGATGCCGCGTGCCCGGCAGGCCTTGGCCACATCGATGGCATATTCGTGGAAGATCACTGGGTCATTGTAGGTGTAGGCGACACTGCGACACCCGAGCGCCGCGGCGGCACGCGCGATGGTCTCGGGCTCGGCCGCGTCGGCGAGCGTATCCATCTCGCGCGACTTGCTCATGTCCCAATTCTGGCAGAACTTGCAGGTCAGGTTGCAGCCGGCGGTGCCGAACGAGAGGACCGGGGTGCCGGGCAGGAAATGATTGAGCGGCTTCTTCTCGATCGGGTCGATGCAAAAGCCGGAGGAGCGGCCGTAGGTGGTGAGGACGACCTCCCCCCCCTCGCAGGCCCGCACGAAGCAGAGACCGCGCTGGCCCTCCTTGATCTTGCAGAATCGCGGGCACAGGTCGCACTGGACCCGCCCATCCTCCAGCCGATGCCAATAGCGCGTCGGCACCACACTGCCCGTTCGCTCTTCACTCATCGCACACCCTCCCCGGCCAAGGGTCTCGACCTTCGAGACCGGCCTCGTCAGGCCACTCGTGGTCATGCGCCACGACCGCACGCTAACCCTTGATCAGTCCGCGACACGGCGCGCCGCAAGAGCGACGATCGACACTCGCCACATGGTTTGAGTATACAACCCCACGGTCAGATTCACCGCGCATCCGGACTATACTTGCAGTGAGGACATCCGTGCGTTGGTCCCCTTTGTTTGCAGATCGCGGGAGACGACCATGTTGACGATTCGACGGCCGGCGGTCGCCGGTCTCTTCTATCCAGATGACCCGCGCGAGCTCAAGCGCCTGGTGGATGGCTATCTGGAGGCGGCCCGATCGGATGAGTCACCGCCGAAGGCACTGATCGCCCCGCATGCGGGATACGTCTACTCCGGACCCGTCGCGGCGATCGCCTACGCGACACTGGCCCGTGCCCGCGCGACCATCCGCCGTGTCGTCCTGCTCGGGCCAGCGCACCGGGTCGCCTTCCATGGTCTCGCCGCGAGCAGCGCGGACTGCTTCGAGACCCCGCTCGGGCGGGTCGAGCTCGACCGCGCGGCCATCAAGGAGGTACTGAGACTGCCCCAGGTCAGACTGTTGGACGATGCCCATGTGCTCGAGCATAGCCTGGAGGTCCAGCTGCCCTTCCTGCAGGAGGCGCTCGCTCGCTTCAGCCTGGTGCCCTTGGTCGTCGGCGATGCCACGGCGAACCAGGTCGCCGAGGTGCTCGACCTGCTGTGGGGCGGCCCGGAGACACTGATCGTCATCAGCTCCGACCTGAGTCACTATCACTCCTACGCCCTCGCGCAACGCCTGGACGCCGCCACATCGGTGGCGATCGAATCCTTGCGCCCTCAGGACATCGGTTATGAGCAGGCCTGTGGATGCAATCCACTCAATGGGTTGCTCGCGCTGGCCAAACGCCGTGGTCTGCAGGCCGAGACGCTGGACCTGCGCAACTCGGGTGATACCGCGGGCTCACATGATCGGGTCGTGGGCTACGGGGCCTATGTCTTTCACTGATCTCGCTGACGCGCGACTGCCGGGCAGCCCCCCGCAATCGCGATGACCGAGCGACGGCTCACCCACCAGTCCGGCCACGACCATGAACGCGCATCCACTCGATCCTGCCGCGCCGCCCGATCCAACGCCGACCGAGACACACCCGGGCGGCACCGAGGCGGCATGGCGCCCACTGCTGTTGGCCGTGGCGGCGCGCTCGCTGCGACATGGCCTGGACACCGGCCGGCCCTGGGCACCTGATCCCGAGCAGTATCCCGAGGCAGTGCGCGTGAAGCGCGCGACCTTCGTGACGCTCACCATCGATGGGGCGCTGCGCGGTTGCATCGGCATGCTGGAGGCGATCAGACCACTGGTCTTGGATGTCGCCGAGAATGCCTATGCGGCGGCCTTCCGCGACCCGCGCTTCCCCCCCTTGACGCGCGCCGAGCTGGCGCTGCTGCGGATCGAGATCTCGGTCTTGAGCCCAGCCGAGCCACTGCCGTGCGCCTCGGAGCAGGATCTGCTCGCTCGGATCAGACCCGGCATCGACGGTCTGATCCTCGAGGATCGCGGACATCGCGGCACCTTCCTGCCCGCGGTCTGGGAGCAACTGCCACGCCCCGAGCTCTTCCTGGAGCAGCTGCGCCGCAAGGCGGGGCTCGCGCCGGACCATTGGTCGACGACGCTGCGGGTCGCGCGCTACACGACCGAGTCCTTCGGCGCGGCGATCGCGCAGGTGCAGGACGCGGATGCGCGCGCCAGGGTCTCGGCCTGACGTTTGATTCGACTGGAATTGATCATGACCCCTGCCCCACTCCCACCCTCCGCGCTCTATCGGCACTGCGAGCTGGATCAGCTCGGCATCGAGACCACGGCCGAGCTCGAGATCGACGACGGCTTGATCGTCCAGGAGCGCGCCATCGAGGCGATCCAGTTCGGCATCGGCATCCATCACGCCGGCTACAACCTGTTCGCGCTCGGGCCCTCGGGAACCGGCAAGCGCGCGCTGATCCACAGTGTCCTGCAAACGCGCGCCAGGCAGGAGCCGGTCCCACCCGACTGGTGTTACGTCTTCAATTTCAGCGACGCGCACCGCCCGCGCGCGCTGCGCCTCCCCCCCGGCAAGGGGGCCGTGCTCAAGCGCGACATGGATCAACTGGTGGAGGATCTGCACCGAGCCATCCAGGGTGTCTTCGAAAGCGATGAATACCGCACCCGCACCCAGGCGGTCGAGGAGGAGTTGGAGGAGCGCCAGGAAAAGACCATGGGCGAGATCCGCGAGCTGGCCAAACAGAAGGACGTGATCCTGCTCCAGACCCCCACTGGGTTCACCCTCGCTCCAGTGCGCGACGGCAAGCCGCTCGGTCCGAACGAGTTCCATGCGCTGCCGCAAGAGGAGCGCGCGCGCATCGAGCAGGACATCGACAGCCTCCAGGCGGAGATGCGCAAGGCACTGCACCAGATGCCGCTGTGGAAGAAGCACTCGGACGAGCAGATCGAGGCGCTGAATCGCGAGATGGCCAGCGCGGCGATTCAGGGGCCGATCGAGACGCTCGCGCAGAAGTATGCCGAGCTCGCGGCGGTGCTCGATTATCTCAGCCAGGTGCAGGCCGACGTGGTCGAGCATTTCCGCCAGTTCCTGCCCAATCAGGACAAGCCGCAACCCCTGATGGGTCTGTGGATCCAACCGGGTGCCGAGGGTCCACCCTGGCATCATCGCTACCGCGTCAACGTCATCCTCGGCCATGACGAGGATGGTGGCGCGCCGGTCGTCTACGCGGATCTTCCGGCCCATCATCAGCTCGTCGGACGCATCGAGCACCGCGCGCATCTGGGTGCGCTCGAGACCGACTTCACCATGATCCGCGCCGGTGTCCTGCATCAGGCCAATGGTGGCTATCTGATCCTCGACGCACTCAAGCTGCTGCTTCAGCCCTTCGCCTACGAGACCCTGAAACGCCTCATCCAAGCCGGTGAGATCCGGATCGAATCGCTCGCCCAGATCACCAGCCTGATCAGCACCTTGTCGCTGGAGCCAGAGCCCATCCCATTGGATGTCAAGGTCGTGCTGATCGGCGAGCGCCATCTCTATTACCTGCTCTGCGAGCTCGATCCTGAATTCGGCGAGCTGTTCAAGGTGGCGGTGGATTTCGACGACCGGCTCGAGCGCGACGGTGCGAGCCAACGTGTCTATGCCCGCTTCATCGCCGCCGAGGTCCGGCGCGCGGGGCTGCGTCATTTCGATCGGGCCGCCATCGGCCGGATCATCGAGCAGAGTGCCCGACTCGCCGACGACAACGAGCGGCTCACCAGCCACATGCGCTCGATCGGCGATCTGGTGCGCGAGAGCGATTATTGGGCCGGGGTCGCCGGACGCGCGATCGTCGGCTCGCTCGATGTGCAGCGCGCCATCGATGCCCAGATCGAGCGCGCCGACCGCATCAGTCGACGTCTGCGCGAGGAGACCCGCCGCGGCACCATCCTGATCGAGACCCAAGGCGCGCGCATCGGCCAGGTCAACGGACTCGCCGTCATGCAGCTCGGGGGCTATGCCTTCGGTCATCCCAGCCGCATCACCGCACGGGTGCGGCTCGGCGAGGGCGAGGTCATCGACATCGAGCGCGAGGTCAAGCTCGGCGGTCCCATCCATTCCAAGGGCGTCCTCATCCTCCAGGGCTTCATCGCCGGACGCTATGCCTTGGACTACCCACTCTCGCTCTCGGCCAGTCTGGTGTTCGAGCAATCCTATGGCGGCATCGAGGGCGACAGTGCCTCCTCGGCCGAGCTCTATGCCCTGCTCTCCGCGCTCGCCGAGCTGCCGATCAACCAGTCATTCGCGGTCACCGGCTCGGTCAATCAGCTTGGCGAGGTCCAGGCCATCGGCGGGGTCAACGAAAAGATCGAGGGCTTCTTCGACACCTGCGTCGCGCGCGGCCCCCTGCAAGGACAAGGTGTCCTGATCCCGGCCGCCAACGTCAAGCATCTGATGCTGCGCGCCGACGTGCGCGAGGCGGTCGCGCGCGGCCAGTTCGCCATCTATCCAGTCAGCAGCATCGACGAGGGCATCGAGATCCTGACCGCGACGCCCGCGGGCGAGCGCGCGGCGACCGGCGAGTTTCCACCGGAAACTGTCAACGCACGGGTCGAGAGACGTCTGATCGCCTTCTCGGACCGGCTCCGCGAACTGAGCAACCCCGGCAACGACGGCCCAGCCGAGCACGCCTCGGCCGATCAGGGCGACCACTCATGAGCAGCGAAACACAGCGCCGACCCGTGCGACGGATCGCGGTGGCATTGGATGCCACGCCGCACAGCCTCGGTGGCCTGGCCCTGGTGGCGGGCATCGCGGCCGCCTTGAACGCCGAGATCGAGGGCGTGTTCGTCGAGGATACCGAGCTGATCCGACTCGCCGGGTTGCCCTTCCTGCGCGAGTTTCGCGCGGTCACACGCGGTGAGAGTCTGCTCGACGCGGAGCGGCTGCAGCGCGAGCTGCGCGCCGCGGCGCGACAAGTCCGTGCTCAGCTGGAGCGCTCGGCCACCGAGCTGGGAATCGCCTGGTCATTTCGGATCTGGCGTGGTGACCTCGAGGCCGAGATCCTTGGCGCCGCGCACGACGCCGAGCTCTTCGCCCTGGGCCGGCTCGGTCGATTCGCGCCATTGGCGCGGCGGGCACCGAGCCGCGCCGCCCGCGGCCGGACGACCGATCCGCTCGTCGGCGTCCTCTATGATGGCGGCGAGGGTGCCGAGCGTGTCCTCGCCATCGCCGCCGAACTGATGATGCGGCACCCTGTCAAGCTGATCATCCTGCTGCAGCCGCACCATCCGGAGGAGGCGCCCGCGCTGCATCGCCGCGCCGCCGAGCAACTTGGCACGATCGCCGAGCAGGTGCGGATGGTCACGCTCGCGCAGGATCAGCCCGAAGATCTCGCGGCGACGGTGCGCGGCTGCGCGATCGACCTGCTGATCCTCGCTGCACACAACCCGATCCTCAGTCAGACGCAGGTCTGGACGAGCCTCGAGCATCTCGGCTGCCCGCTGGTGATCGGACGCTGAGTCAAGGGCTCAAGCCTCCAACCGGGCCGCGATGAAGGCGCGTGCCTCGTCGCGGAGTCGAATCGCCGCGGCCCAGTCATCCCCGGCTGGCTCCAGCGGCGGGCCGATGATCACCTCGGCGGCACCTGGACGGGGGCGAAAACTGTCGCCTGGCATACGCTCGCGCGTCCCTCGCAGCACCACCGGCACGACGGGTACGCCGACCTGCGCGGCCACCGCGAAGGCCCCCATGCGAAACGGTAGGAGTCCAGGCTGCTCGCGGAAGGTCCCCTCGGGAAAGAAGCCCAGCGTGGCGCCGCCGACGAGCGGCTCGGTCAAGCCCCGCGAGGCCGCGCTCCCGGCGTGCGGATCGAAGCGATCGACGAAACGCGCGCCCATGCGCCGCATGAAGAGCGCCACGATCGGGTTGGCGGTCAACTCGCGTTTGGCGATGAAACCGATTGGACGCGGGATGGCCTCCGCCAAGGCCAGACCGTCCAGATAGCTCTGGTGGTTGGCCACCAGCACGAGGGGATGTCCCAGCGGCGGCAGATGCTCGCGACCGCTCACCGTCAGCCGCATGAAGGTCAGCCGCCGCAGCCAGCGGATGCCAAGCCGCGCCAAGGACCAACGCCAGCTCAGCCGCGGGCTCGCCATGATGGCGATCCACAACCAGGGCGCCATGAGGAGGAACACCGCCCAGGCGTAACCGGCATAGAGTGTGCCCGGCAAGCGCCGCGCGCGCGCGGCGAGACCGCTGGCGCCCACCCGAATCAGCTGCCAGAGCGGACGTCGCACCGGCTCCTCGAGCGAGCCGGCGAGATAACGATCGCGGGTCGCGGCACGACGCAGCTTGCCGCTGGAGGTCTTGAGCACCGCGCGCGGCGCCACCAGCAACAACTCATCGGGCGGCAGGCCAAGGATGTCGGTGGCGCGCTCGCGCAACTGACGCACGAGCGCGGCACGCCGCGCCGGGTCGCGCTGCTTGGTCTCCGCCAGGATCACCAGGCGCTCGCTGCCGAGCCGCGGATCGATCGCGGCGAAGGCGACCACGCAGCCCTTGCGGACCCCGGGAATCTCGCCCAGCGCCTGCTCGACCTCGTAGGGATAGAGATTGCGTCCACCACGGATGATCAGGTCCTTCACCCGTCCGGTGAGATGCACATCACCGCCGGCCAGATAGGCGCGGTCACCGGTGGCGTGCCAGCCATCGTGGATCAAGGCCGCGGTCGCGTCTGGATTGCGATAGTAGCCTTGGGTTGCCGAGGGCCCTTGAAACTCGAGCAGACCCTCGTGACGCTCCGGTCGCTGCTGCCCCGACTCATCGACCACGCGCACCCGATAACCCGGCAATGGTCGACCGCAGGCCACGACCTCCAGGGCGCGCGGATCATCGGGAGGAACCGGCAAGGCATGGCCCGTGGCGCCAAAGCGATCGCGGTCGATCGCGTCGATGCGCGGTCCCCGCCCAAGTGGCGGAAAGGCCAGGCCCACCGCGGCCTCGGCCAGACCATAGACCGGGGCCAGCGCCGTGGACCGCAGACCACAGGGGGCGAAGCGCGCGGCGAACTGGCGCAGGGTGGAGGGACTGACGGGCTCGGCGCCATTCAATGCCCAGCGCCAACGCGAGAGGTCCAGACCCGCGAGCTGGGCGTCGGCGATGCGTGTCAGACAAAGCTCGTAGGCGAAGTTGGGGGCGGCCGAGAGGGTTCCGCCATGGCGGCTGATCGCCTCCAACCAGCGGACCGGACGCGCGAGAAAGGCAAGCGGCGACATCACCACCAGTGGGATGCCGTAATAGAGACTGCCCAGCCAGGCGCCGATCAGCCCCATGTCGTGATAGAGCGGCAGCCAGCTGACGAAGACATCATCCGGTGCCACCCGCACCACCTCGCCCATCGCCCGGATATTGGCGAGCAGATCGGCATGGGTGAGGATCACGCCCTTCGGATCACCCGTGCTGCCCGAGGTGTATTGGAGCAAGGCGATCTCGTTCGCCGCGGCCACCGCGGCCGGGCCAGAGGACTGATCCGGCAGATCCTCGAGGGTCAGGATGGCGCGCAGCGAGGGCACCTGCATGCGGAGCACGCGACCGAGCGCGCGGGCCTCCGGGACGGTCAGCAGAAAGACACAGCCGGCATTGTCGAGGATGCGCGCATGCCGGCGCAGATGCTCCTCGATCAGCTGTGGACGCGCGGGCGGATAGATGGGCACGGGCACGCCGCCGGCCATCAACACACCGATGAAGGCATGGAAATAATCGGGGCTGGTCGGCAGCATCAGGGCCACGGTCGCGCCTGGCCGCAATCCGGCCTCGCGCAGTCGCGCCGCCACCCGCGCCGCTCCCGCCGCGAGATCTGCGTAACGGATCGGCTGCGCTTCCGCATCCGCTGACTCGTAGAGCAGATGGATACGCTGCGCGTGTGACCGCAGATGCCAATCCAACACCTCCAGGAGTGTCCTGGCCGAGTCCGGGTGACCGACCGCGGCCGGCTCACCCAGCCGCACGCGCGTGGCTTGGTCGGTCGTTTCGGAGGACTCCTGGATCATCCCGATGAGATCGCGCGCCGTCGTCGCGAGCAGCGCCTGATCGGCGAGCATCACGCCCATCTCCTTCTCGATGCGGGCGATCAGCTCCACGCGGCTCAGGCTATCGAGCCCGAGATCCGTCTCGAGGCGCGTATCCAGGTCGATCCCACCCGCGACCTCGGGCACCCGCGACTCGCGCGCGAAGGCCGCGAGGATTGACAACACGCCCGCTGATCGCACACCGGCATCCGTCTGGGTTATCATGTAGACGCTCCGGGTAGTCGATGAGAACTGCTCCAACAGGGCGACACTATGCCCTCCAGCCCAGCTGCCGGCAAGCACACACGGCGGTCCGCATCTCGCATCACTTCCCCCGGCTCAGGATGATCCGGCGACCCGATCAGCCAATAAGAACGAAGAATCACCGAGGCTCGCCCACATGTCCCTGACCCAAGCCCTTGCGGGATCCACGACTGATCACCCGATCGAGCATCAGTGGCGCCAGTTGCTCGGTCAACTGCTCGATGCGGTTCCCTGTGGCGCGGCCTTGTTCGATCCCGAGCAGCGACTCATCGAGGCCAACGCGGCCTTCCGCGATCTCATCGACATGCCGGCCGCGGGCGGGGCGGTGATCCGGCTCGGCGAGCTGGTGGCCGCGCCCGATCAGGCGCGGCTGCACGAGATCCTGACGCACACGTCCTCGCCAACCGACCACGAGCTGCGGCTGCAGGCCGGTGCCGAGGAGCCGCGCCGCGCGCTGGTGCGTTTCACCCGCATCACGCTGGTCCAGGAGGAGCTCATCCTGCTCTTCGTCCTGACCGCCCCCCCGGATCATGCGAGCGCGCTGCCAGCGCCACTCGCCATTCCAGACACAGAGGGTGACGCGGCGCAAGCCTTCGCGCGGGTCGCCAACTGGGTGCTCGATCTCACCACCTGGCGGATCCAGGGATCGCGGGCCTGGTATGACATCTGGGGTACGAGTCCCGATGAACCCTTCACGCTGGAGGATCTCTATCAGCGACTCCTGCCCGAGGATCGCCTTCGCGTCGCCGCGGCGGTGCGCAAGGCCTGCGAGCAGCGGACGCCCTTCCGTCTGCGTCATCGCTTCATCACGCCCGATGGGAGACTGCGGTGGGCGGAGAGTGCCTGCCGGCCCGACCCCGATCCGTCCATCGCGCTTCGCAGACTCAGCGGTATCGTCTTGGACATCTCACATCGCCATGAGGCCGAGCTGATGCTGGCCCGGTACCAGGATATCGTCTCGGCTTCGCCCGATCGCCTCGCCTTCCTGGACCGCGGCTGCCGTCTGCAGACCGCGAACGAGGCCTTCCTGACAGCGGTCCAGGGCACGCTCGAGACCACGGTGGGCCGCTGCTTCCACGAGCTCGTGGGGCCGGGACCAGTCAGCGACTGTCTCTATCGCCACCTTGCCCGCTGCCTGGACATGGCCGAGATCACCGTCGAGGACGTCACCGAGCCGGCGCGCGACGGGACGACCCGCGAATTCGAGCTCCGCTTGGTGCCGCACCGTGATGCCCAGGGCCTGGTGAGCGGCATCGTCGTGAATCTGCGCGACGTCACCAACGTGCGTGAATCCGAGCGTTATCTACTGCAAACCGCCGCGGTCTACGCCGCCACCTCGGACGCGGTGATCATCACCGACGCGACGACCCGAATCGTCGCGGTCAATGATGCCTTCACTCGGATCACCGGCTACGCCAAGGACGAGGTGATGGGTCAGCGGCCGAGCATGCTGGACTCGCAATGGCATTCACGCGCCTTTCATCTCAAGGTCTGGCGCTGTCTGCTCAAGACCGGCTCCTGGCAAGGCGAGATCTGGAACCGTCGCAAGGACGGCGAGATCGTGCTCCATAGCCTGAGTCTGCGCCGGATCCAGGATGCGCGCGGTCAGACCACCAACTACGTCGGGGTCTTCGCCGATCGCCGTACCGCCATGCCCGACTCCAGAGGCGCCGACGACTTCGTGCTCTATGACCCCTTGACCAAACTGCCGAACCGTATCCTGCTGGTCTCGCGCCTCGCCCATGCCATCGATCCATCCCCGAGTGGGCGGGCGCCCATCGCCCTCGCCCTGCTCGACATCGACCATTTCGACCATATCAACGCAAGCCTTGGACATCGGATCGGCGATGAGCTCCTGCGCGCAATCGCCCTGCGTCTGCGCGAGAGCATTCGAGCGACCGATGTCCTCGGGCGCTGGGGCAGCAACCAGTTCGGTCTGCTGTTCGATGGAGTGGGCTCGACCCAGGAGGCGCAAATCCTGGCCGAACGTCTGCTGGATTGTCTGAAACCCTCGCTGACGGTCAGACGACATCATCTCTTCGTCGCCGCGAGTATCGGGGTCACCCTTGAAAGCGGCCCAGAGAGCGATGTCGAATCATTGATCTGTCGCGCCGAGGCGGCACTCCATCTGGCCAAGCGGGCGGGTGGGAGAAGCGCGCTCAGAATCCTCCACGAGCACACCGACGTGCTCGCACTCGAGCGCCTGGAGCCACTCGGGCGACTGCGCGACGCCCTGACGCGTGGCGAGCTGCGGCTCTACTTCCAACCCCGGGTCGAGCTTGAAACTGGTCGATGGATGAGCGTCCAGACCCAGCTGCGCTGGCAGCATCCAGTGCTCGGGTTGGTCCGTCCGGAAGAGATCCTGCCGCTCGCCGATGCCACCGTGGCACTGGCGGAGATCGGACATTGGGTCATCGCCGAGGCCTGTCGCCAGTTCCGAGCCTGGGACGACCGTGGGGTCGCCCCGCGATCATTGACACTCACGCTCAGCGAGGCGCAGCTGACCGGCTTCGATCTGATCTCGACACTCGAGCGCTTGCTCCAGGGCTGCGCGCTCAACGGCGAGCGGATCGAGCTGGAGGTGCCCGCCGCGCTGATGTTCAAGCATCCCGAGCAGTCGAAAGCGGTCTGCGCTGGCCTGCGACGTCTTGGCGTCGCACTGACCTTGAGCGAGGCCGGCACCGGCTGGCTCGCCCCGGCGTGGTTGCGTCTGGCCGCGATCGACAAAGTCAAGATCCATGCCAGGCTCATCGAATCCATGACCGAGTCCGATGACGACCTGGTCCTCACCGAAGCATTGGTCGCCATGGCCCAGGCACTCGAGCTTGCGGTCATTGCCGATGGGGTCACCACGGCGCGGCAGCGTCACTCGCTCATGAGCATGGGCTGCCTGGAAGCGGTCGGCGAGCTTCTGGCACCGCCCATGTCCCCCGCTCAGTTCGAGCAAGCGCTGCTCGAGACCAGGCTGCAAGCCCCCACGCGGCGGATACGCAAGCAGACGCTGGTCTGAGCGCGACCCGCGCCGGCTATAATCGCCCACTTCAGCCCCACAAAGAGTGCTGCCCATGTCCGTCCCCGAGCTGGCATCCATGCTGGATCATCCCAATCTGGTCGATGCCTATGCTCCGCGGCCCGACTGCTACGATGAGATGCGCACGGCCGCGGGCGAGATCCGCCCGGCATGGCAATATGTGTTGGACGCACTGCGCACGCTCGGGCCAAGCGGGATCGAGTCACGCTGGCGCGAGGCCATGCGCCTGATGCGCGACAACGGGGTGACCTACAATCTCAATGCCGACCCGCGCGGCATCTCGCGACCCTGGGAGCTGGATCTCCTGCCCTTGCTCATTCGCAGCGAGGAATGGGCCGAGCTCGAGCGTGGTCTGATCCAACGCGCCGATCTCTTCAACCTCATCCTGCTCGATCTCTATGGTCCACGCAACCTGGTGCGCAATGGACTGCTGCCGGCCGAGCTGATCGATGCCAGCCCGCGTTATCTGCTCGCCTGTCATGGGATTGGGTTTGCCGCAAACCGTCCATTGATCCAGTACGCGGCCGATCTCACGCGCACGCCGGATGGGCAGTGGCGGGTCATCGCCGATCGCACGCAAACCCCGCTCGGCTTCGGTTATGCACTCGAGAACCGGGTCGTCCTCTCGCGCATCCTGCCCAGCATCTTCCGCGACGCCCACGCGCATCGGCTCGCCAGCTTCTTCCGCTCGATGCGACGCACACTCACACGGCTCGCCCCGCGGCGCACCGACCATGCTCGGGTCGTCGTGCTCACCCCGGGACCCGCGCACGCCGCCTATTTCGAGCACGCCTATCTCGCCAACTATCTTGGCTACACCCTGGTGCAAGGCGGTGATCTTTCGGTGCGCGACGGTGCACTCTGGCTGCGCACCCTGGGTCGCTTGGAGCGCATCGACGCGATCCTGCGCCGAGTCGGTGATGACTGGTGCGACCCGCTGGAGCTGCGCGAGGATTCGCTCTTGGGTGTCCCTGGTCTGGTTCAGGCCGTGCGCGCCGGCAATCTGGTCGTTGCCAATGCGCTCGGCAGTGGCATCCTGGAGCACCCCGCGATGATGGCCTTCCTGCCGGCACTCTGTCACGAGCTGCTTGGCGAGGAGCTGCAGCTGCCTGGCATCCAGACCTGGTGGTGTGGCGACCCGGCATCGCTGAAGGTCGTCCTGGAGCGTTTCGACGGGCTGGTCATCAAGTCGCTGAAACGCCCCCCGGGCGAGCGCACCCGCTTCCCCGGCACCATGGAGCCGGCCGCGCGCACGGCCTTGATCAAGGCCATGACCGCGGATCCAGGGGGCTATATCGCCCAGGAGCACATCTGTCCCTCGACCGCCCCGGCCCTCGTCGGCCATCGTCTCGAGCCGCGTCCGAGCGTTCTGCGGACCTTCCTCAATGCCGAGGATGACGGCTATACGGTGATGCCCGGGGGCCTGGGACGTGTCACCCCGACCAACGCCGATGCGCTCAACTCCAACCGGCTCGGCGGGCTGGCCAAGGATGTCTGGATCGTCGCCTCCGAGCCGGAGCGACAGGAAAGCCTGCTGGTCACCACCGAGCTCAGTCCGGCCATCACCCAGGAGAGTCAGGTCTCCAGCCGGGTCGCCGACAACCTGTTCTGGATCGGCCGTTATGCCGAGCGCGCCGAGGATCTGGTACGGCTCTTGCGTATGGTAATCTTCAAGCTTACGGAGCGCACCAGCGAGGGTCCGGCCGCGGGCGACATCGGATATCTGCGCTCGCTGCTGGAGGCACTGACCAATCAGACCCAGGCGTTTCCCGGCTTCATTGGGGCCGATGCCGATGAGCGACTGCTCGACCCGCTGCCGGAGATGCTCTCGCTGATCAGTGACGCCTCGCGACTGGGTGGACTGCCCCAGACGCTCGAGGCACTCGGGCGCGCCGCCTATTCGGTGCGCGACCGGCTGTCGGCCGATACCTGGCGGATCGTCAGCGATATCGAAGGGCATCTCGCCAATCTGACCGACGAGCGCCCCAATCAGCTCTCGCTGGCGCTCGATGAGCTCGATCCATTGATCACCTCGTTGGTCGCCTTCTCGGCACTGACCCAGGAGAACATGACACACAATGAGGGGTGGCACTTTCTGGAGATCGGTCGGCGCCTGGAGCGCGCCGTCTCGACCGCGAGCCTCCTGCGCTCGATGCTGGTCCCGATCACCCATGACCCGGATGAGAGCATCGTGATCGAGGCCGTCCTGGGCATCACCGATAGCCTCATCACCTACCGCCGGCGCTATCGCGCCGGAACCCGGATCGGCGCGCTGCTCGATCTGGTTCTCCAGGATGAGGGGAATCCGCGCGCGCTCGCCTATCAGCTGGTCAAGCTCGAGCAACTGGTCGGTGAGCTGCCACGCGGCGAGCTGGCGATCGGGCGCTCGCCGGTCGAAAAATTGGTGCTCAAGACGCTCACCGATGTCCGTTTGGCCGAGCTCGACATCCTGATCCAGCCGGACAAGACCGGGACTCGACGGGTTGCGCTGGCGACCATGCTCGGCGAGCTCGATCGTCATTGCGCCGAGATCTCGGACGCGATCACCGCGCAATACTTCCGGCACGAGGAGCAGCCACACAGTCTACTGAGCCGGTCCAAGGCGCGAGGCACGGCATGAGGCTGCGCATCGATCATGTCACGCGCTACGAGTACTCAGAGCCAGTCTCGCTGTGCCATAGCATCGCCCATCTCAAGCCGTCCAAGATGGCGCGTCAGCGCTGTCTCTTCAGTCAGATCCGGGTCGACCCCTGGCCCGCGGTCCACCGCGAGTACGAGGATTTTTTCGGCAATCGGGTGAGCTATTTCTCGATTCAACAGGCGCATGAGGCACTCGAGGTGCGGGCGCGCAGCGAGGTCGAGGTCATCCCGGCGAGTCTTCCCGATCCCGCCACCACACCGCCCTGGGAGCGCATCGTCGATCGCTTGCGCGACCCTCAGGACGCGCCCATGACGGATCTGCGCGTCTTCACGCTCCCCTCCCCCCTGGTGCCGGCCGACGCCGACGCGCGTGACTATGCGGCCGAGTCATTCACGGCTGGGCGCCCCATCCTGGAGGCGACGATCGATCTGATGGGGCGCATCTACCGCGATTTCACCTACGACCCGACATCGACCACCATCGCCACCCCGTTGAGCGAGGTGATGACGCAGCGCAAGGGTGTGTGTCAGGATTTCGCGCATGTCGCCATCGCTGGTCTGCGCGGACTCGGTCTGGCCGCACGCTATGTCAGTGGATATCTGGAGACCCTGCCACCGCCAGGCCAGGCCAAGCTGCAAGGCGCCGACGCCTCACATGCCTGGTTCGCGCTGCTCATCCCCGGCCTCGGATGGGTCGACTTCGACCCGACCAACGATCAGGTCCCGGGCGAACAGCATATCGTCACCGCGGTCGGACGCGATTTTCAGGATGTGACCCCGGTTCGGGGCATCTTCTATGGCGGCGGCCATCACGATCTGTTCGTCGCGGTCGATGTCGACCGGATGACCCCAACCCTGGCGGACAATGGCACCCCCGCGCCCACCGATCCGCCCAGCGACGCGGCTGGAGACAACACCAGGCCCGCGCTCACCCCGCCTCGAGCCTGATCGACTGAGCGATCGCGGCGCCGCCGACCAGCGATCCAGCGCACCCCGAGATGGCACATCGTCAATCACCCAGCGCGCGCGCCAGTGCCATCGCGATGGCGTTGCGCGAGTTGGACATAGCGCTCCGCCAGGTACTCCAGATACTCCAGCTCGCGATCACTGAGCGCGCGCACCCGCCGCGCCGGTGAGCCGAGCCACAGCGAGCCACCCTCCAAGACCTGCCCAGGCGTCACCAGGGTGCCCGCACCCAGCAAGGTGAATGGATGCAAGAGCGCGCGGTCCAACACCCGCGCGCCGATTCCGATCAGACAATGATGGCGGATCTCGCAGCCGTGCAGCACGACCTGGTGCCCAACCGTGACATCCTCGTGGATGAGCAGCGGCGCCCCGTCCGGCATGAAGCGACTCTCATGTGAGACATGCAGGATGCTGCCGTCCTGAATGTTGGTGCGAGCGCCGATCTCGATCCGGTTGATATCACCACGGATCACGCAAGCGGGCCAGACCGAGACCTCGGCACCGAGGGCCACGTCACCGATGATCACCGCGGTCTCGTCGATCCAGGCACTCGGATCGATCCGCGGGTGCTTGTCCTCGAATGGGCGAATCCTCGACATGGTCTGTGGCCGGGCGGCTGCAAAGCGAAACTCGGCGATCATCATACCCGTTACGCGTCGGTTTGCACGCCCGACCCGAGCGCACGGCGCGCGCCGAGCGCTGCAAGCGGGGTGATTTTGGCTCACAATGAGGGTCAGGACAGACGCATCATCGACTCGCGTCCAATGCGCCGGGCGCGCGCATCCCATCACGGCCACAGCGAAGACCAGGCTCATGATCCTGTTGCTCCTGCATCTACTCATCCAGGCGGGCTTGATCGTACGGATCCTGCTGCGGCCCAATCGCCAACCGGCATCACGGATCGCCTGGATCCTGGTCATCCTGGCGGTGCCGGTCATCGGGGCGATCGTCTATCTGCTGCTCGGCGAGGTGAGCCTCGGGCGTCATCGCCGCAGACGGCTGGGCCAGCTCCTCGCGCGGATCCCCGAGGTCGCGCACGCCCCGCATCGGCACACCCCACCGCCAGCGTTCCCCGAGACCTATCGGCAGCTCTTTCGGGTGGGCCAATCGATCAGCGGCTTCGCCCCGGTGAGCGGGAACCGGGCGCGCTTGACGGCCGACTCCAATGCCAGCATCGCCGCCATGGTGGCGGACATCGACGCGGCCGTCGATCACGTGCACCTGCTCTTCTATATCTGGCTGCCCGACATCAATGGACTGCGCATGGCGGCGGCGTTGGAGCGCGCCGCGGCACGTGGGGTCGTCTGCCGCGCCATGGTGGACGATCTGGGCTCGCGCCAGATGATTCGCTCGCGTCATTGGCGCCGGATGGCCGACGCCGGGGTCCGGCTCGCCCGCGCGCTGCCGATCGGCAACCCGCTGCTGCGCCCGCTGCGCGGGCGCATCGATCTGCGCAACCACCGCAAGATCCTGGTCATCGACGACCGCGTCACCTATTGCGGCAGCCAGAACTGCGCCGATCCCGAGTTTCGCATCAAGGCCAAATACGCGCCTTGGATCGACATCATGGTGCGTTTCGAGGGACCGATCGCGCGCCAGACCCAGATCCTGTTCGCGAGCGACTGGCTCGCCCATGTCGAGGATGGCATCGATGAGCTGCTGCGCCGCCCGGTCGCGACCAGCGTGCCGACCGGGATCTCGGCCCAGGTGATCGGCACTGGACCGGCGATCCGCCCCACCGCCATGCCTGAGTTGTTCGAATCACTCTTCCATGGGGCACGCGAGGAGCTGGTCATCTCGACCCCTTATTATGTCCCCAACGAGTCGATGCAGGGCGCGCTCTGCGCCGCCGCCTACCGCGGCGTGCGCACCAGCCTCCTCGTCCCCGCGCGCAACGACTCCTGGATCGTCGGCATGGCGAGCCGCAGCTATTACGCCGAGCTGCTCGCCGCCGGCGTGCGCATCTTCGAGTACGCTGGTGGATTGCTCCACGCCAAGACAGTGACGGTGGATGGTGTGATCAGCCTGATCGGCTCGGCCAACATGGACCGGCGCAGCTTCGAGCTCAATTTCGAGAACAACATCCTGGTCTACGATCCAGGATTGACGGCGGCCATCCGGCAGCGCCAGGACCGCTATCTGGCGCAGTCGCGCCCGGTCAGCGCGGCCGAGGTGGCGGCCTGGCGGCCGGTGCGGCGACTCCTGAACAATGGCGTGGCCATGTTGGGACCGATCCTGTGAGTGCGCGCCACATCGGTCTCAGCTGGGGCCGAAGATGAGCCAAAGGATGACCCCGAGCACTGGCAGGAGCAGGATCAGCAGGATCCACAACACCTTGGAGCCGGCACCGGCCGAGCTACCGATGATCTTGACGAGTGCATAAAGGGTCACGATCAGCCAGATCAGACCAAGCAGGCCATTCACTTCGACATGCATTCGATCACTCCCGCGCAGCGATAGGCTGTGGCGCCCACCCCAAGCCCGCGGTCAACCGCCGGGCGGGCGAGCACTGGATCCAAGCTCGAACATGGGTTTGCTCGCCGGACCCGGCTCATGCAATGCCGGGTTGAGGCGGCGCACGTCGAGCGTCGGCTTGACCTTCAATGACAGCAGCGAAGGGTCAAGATAACGTTTCATCAAGCGGCGCGCCTGACCGAGATCACGCGTGCCGCGCAAGGCGCGCACCTGGGTCAAGGCCGCCTGGGTCGGGTGGGTGCCACCGTTGCGGCGATAGTGATTGATCACCGCCTCGGTGTAGTTGAGCGTCTCCAGATAGGTGACCTGGCTGTTGGTGCGGTCGACCACGCCCTCACCGGCATTGTAGGCCATGATCACGCGTCCGTAGTCGTTGTCGTACTTGCGCAGCAAGCGTTTGAGATGCCGGGTTCCGGTATTGAGATTGATCCGCGGATCGAAGAGATCGTCGATCGAGGTGACGCCATAGTCGGCGGCGGTGGGCGGCATCAGCTGCATCAGCCCGATGGCGCCGGCGCGCGAGACGGCATGCGCATCATAATTGGACTCGGCGGCCACCACCGCTTGCACCAAGGCCTCCTCGACGCCGTGTCGCTTGGCGATCGGCGGGATCATCGCCTTGACCTCGGCGCGGCTCGGACGCGAGCCACTCGGCGGTGTCGGCCGTGTCGGCCGCGCCGCGGCGGGCGCCGCGCTCGCTTGGGAGGCCTTGGCGCCCGCCGCGGCCGTTTGATCCGGCACCGCGGTCCATGATGACAGTGACCAACCGAGCAGGATCAGACCCAACGGCCAGCGTGCCGATCGGCCGCGCTCACCCACGATGCTCATGCCTGAATGACCTCCTCAACAGGTTGGCCGATACCGCTCGCGATGCGCGAGTCCACTGGCTGGCCAGGACGGGTCAGCCAGGGTTCGAGCAGGGCCACGACCTCATCGATGCCAGTGGCCGCGACCGCCGGTGCACGCTCGCGGGCGAGCAGTGCGTCGATCGCCGCGTCGACGCGCCCCGCGATCAGATCGGCGCGATCGATCTCGCGCGTCGGCACTCGCTCGGCCAGCCACGGGATCAGCGCCCACTCCTCTGGCCAGTCACCGCGGGTGACATAGAGCACGCGCAGTCGGTTCACGGCGGCCTCCGCGTAGCTGCCATAGCCTGGCTTGCAGACCATCAGGTCGCAAGAGCCCATCACATCGGGCACCTTGAGCCCGAGGTCGGTCAGACTGGTCGCATCTGGGCGCGGACCCGCGGGAAGGTCCTGCACGAGCCAATGCAGACGCTGCTGCACGGGCCAATCCCGCATTGGCTCGAAGCCAGCGAAGCCGCCGAACTGCATCAAGCCGAGCGGACGATCGGCGGGCAGGCCGCAGCGCGCGCGCAGCTCGGCGCCCCGGTCTGGATAGTGCTGGGCGATCGGTCCGACATCGCGCGCGTTGGGCAGCCATTGCATCGGCATCGACGGGGCGGGCCGAATGAAGAGGTCGGCCCCACCGTAGGCCAGGCGCATGCGCTCCAGCACGGCCGCCGGGACCCGCGCGGCGACCGGGCTCAGGCGGAGGATGTCGTACCAGTTCAGCGAGCAGAGCCCGACCGCCGGGATGCCGAGCCGACTGGCCGCGTCCAGCGGCAGCCAGGGGACATCGGCGAGGACGAGATCCGGCTCCAAGCGCCCGAGCAGACGCATCTCACGCTCCAGGCGTTGCGCGTAGCGCGCCTCGAAATCCTCATAGCGGGCAAGGCTGTCGGACCAGCGTGAGCGCAGCGGCCCATCCATCATCAGACCAACGTCGGTGGCCTCGCGCAAGTGCGTGAAGCCGAACGGCAGCCGCATCCGCGCCAACTCGGCATCGATGTCGCTCTGCAGTGTGAGACGCAGATCCGGGACACGGCGGGCAAGCGCGGCAACGATCGGCGCGACCTGTGAGAGGTGGCCGTAGCCATGCGCGGTGACGGCGAGGAGGAGATGCGGCATGCGATCAATATAACACCATCCCGCGTGGGACGCTGACACGCCATGATCCAACCACCGGCAGCTGCGCGCGCGGCGCGGCCGACCTCCAGGCCGGCCCCGGCGCGCCCGCTCGCCCATCTGGCGATTTGAATCCACGCCCGCGACCCGCACAATAGCTCAGCGCACGCGCCGAGGAGATCGCGCTGGCGCGTGCCACGCCTGGCACACCGACGACCGACCGGCGACGGCATGGCCAAGTGCCGAGAACGCGCGCACTGGCAGCGGACCTTGGAGGGTCCGCGTGCCACAGACCGGGAGACCCATCCGCGAGACCACCTCATGAACCAGAGAACGCGCGCGCAAATCTTCGAGCGGCTGCGCGCCGCCAACCCCACCCCCACCACCGAGCTGGTCTACCACAGCCCATTCGAGCTCTTGGTGGCGGTCATCCTCTCGGCCCAGGCGACCGACAGGAGCGTCAACAAGGCGACGGCCGGACTCTTCGCGCACGCCAAGACACCCGCGGCCATGCTGGCTCTCGGCGAGGAGGGGCTCAAGGCGCACATCCGCACCATCGGTCTGTTCAACACCAAGGCCAAGAACATCATCAAGACCTGCGCGATCCTCATCGCCGAGCATGGCGGAACGGTCCCGCGCGAGCGCAAGGCGCTGGAGTCACTGCCCGGCGTCGGGCGCAAGACCGCGAATGTCGTCTTGAACACCGCCTTCGGCGAGCCGACCATGGCCGTCGACACCCATATCTTTCGGGTCGCCAATCGCACCGGCCTCGCCCCTGGAAAGACACCACTGGCGGTGGAGCAGGCCCTGTTGCGCCATGTCCCCAAACCCTATCTGCACAATGCCCACCACTGGTTGATCCTGCATGGTCGCTATGTCTGCACCGCGCGCAAGCCGCGCTGCCCGCTCTGCCCGATCGCGGAACTCTGCGATTATCGCGACAAGACCCCCGCGAGCACGTAATGATGACGCATGGTCGCGAGCCTGCGTCGCCGAAGCGATGTGGCCATGTCCGAGGATGGATGACTGGAGCCACTGTCGCCAAGGCACCATCCATCGCCCAGCCCCCAACCGACTCACCGAGGCACCCACGCCATGTTGTTCTCCAATGACCGTCAAAGCCATCGCCGCGTCTTCATCACGGCCTGGGAAAAGGCCCAGACCGGACAGACGCTCGCGCCGCTCGAGCACCAGATCGTCCAAGTGCTGCGTCAGCACCCGGAGTACCAGGCCTTCATGCGCCACGGCGATGCCGCCTTGGAGCGCGACTTTCACCCGCAGCAGGGCGAGACCAATCCCTACCTGCATCTGTCGCTGCATCTGGCCATCCAAGACCAGCTGCAACTCGATCAACCGGCCGGCATCCGTGGTCTCTACCAGGAACTGCTCAAGATCACGGGGGATGCACACGAGACCGAGCATCGGATCATGGCGTGTCTCGCCGAGGGCATCTGGAACCTCCAGCAGGATCGACGTCCATTCGATGAGTCAGCCTATCTCGAATGCGTGCGCGGGGCTTGTAACTAGTCACCCACCGAGTGGCATGGACCATGGGATGCCCTGACATTCGCCGATCGCCTGTTAAACTCAGAGTAGGGGATCGGCTTGCGCCAGGGTGCCCGAGCCGAGCCCCGCGGATGTGACTGTCCCATCTCAGTCACAGACCCGGCCGCATTCTGGCCGGACTCAGCATGGGAGTGAGTTGACACATGTCTACTTGGATCCTGGCGGCGGACAATAGCCGCGCTCGCATCTTCGCCGCCGAGAAGGCGGCAGGCCCCATCAATGAGATTCAGACATTGGCGTTCCCCGAGGGTCGGCTTCACGAGGGTGATTTGACCACCGACAAGGGCGGACGCGGTCATGATGCCATGGCCCGTGCCCACGGCCTCGATGTCGAACAGGTACATCGACAGGAAAACGCCGAGCGCTTTGCCGGCCTGGTCTGCGAGACGCTGGAGAACGCGCGCGGCAGTGGTGATCTCGACAAGCTCTATGTCATCGCCGCGCCAGCCTTCCTCGGCGTGCTGCGCAAACATCAGTCGCCCCCGCTGCGGCAGCTCATCGCCGGCGAGATCGATAAGAACCTGACCACGCACTCACCCGAGGACATCCGCAAGGCCCTGCCAGACTTCCTCTGAGCGAGCCGACGGCCTGGCCCAGCCAGGTCAGGCCGATGGTGCATGACGAGGATGCGCCGGGCAGCGCCGACGCGGGCGATGGTCCGTCGCATGCTATACTCGTCCACCTCGGGTTGCCCTTGCCATTCACTGGAAACGATCGGTCGGTCAACAGGATGCCTACCGATCGCGACCCACCGCCCCGGCACCCGGACCCCGCCCCTGATCCTCGGAGCCCCTGATGTCCTGCAGAGTATTCGACACCATCATCATCGGGACCGGTCCGGCGGGCGAAGGTGCCGCCATGAAGCTGGCCAAGGCCGGCCAGCGAGTGGCGGTGGTCGAGGCCCATGGCGCGGTCGGTGGCGGCTGTACTCATTGGGGCACCATCCCCAGCAAGACACTGCGTCATTCGATCCAGATGCTCGCCGACTATCGGCGCAATCCACTCTTTCAACATTCCGAGCACCAGATCCAGGTTGAATTTCCCGATCTGCTGCATGCCGCCGACAGCGTGATCGAGGAGCAGGTCCGCACGCGCTATCGCTACTATCGACGCAATCGTGTCGAGGTCGTTTTCGGCCGTGCCCGGTTCATCGGGCCCGAGCGCATCGAGGTCACTCGTCACGGTGGTTTGAGCGAGGAGCTCGGCGCACGTTGGTTCGTCATCGCCACGGGCTCGCGCCCCTATCATCCGCTGGACGTCGACTTCGATCACCCGCGCATCCACGATAGCGACTCACTACTGAGCCTCAAGCACACGCCCCGATCCATGACGATCTATGGGGCCGGGGTCATCGGCTGCGAATATGCCTCGATCATGGCCGCATTGGATGTCAAGGTGAACCTGATCGATACGCGCGACCGCCTGCTCTCCTTCCTCGATGACGAGATCACGGATGCACTCGGCTACCATTTGCGCCAACAGGGCGTAGTGATTCGTCACAACGAGACCTATGAGCGTGTCGAGGCCACCGCGGACGGCGTCGTCCTGCACTGTCAATCCGGAAAGAAGATCAAGACCGACATCCTGCTCTGGGCCAACGGGCGGACCGGCAACACCCAGGATCTCGGTCTCGAGTCACTTGGTCTGACGCCCAACCAGCGCGGTCAGATCGAGGTCGACGCCAGCTATCAGACCGCACTGCCGCGGGTCTATGCCGTCGGCGATGTGGTCGGTCCGCCGGCCCTGGCCAGCGCCAGTTATGACCAGGGTCGCTTCGTCGGCGCCCAGATTGCCGATGGGACCTGCGATTGGTCACTGATCGAGTCATTCCCCACCGGGATCTACACGGTTCCCGAGATCAGCTCGCTCGGGCGCACCGAGCGCGAGCTCACCGCGCAGCACATCCCCTACGAGGTGGCTCAGGCCGACTTCAAGAGCATCGCCCGCGCTCAGATCACCGGACACACGGTCGGCATGCTCAAGCTGCTCTTCCATCGCGAGACACTCGAGATCCTCGGGATCCACTGCTTCGGCGAGCAGGCCGCCGAGATCGTGCACATCGGTCAGGCCATCATGTCCCAGCCGGGCGCCGCCAACAATATCCGCTATTTCACCGAAACCACCTTCAACTACCCCACCATGGCCGAGGCCTACCGCGTGGCGGCGCTCAATGGTCTGAACCGACTCTTCTGATGCCTCAGCGCGCAAGCCCGCCTCAGCCGTGGATGACCAGTCGGGGGTGGGTCACGAGGGGTTGGATGCGCCGCCCAGGGCTTTGGGATCGCCCGGCCGATGCCAGCGGATCAGCTCCTCTCATGGCTCAGCGACTGGCCCCGCGACCACTGCTGGCAGACCCTGGCCAGCGACAGCCCCGAATCAGCGGCTCGCCTGCATCGGCTCTAACGTCCCAGCGATGGCGACGGTGAAGCTCGCATCGACCAGCCACACGGCGCGCTTCTCCGGCTGGTCACAGCCGAACACCTCATTCGCTGGAGAGGCAGACTCGGTTACGGCCGCGGGTCTTTGCGGTGTAGAGCTGTGCATCCGCCGCATCGATGAGGCTGCCCGGCGGCTGATCCGGCGAGGGCTGGCACAGCGCTGCCCCGAGGCTGATGGTCACCCAGGGGCTGGTGGCAGAGGCCCCATGGGGGATCTGCAAGGCCTCCACCGCCGCCCGCAACTGTTCGGCGACCAAGGCCAGGCCCTCCCGTTCCACCCCGGGCAGCAAGCAAACGAATTCTTCCCCCCCATAGCGTGCGACGAAGTCCTCCGCGCGCTGGAGCTTATTGGACAGGGTGGCCGCGATACGGCGCAGACAGTCGTCACCGGCCTGATGGCCCTGACTGTCGTTGAACGCCTTGAAGTGGTCCACGTCGATCATGATCAGGGCCAGTGTCTTGCCGCAGCGTGACTCACGGCGCCATTCCTCGAGCAGGCGCGCATCAAAGGTGCGGCGGTTGGGGATGCCGGTCAGGCCATCCAGGTTGGACAGCTGTGCCAGCAAATCCCGCTGACGCTTGAGCTCCAGATGTGTCTTGACCCGTGCGCGCACGACAGCGTCATTGAAGGGCTTGGTGATATAGTCCACCGCGCCCAGATTCAGACCGCGAGTCTCGTCCTCCGCATCGTCCAAGGCCGTGATGAAGATGACCGGGATCGAGGCCAGTTGCGGGTCAGCCTTGAGGGCTGAAAGGGTGCCATGCCCATCCAGCTCAGGCATCATGACATCGAGCAGGATGAGGTCTGGGGTGCTCGCCGCCGCTACCCGCAGGGCCTGGCGGCCGTTATTGGCCATGGAGATCTGATAACCTTCATCGCCGAGGATGCGGCTCAGCACCCGAATATTGTCCGGGACGTCGTCAACGATCAGGATGCGCATGGTTACTCGCGGTTTCGGCGTCTGGATGAAGCAAAGATGGTCGCTGTGCGCGGGGTCCGTCCACCCCAAGAGCACTCTCTGTGAGTCGCATGTGAGTAAAAATGATACCAGGGAAGTGCCCCGAACGCCCCCGGAGTGACGGGCCCGGCCGCGACCGCCATGGCTCAGTGATGCGAGATCCCTCTTGCACCGGTGGTCTTTCCGAATCAGAAAACCATGATTCCCAAGCACCCTTCAATCCGTAAGCACCCTCCAGTGGGTCCACCCTCCCCCACCATCGGCACCGGTCGTCCACTCGGTCGCTTCATGGTCACGCTGCCTTACCTGGTGCTGGGCCTGTCACTGACGATGACGCTCTTCTTCTGGCGGCTCTACGACGCTGGTCTGCAAGAGCGTGCCCGCGCGCTCTACGAGAGCAATACGCGCGACATCGCCGAGCGCATCTTCCAGCGCATGCGCACCAACGAGCTGGTGCTGCAGGGCGCCGCTGGTCTCTTCAACGCCGTCGGCGATGTCAGCCGCGACGCTTGGCGACGCT
>RZZN01000181.1 GCA_009929855.1 Gammaproteobacteria bacterium
ACTCGACACCCTTGTTCGGGTGCTGTGCCTTCGGCAGGTGGTAGTAATCGGCGTTGGTCTCGATCCAGACCGGATCGGACTCGAGAGCGGCCTTGGCCAACTGGAAGGTCCAGGCCGCCACGGCGCCGCCCTCGCCATCGGTGGCCGCGGCGCCGCCGATGGGCATCACGGCTCCGACGAAATCCGGGTACATCAGGCCCCAATAATAGGCCTGGGTCCCGCCCATGGACACGCCCGTGGACAGGATGACCCGACCGACGCCGAGGTGCTCGCGCAGCAGGCGGTAGTTCAGGTGCACCATGTCGTAGTAGTTATAGAGCGGGAAGTCGCGCCCGAGCCCGTCGGACGGCTTGGATGCGCCCCAGAGGCCGAGTGCGTCCACGAAGATCACATAGAAGCGATCCGTGTCGAACAGTAACCCCGGCCCCACCAGGGCGCCGTCGGAAAAGGCGTTGCCCGCGCCGCCGACGGACCAATTCGAGTACATCGAGGTGGCGTCCCCGGAGAAGAATGCGTTGATCACAATGGCGTTGATGATCTCCCCCGCGGCGTTGCGCTCGGGCGTGCCAACGGCGATGTAGGCTGTGCGCGCGGGCGCGGCGCCGAGGGATTCCAGCGTCGTGCCGCCGACTCCGCCGTCCTTCCAGGTCTCTGGGGCACCCAGGTCGTACTGGCCGCCGATGCGGAAGCCAGGCACCGTGTAGGTCTGCTTGAGGCTGTCCAGCTCGGACACGGCCGAGCGTTCGGTGATCGATGATTGGGCATGGGCCGTGCCGATGACGGATGCGGTCAGCAGTGCCGACAGCATCCAACTGATGGCATGGCGGGAGCCCCGTCTGAGTCTCTTCATACCAAGAACCTCCGTCGCGCGATGTATTGAAAACTGATTGATACCTTCATTGGGTAGTCGCCTCCTGATTGGTTTTCATATAGTGTCCGACCCGAATCGGGGCATTGCCGAAGAGAGTGCGGAGACCAAGCGGTGCTTTAATGCTTGTTTGCGGCTTTTGCGTACCTATGGGGGTTGAATGTGGAATGTCGGCGTTGAGCACATTCCTGGCTGGTCAATGCTGGAACCGCTGCACTCGTTCCGCCCTGGCGGCCACGGCTGCTGCGTTTCACTGCGGTTTGGCGTTGGATCGCCGAGTTGATCTGCGGAAATTCACAAGAAAGACCTGTATCATCTGAGCGACCAAAATCGAGCAACGGAAAACCTCATGCCAAGGACTCAATGCGGACCGCATCACATTCATTACGAGCTTGCGGGCGAGCCCGGCCGGCCGGTCATCGTCTTCTTGAACGGGCTCACTCAGAATGCCCGGCTATGGGAAGACTATGCCGCGTTTTTCGTCCCTCGCGGCTATCGCGTGCTTGCCTATGACATGCTCGGACAGGGCCGTTCATCCAAGCCCATCATCGACATCAAGCTGAGCAGTCATGCGGATATCCTCGACAGGCTGCTCGATCGGCTTGAGATCGAGACGATCCATCTGGCTGGCATCTCCTTTGGCGGCATCGTGGCGCTCGACTTCGCCATTCGTCACGGCTGCCGGCTGCAGAGCCTTGCGGTCATGAGCACCTTTGCCGAGCTGACACCGCAACTGAAATTGCTGGGCACCGTGATGCTGCAGGGCCTGACCGAGGTCGGCATGCCCTTTCTGCAGCAGATGCTCTACCCGATGAACATGAGCTCGGCCTGGATCGACGCCAATCGCGAGCGTATTCCGGCCATGATGCGCAGTGGCTATATCGGAAATGATGCCTATGCGATGCAGAATCTCATGGAGTCTTTTGTCGAGTTCGAGCCACTGACGCCGGGTCTTTCCGGTATCGAGGTGCCGACCCTGATCATGAATGGCGAGCATGATTTCTTCACCCCGCGCGAGTGTCATGAGCTGATCCGCAGGCACGTCAAGAGCTCTCGTTTATTGATCATTCAGCAGGCCTATCACGCATTCACACTTGAGAAACCAGCCGTGACCATGCAGCAACTGGCGGTCTTTCTGAGCCAGGTCACCGACGGCAGCTGGCAGGGCGATCAAGGCGTCTGGGTAGCCTCCGACGATCCCGCAGCAGCTCAGCAATGGCTGCCGTGCAGCGGCGACTGGATGCGCGCCATTCAGTTCATCAGTCCCGATGAGACCGATGCCAAGGCTGTGGCTGGTTGGAACAGAAAACACCGCATGGAATCCTTATGAGGACGACGATGATGATTGAGCCGATTCTCTACGATCAAGCGCGCGAGCGCATCGAGTCGGATGGCTTGACGCCGGATTTGCAGACCAAGATGGCCTTGTTACTGAGCGGGACCAAGAGCGGCAATGCCGCATACCATTCCTGGGTGCAATGGATGCCGCGTCTCGATATCGCGCAGCAATATGCGTTCACACAGTACTCCCGTGAGCTCGAGGCTATTTCGCTGTTGCTGCGCACCACCAAGTGGTCGACCAATCCCACGCTGCTGTTTCGGAGCCATCAGATCATCGCACCCTTGGCAATGGCCTGGAGCCAGATCCTGTTACTCCCGCTAGGGCCAGCATTGAATCCGGATGCGGCCTTTCGCGGCCTGGCCCTGGGCCACGCGCAACTGGCCCGTATCCGTCTCGCACCGGTCATTCCGGACTCGGCCGATCCGCTCGACCCCTTCATCGTCGCTCTGCGCCGCATCGAGCAGGAGAATGCCCGCATGCTGCAGTTGCAGATTCGTCTGCTGAAGGCGATGACAACAGATCTGCCATTGGACGAGCGCGAGTCCGAGGTCGTGGGTTATCAGGACATTGTCGATGGCGTCTTCAGCGAGTTCCTCACCTGGTTGGCCGCCAACTGAGTGGTGCGGCTCAGAAGAACGGGATATTCAGGCCGATATCGAACCGGATATCCTCGGTCATCGCATTGAGCGATCGAATCGCCCCTTCCGAGGCGACCCATTGATCGCCCTTCTGCCAGACCTGGGCATATCTGGCCCGGGCGCGCAGGTTCTTGAATGGCCCATCTTGGGGAAAGATATAGAGGCTCTCCCGGATTTCAGGGGAAATTAAATAGTGCCTGAACGGAAACCGCTTTATTCATGCAGAACAATGGGTTAAAATATTTCTCGACTCCGAAGATCGCGAGCCTGCTCGGCGT
>RZZN01000182.1 GCA_009929855.1 Gammaproteobacteria bacterium
TTCATTAAGCCCTTACATTTATATTCATTGTAAATAAAGCGTCAAAATTGACTACACGTTCCGTGTAATTACTATTCATTACGTGTAATTGTGGGTTTAGGCCTTGACTTTTCATAATCCACGCTCCGTAGACTGTTGATCTCCCCGAAGGGATGGGCGGAATCACGATGTGCAGGTCGCCCTGGATCGCATCCGCCCCTCGTCCACCTTCATCCTACCATGGATCGCTTTCGTGAGTCAAGAGAGATTGGCAATGTAACCATTTTCAGTAAATTTACATTGTGTCTTGACAAGCGTTTTCACGTTTGGTAAACTGAAGATGGAAAGGAGGAAATTCATGCAAAACAAAATCCTCTCGCTTTTGATCGCCGTGGTCATTGGCCTCGCGCTAATCCCGGTGGTCACATCATTTGCCAATTCTTTGACCGATGGGGTCGCTGAATTGGAAGTCGCTGTCACGGGTGCAGACGTCCTGCCGGAATCCGATGCCATTCGGGTTTACTGGACTACTGCTCCATCTGAATGGTCAACCGCATCAGACAAAGCGTTTGCTGAAACTGATTCCTCGTTCATCTTCATCGGAATCGACACAGGAGCCGCCACCTTCACTTTGGACAGTTCTGACACAGCCTTGATCGCTCAAACCTACATTGAGTTTGACACGACAGGGCTCACGACCGCCCAGAGAACTTGGGAAACGCCTGATGCTCTTGCTACCACCTACGGCTTCACATGGGTTGACATGAATGAGGTCGGTGACTTTAATGGCACATCCATTGGAGCTCTGATCAATTTGCTGCCCATCTTGTACGTCCTCGCGTTAGTTGCCGGATCGGTTGTTTACATCCGCCGGGGCTAATATACCCCTAACAATGGAGAAAGGAGAAACTCATGCAGAATAAACTCATCAGCGGAATGATCACCATCGTCATCGGTCTCGCGCTGCTTCCTGTCATCAACGATTTCGTTGACGGTCTCACAGGAGAAGGCGGAGCGCTCGCTGACACGACCGTGGGTTCACTTGTGGACCTGCTCCCGATCCTCTACGTCATCGTCCTCGTGGCAGGCGTGGTCGGATACATTTCGTATCGTAGGTCCTAAACCAAGGACCCCAACGAACCCGACTCCGGTCGGGTTTTTCTTTAGGCGTTGCAATTTGACATTTAGTAGGTTAAAATGAAATTAGGAGGTGTTCTAATGAAAAAAACATTACTGATGGCGATGGTTACCATCCTCACGCTTTTCACAGTTTTATTAGTTCAAAATGATCAAGAAATATATGCCATAAGAGATCCTCTCGAATTTATAGACATGGCATTAGATCCTGGTGATTATGTTGTTGGAGTTTCATTAGGGAATTCTCATTCGTCTGCTTGGACATCTGATGGAGAAGTGTGGATGTGGGGTTGGGATCAATATGGGAAATTAGGTGATGGCGGAACCAACACTGATCAAGCTGAGCCTGTAGAAATAACCAGTAAATTCACTGTCAATTCAGGTGAAAAGATTGTTGGAGTTTCATTAGGGCATTCTCATTCGTCTGCATGGACATCTGATGGAGAAGTATGGATGTGGGGTCGTGATGATAAGGGTCAATTAGGAGACGGTGGAACCAACACTGATCAAGCCGAGCCTGTAGAAATAACCAGTAAATTCACTGTCAATTCAGGTGAAAAGATTGTTGGAGTTTCATTAGGGCAGTCTCATTCGTCTGCATGGACATCTGATGGAGAAGTATGGATGTGGGGTTCGGATAGTTATGGTCAGTTGGGCGATGGTGGAACCAACACTGATCAAGCTGAACCTGTAGAAATAACCAGTAAATTCACAGTCAATTCAGGTGAAAAGATTGTTGGAGTTTCATTAGGAGCATTACATTCTGGTGCATGGACATCTGATGGAGAAGTATGGATGTGGGGTTGGGATTTAGTAGGTCAGCTCGGTGATGGAGGAACTAACACTGATCAAGATGAACCTGTAGAAATAACATCTAAATTTACAATTAATTCTGGTGAAAAAATCGTTGGAGTTTCATTAGGGGCTTCTTTTAGTTCGGCATGGACATCTGATGGAGAAGTTTGGATGTGGGGCGTTGATTCTCATGGCGTTTTAGGTGATGGTGGAACCAACACTAATCAAGCCGAGCCTGTAGAAATAACCAGTAAATTCACTGTCAATTCAGGTGAAAAGATCGTTGGAGTTTCTTTAGGAAACACTAGTAGTTCGGCATGGACATCTGATGGAGAAGTGTGGATGTGGGGTCGGGATAGTTATGGCGAATTAGGTGATGGTGGAACCAACACTAATCAACCCGAGCCTGTAGAAATAACCAGTAAATTCACTGTCAATTCAGGTGAAAAGATCGTTGGAGTTTCTTTAGGAACATTTAATTCGGGTGCATGGACATCTAATGGAGAAGTGTGGATGTGGGGTTCGGATAGTTATGGTCAGTTGGGCGATGGTGGTTCGATGCCCGGAGATGATCAAGATGAACCCGTAAATATCAGTTCAGGAGGAGACTTGGAACCTGGTCCGACAACTTGGACAGTCACTTACGACTCCAACGGAGGATCCGCAGTCTCCCCAGAAGAAGTTGATGACGGAGAATTGGCCACCGAGCCCACGGATCCGACACGCACCCACTACACGTTTGATGGATGGTATACCGATGATGGAGTGTGGACTGACGAATGGGACTTCGACACAGATACAGTCACGGAGGACGTGACGCTTTACGCCAAATGGCTCTTAAACGAGTGGACGCTCTACTACGACTCTAACGGGGGATCAGCGAAAAGCCCGGACACGTACGACTACGGTGAAACGCTTATCGAACCTGCTGACCCGACACGTTCGGGTTACTACTTTGATGGCTGGTTCTACGATGATTCCACCTTCCTCAACGAGGTTGACTGGGGCACTGACACGATGCCCGACAACGATGTCACTGTCTACGCTGACTGGAGCCCTAAGCCCCTCTACACGGTGTCCTTTGATGAGAACGGGGGAACTGCGGTTGATGACCAGTCGGTCTATGATGAAGAACTTGCCTCAGAGCCGAGCCCCGACCCGACACGCTTCATGTACACCTTCGTGGGATGGTACACGAACGA
>RZZN01000183.1 GCA_009929855.1 Gammaproteobacteria bacterium
CTGGGCCAGCGCGCTCTTGCCGAGCTTGCCGCCGCGGCTGTCCAGCGCCAGCAGGAAGCGGCGCAGATCATCATCGGTCGGGGCCATGCGGGCCGCCAGCCGCTTCTGGGCGGCATAGACCGGCGAGGCCAGCAGCGCGTCCAGCCAGGGCGGCTCGGACGGCGCCGGGGCGGGTGTCTGGGTCGCGAAGAGGTCGTCCTGACCGGGCGCGGTCTTGCGTCGCCGACCGGCCCGCGGTGCCTGGACCATCGCCGGCTCCGGCCCGCTCGAGATGGGCGGCGCGACCGAGGACGACTCCCACCACTCGGGCACGATCGGCGGCACCGCTCGCCAGCCGGCCAGCGCCTGAGCGACGGGCGGCAGCAGCACGGCCAAGGGGGTCAACACCTCCTGGGGCGTCGCCCCGCCGTGGTAGCCGTTGCGCTTGGACGCGTAGCGCACCTGCTCGCTCCAGGGCAGGATGACCTGCTCCACACCAGCGGACGCCAGCACCCGGCCGCCGCGGAGCGCGATCTCGTCGTCCAAGGGCTGGGTTCCGACGCGCCAGCGCGCGTTGCCCTCGCGTCCGCGCTGGGTGGTGCCGTCCTCCAGGACATGACCGTGGTCGGCGGTGATCAGCAGGGCACGACCGGCCAGCCCGGCCTCGTGCAAGAGTGGCCCGAGTAGACGCAGGTCGTCCACCGTCCAGGTCAGATGGAGCTGGTCCGAGCCGCTCAGATGGTCGTCCACCGCGTTGTAGACCACGCACACCAGCTTCTGATCGGGCGCGCGGATCGCCTCGCGCACCCGCTCGGCGAGTCCGCCACCATCGCCCAGGTCCGCCTTGTGAAAGATCAGAGGCCGGGCGTCTGGACGGGAGACAGCCGTCAAGGCCGGGTGTGTACCGAAGCACGACCGCTCCAGGGCGGCGGTGCCCAGGGTCAGCCGACCGCACAGCAGGCTGGTGCGCGAACCCTCGGTGAGGGTCGGCAGCACCGCGACCCCGGCGACCGGCCGCGGCCCCTCCAGCGGGGCCGCCTCGGTCCAACCGAGCGCATTCAGGCTCTCGGTCAGGGCCCGGAAGAGTGGCAGGCTCATGCCGTCGGCCACCAGCAGCAACATGGGTGTGCGGGCGGCCAGTGGCGCGAGCAGCGCCTCGATGATGCCTTCCACCGGCACCAGACCGGGGCGCCCGCCGCCCGCGCGATTCCACTCCACCAGATACCCGGCGAAGCGCCGATTGAATGACTCGCGTCGCGTCCGTACGGCCCCGACAAGCGCGGCATAGGCGGCCGACAAGCTCGCCAGCTCCTCGCCCCCCAGCAGGGTCATCCGCGCCCAGTCGACGAATGCACCGTCGGCGGCATAGGACTCGGCCGCGGTCGCGAAATCGCCCACGGCCGGCTCGGGCCGAGCCAGCCAGCGCAGCAGCCGCAGCGACATGCGCAGACGCTCGCGTCGCAGTGGCCAGCTCGCCGTCTGCCGGTGAGCGAGGACCCGCTCGGCCGCCGCCTCGGCGCGCTCAAGTGGGGATCCTTGGTGAGTGGATCCTTCCTGGGTAGATCCTTGGTGGCTGGATCCTTGCTGGGTGGATCCTTCCTGGGTGGATCCTTGCTGGGTGGATTGCTTCAGGCTGGAGCGCGCCGGTGCCGATCGCTCCAGTTCCGCAAGCGCCGTGGCCAGGGCCTCGGCATAGCGCGCGAGCCGAGCATCGAGCCCCGCCTGGAGCAGGTCGCTCGACTCGGCCAGGGCGCCCAGACCCAGCTCATCCAGGATGCGGTCGGCTTGGGCCAGGAGCGTGCGTCTCAGTGCCCGACTCTCGCCCCAACCCCCTACCCATAGAGGCGGCTTCAGCCGCCAGCCCCGCGCTACCTGTAGAGGCGGCTTCAGCCGCCAGCCCCGCGCAGCGAAAGCGCCATCGTCCGCGTCCTGCTCACCGCCAGTGACCAGTGGCTCCACCCCTCCCATCAGAGGATCCAGGGTCGAGTCGACACCACCATCCAACCGCGCCAACACTGCAGCCGCCGCCTCGCCCCAACGTCGCCCCGCGACCGGATCGACCCGCTGGCCGTCGGTGTAGCGCTCCAACCGCGCGGCCGCCGCGCTCAGGACCGGATCCCGATCGCTGCCTTCACTGAAGATCAGCTCGCACACCAAGCCGATCGGCAGCACCTCGGCCCCGCGGCCCGCGGCGACACCGGCGAGGATGGGGCGCGCCGCCGGTCCAACGGTGCGCACCAACCAGCCCGTCAGATCGTCCCGCGCCGCCGGGTCGATGCACCCGAAGCGGACCGAGGCATCCTCGCGCAGTGTCCATTCGACGAGCGTGACGGCATCGGGTCGCCCCTCGCCGAGCCCCAGACAGACCGCGAGCACCTGCTGCCAGGCGAGGTCAGCCGACAAGAAGCCACCCGGCGCCGGGGCATAGCCACCCGGGGGCACCTGCTCCACCAGGAGGTCAGCGATCCAGCCCATGGGCGCGAGCCGCGGGTCGATGTCGCGCGCCTTGAAGAGATCACGCACCAGGTCCCAGCTCTGCAGATGAAAGACCCGCCCCCGCCAGAGCCGGGCGAGCAGGTCGGCGCCGAGTGTCGTGTCGTCCGCGCCGGTGAGTAGGACCAGTCCAGACTCGTCGCTCTTGTCGACCAGGGCCTCCCGCGCGGCCAGGGGCGATTCGCACCAGGCGAGCCGAAACTCGCGGGCGCCCACCCGGATCGACTCGGGCCACTGACCGGGACGCGAGGCGTGGATGCCCACCACCGAGGCATCCGACGCGCGCTGGAGCACGGCCGCGACCTGCTGCTCGATCTGGCGCCGGCTGGGGACCATGGTCTAGCCGTCCTCCCGCTCGAAGAGACGCCAATCGATGTCGAGTCGGGCACCCGGATGCTCGGCCAGTGTCTGCTCGACCCGGCGGAGCGTATCGCGCGCCGCGCCCGCGTCCAGCGACTGGCGCTGATCGGCCGCGATGACCCGGATCCCGGGCGGAGGAGGCGGAGGCGGTGGCGGCGGATCGACCCGCTCGCTCAGAAGCGCGATCGCCCGGCCCCGCTGCTCATCGAGCGCCGGCTTCAGGGCCAAGACATGCTCGTCGGCCATGAGGATCTCGACCAGACGCTCGCGGATGCGCT
>RZZN01000084.1 GCA_009929855.1 Gammaproteobacteria bacterium
AAGTCCCCCGAAGCAGTCGCGGCGCTGCTGCCCCACAATCTGAAAATGGACGACCTGAAACGGGAAGGGGTAATCCGGTAGTTTGCCGGACGCTTACCAATTTGCTCGATCAGCGTTTCAAGTGAACCACGCACAAGCTCCCGACGCTTTTGGTTGAACCGACGGCGGTACTCTCTGAGGACTCGTGATGGCTCCAAAATGCGACGTTCAACCGAGACCTGACACTCAATTTCCCCAACTTCTTGGGCGTCAAGGCGCATTTGGGCAATTTCATCGAGCTCGAAAAGGGCAAATTCCGGCTTCCATCCGTCGATGCTAGGAAGAGACGCGGAGATCTCGTCAAAGGATCGGCAGTTGTCTTCGTATTCGTGGTTCTCACTGACGAATGAGATCCTGTTTGGAATTGCTGCTTCAATCTCCGCTAACACTTTTTCGGCTTTGATCAAATTTGCCTCGACTGCCTCAAAGTGCCTCAGCGCGTCGTTTAAGGGACTGTCAGGCATCTAATTTGCCACCGTTATTTACATTGAAACATAACAGTTGATTAGACAGAGTATCGGTCAGGTGAGATAGGAAGAATCTGCCTATCTCAGTCGGCGTTAATTCTGCTTAGCCGAGCCTATTGGTAGGAAATAATTTGTGTACGATGACCATTCCGAATGTCCACACTGGAAACACTAGCAGACGATGACCCTTCTGGCAACACGACCGTCTTCGAGAGCCGCATCTAGATGGCCGTCCATTGATTAAAGGATGAAAATCGGCGGCAAGGACACTGCCGCGCAGCGGGCCGTCTGACACGCAAAGCGTAACTTGAATGTCCTTTCCTGTAAACGTCTCGCTGAGGAAAAATAGGGTAGGTCTTTGCAATCAGGCAACACATGATTGCAAAACCTGACCGTCTCCCTGGGCGCTCAACCATCCCCGTCGCAGTGTCAAGAGCAGTCTTCTTCAGTCCCTCGCGCTGCTCCGGCTAGACAGATCCGAGCGCTTGCAGCTTGAAAGAGCCCGTAGTCAAGGCAGGCTCAGTAATAGGCGCGATCCTCCAACGGCGCATCGCTACCTCGATCCCGCCTCGGTCATGTCATCTACTCCTGCCACAAGGCCAGTTGGGTCGGTGCGTCCACCCGGTCGGCGAACGCCAACCGCCGCAGGTTTTCCAGCACCTCGAAGTCGCTGGCTGAGGGCAGCACGGCGTCGGCCGGGTCGAAGCCGGTGAAGGCGCGTGATGGGGGGAGGACCTCCAGGACGGCCTCTAGGGCGGAGAGGAAGAGGGGCTCTTTGGCGGCGTTGGTGCGCTCGAGCAGCTCATGCGCGGCTTGCAGTGTGCGGGTGCGGGCGGCGTGGGCGGCGTGGTGGATGGCGTCGATCCAGCCGCTGGAGCCGTCTGCCGATCCCAGGGTGCCTTTGGCGGCGCGTGTGCTGCTGTCCCAGAGGACGACGTTGCTGGTCTTCTTCTCGGCGAGCCGGCCGATGATCTCGCGCTCCATGTCGACGCCCACGACGCGGGCGAGGCGTAGGGCCTCGTCGTAGGGGAATTGGGGGGCCTGGAAGGCATCCCAGGCGAGCACGAACCATTCGGTGAGGGGGTCCAGCTCGACCTGGCGTTGCAGATGGGTGAGCTGCTCCATGCGCCAGCGCTTCACCTCGCGGCGGGCGGCGTCGAGTGCGTCCTCGGGGGTGGCGGCGTAGGGGTCCCACTCGGGCTCGAACAGCTCGGCCTGGCGCTGGCGGCGTCTTGATTCGGGGATGGCGCGCGGCGTGCCGCGTTTCACCGGCCAGTGGCGCGAGAGCTCCTCCAGGGCTGGACCGAAGCAGGACAGATAAAGATCCACGCCGCGGATGCCGGCGTCCTGGAAGTCTTTGATGCGGCGACGCACGGCGGCCCGAACGCCGGGCTCCAGGTCCTCCCAGTAGACCGCATCCTCGCCCTCGGCGCGGGCGGTGCGCGGTCGGCAGACGAGCAAGATGGTGCTGTTGGCGGCGGACTTGTCCTTGATGTGCAATGAGCCTTCGGCCTCGGTATTGACCGGCCAGCTGGCGGTGATGACGAAGCTGGCCTCGATCAGCGCTTTGGTGAGGGCGTCCCAGGCGCCGGTCGCCTTGTGGGTGAACATCAGGGTCATGACGCCGTCCGGCTTCAGCACCCGCCGGCACTCGGCGAAGATCGCGGCCATACGCTCCTTGTAGTCCTGGTTGGCCAGCTCGCGCGCACCCTTCTCGCCGCGGAACTTGGCCGGGTTGGCGACCGCCTCGTTCTCTTTGTCGGTCAGGGGGCGGCGGAACAGCTCAGGATAGACATAGCCCGCGGTGCGCTTGAGCCAGACATAGAAGAAGTCCGAAAGCTCCGCGTACATGACGTTGTCGTAGTAAGGCGGATCCATCACCACCAGGTCGACGCTGGCGTCGGCTAGATGGTCAAGGTTGTCGCCCGACTTGCAGCTGATGGTCACGGGTGGGGGCGTGAAGGGCGGTGCGGCGAAGAGATCTCGGTGGGTACCTTGTTTCTTGGCTGCCTTGACGTCGATGTCCGGGCGGACCAGGTCCACCAGCTCGCCGATGCATTTGGCGGTCTGCTCGATCGCCCAGTCGTAGCCGAGACCGACGATCAGGGGGGCCATTTCGGCGTAGGACCACTTGAAGGCGAAGTTATGACTATCGAAGGTGTTGACCATGACCTCGCGGGACACGTGCCAGCGAGTCATGCGCGAGTTGTAGTCACGCAGCTTGTCCAGGGACAAGGCGAGGTAGCCGAAGGCGGCCTTCGTCGTCTCTGATAACTCCCCTTTGGTCTGCTCCACGTCGAGCAGCTCGCGGAAGATCTCGACGCTGGTGGCGTGGCAATAGAGCTGGCGTGGGGCGAAAAGGTCGCGCCAAGTTGTCATCCCATACAACCTATGTCCACGGTCGTAATTCGAGAGATCACCGATGGCTTCGGCGGGGATGTAATCCATCGCCTCCCACTCCGGCAGCTTCTCGGCGAGCCGCTCGGCGACCAGCGCCGAGACATCATCCTCGGGGCGCGGTGCCCGGTAGCCACGTATCCATTTCTCGCGCTTTCGGCCAGTCTTGGTGGTGATCTCCACGCGTTTCTTGTAGACGACGGCGTAGAGCTGCTCACCCATCTGGCCGGCCTGGGCCTGGCGCTTGATCTCGTCGCCGTCCACGGTACGCTCGCAGTCCGGATAGGGGCATTCGGCGTCACCGCCCTTGACGGTGCCCTTGGACTGCTGAGCCGCGCGGTTGACGATCTCGAAGTCGCAGACCCGGCCCTCGCTATTTGGACCTTGGCCGACGCTTGGCTTGATAAGCACGCCGCTCCCATCCGGGGCCAGGCGCCAGTTGGGCGAGAGGGGGATCAGGCCGTCGCAGTAGGGGCAGGTGATGGTGCGAGCCCAGAGGTAAGTGGTGTCGATCTGATCAGGCGCGAACGGTTGAGGGAATAGCTCCGCCTGGCGTTTCTCGACCTCAGATCGCCAGCTCGCGCTAAGCCGCAGGAAATCGCGGTGAGCATCGAGTCCGAGTCGCAGCGGCCACTCGATCGTCGCTCGAAGGATCAGCGCAGCAACGGGGTTCAGGTCATTTCCGAGGGTCGCCAAGCCAAGGCGCGCTGCCTCGAAGGGGATACTGCCGCCACCAGCCGTTGGATCCAGGACGGTGGGGGAGCCGAGACCGGCCCTTCGAGCCTCGTACTGGAACCAATCCGTATCATCCTTACTCGGCAAGAAGGCGAATGCCCTTGTGTAACCATAGGGATCGGTGATGCGCACACCATTGCGAACGGCTCGGTCCATGGCCACCCGAGCCGCCACCGGATCCCCATGAATCCCCAACACATGCATGAACCGCTCGCGATCGGCGTCCGCCGGCAGCAGCGAGGCCAGGATCGCGGCACGAGAGGCGACCAGGGGTCGGCGCGCCCACCACACGTGCAAGCGGTTGGGCGCCGGGAAGGGCGTCATCGGCGTGCGCTCGCGCAGGCTCTCGATGCCGATCTCAGCGATGGGCAACCAGGTCTCGATCAATCGTGTGCTCATGGGGTCTTCGCGCCAGGGTTCATCGCTGGGTGAATGGCTGTGAAAACGCGCACGCGCATTTTCGCGCGCATTTCCGGCCGAAAAATGCGCGGGAAATGCGCGCCGCTCATTTCTGCTGCATTTCGATGCGGTAGGCGGCCGAGCGCCCCCCTCCATCCAGCCGGATCTGCGGATTCTCTTCGCGCAGCTCCTGCATCAGGCGCACGACCTGATTGCGGTCGTAGTGGGTGATCTGCCGAATCTCCTGGTTGCTTAGGCCAGACCCCGCGCACCGCGCGCGTTCCTGGAGCACGCTCAGGATACGGGTCTTGGCGGCCTCCCAGGCAATTCGTCTGTCCCGCTCCGGGTATCCAGGGCCAGCCAGGCGCTGGTGCAGATGCGGCCGTAGGGTCCAGTAGGTCCCGCGCCCCCCCGTGCCGCCGCGCTCCAGGTAGCCCAGACCTGTCTCCATCTCGTTGAGCAGGTCCCGCGTCTCGGGCTCTGTGCGCTGGCACAGCGGCGCCGCGGTGGCAATGTTCAGCTCCGGATGGGCGAGCAGGTAGTGCAGCACGAGCAGCTGCTCGACGCTCAGGATACGGCCGGCCTTGCCCTCGTCCGCCACGAACAGCCGAACAGGAGCGGAAATGGGTTGCTTGCGGAATCGCACGAGCACCGACTCACCCTCCTCCACCAGGGTAGGCGGCGTCTTCCCCTCGATCAGCATGGCCTGGAACATACGACGCACGCCGAGGTTCATCCGGTTGACCAGGCGCAGTCGCACCAGGGCATTGACCAGCAGTGGATTCCGAGGAACCGGGCGGTGCCGCAGGATATTGTCGGGCGACACGCCGCCGATAAAGCCACCGGCATTGGCGATCTCGATGCGGTCGGGGTATTGACTGATCAGCAAGGGACCGCCGAGGCGGAAGTCCTGGTGACAGAGGGCGTTCATCAGGGCCTCGCGCAGGGCGATCTCCGGATAGGCGCGGTACTCGTGGTGGAACAGCCCCAGCTCCAAGGTGCTGATGGGGTTGTCGGCCATGATGCGGTCGAGCACGCGACTCAGGGCCACGGGCAGGGCGTCGTTGCCATCCATGCGGTCGCTTGGGTCGGTGTCGCTGCGCATGCGCGCGTGGGTCCACACATATTTGGGGAGATGGCGGCGCAGGGCATCCGCGTGCCCGGCGAGAAACAGACCGGCGAGGGTGAGCCGGCCGTCTCGCAGCACCTCCAAGGCGGTCAGCAGGTCGGTTTCGGAAAGCCGGAGCAAGTCTTCGGGGGCGTTTTCGCGGCGTGCGACATCGCGCAGCTGCTCCATGGCGGCATCGGAGAGCAGCTCGGCAGGGCGGCTGTCGATCTGTCCAGCGGTGAAGTCCGTCTCGCCGGTTTCGACCAGGATGCGACGCCGCAGGCTGCCGGTCATGGGCTGGCAGTCCTTGCCGATGCGGACCTTGGCGCGGCCCTGACTGTCGTTGTAGGGAGGGAGGCCGCCGTGCACCTGCATGACCAGCAGGCGACCGGTGCCCTCGGGGATGGCAAGATCCTCGAACGCCGGCGTGAGCTTCGGATCGGTGCGGTCGTAGACCGCCTTCACCAGGAGATTGGTGTCGATCTCCAGAGGCACTCCGAGCAGCACCTTGTTTCGGCCTGCAACCCGGTCGCGCACTCCGAAGACGACGGTTCCGCCGCCGCTGTTGGCCATGCAGACGGCCATTTCCACGACCTGATCCACTGCCTGCTCGCGGCTGCGGGTGATCCATTCCTTGAAGTCGAGGTCCTGGTCTTCCAGTGTGTCGGCGGCCACCGACTCCAGCTCCGGCAGCAGGTCCTCGATCTCGCGCAGGGAGCGGGGCATGCCGGTACCGCCTTCAGGCTTTGGGATCGATGAGCAGGAAGCGCAAGGCCATGAGCACGCGCCGCGGGTATTTGCGGTGCATGGCCATGCCGAGCCAGTAGGCGGCCTCCTCGCGCCCCATCTCTTCGATGCCGGCGGTGCAGGCGCGCATGTGCTCGCGGTTGCGCATGGGGGCCAGCACCCGGAACAGCAGGCCGAGGTTGAGTGCGAGGTCTTCATCCAATGGGAACGACTGACGTGTGCCCGCGAGCAGACCGCCGGGCTTGATGCGCGCCTTGGCCAGTCGTTGCAGGACGCGGTGCTCGACCAGGGCGAGATTGCGACCGTGCAAGCCCGCAATGCGCACGGGGGTCTTGATGTGCGGGGTTGCCGGCGCCGGGATCTGCCAGACCTCCATGTCGGTGTCGTACGGGCCGTGTGACTGGATGCGTAGCTCATAGCGGGGACAGGCGGTGCCCGCCTCGGCGGTGGGCCGCCTGGTCGGCAGCGCGCTCATTGGCCACCCTCGGCGGTGATGGCCACATAGGCCGCGCCGGTCCCGAACTTGGTCAGGCGCTCGGCGAGCTTCTCCGGGGCGTCGCCGTTGAGCGAGAGTCCGTCGTCGGTGAAGACGATCGAGAAGTTGACCGAGATGTCCTTGTCCTTGGCGGCACGCAGCTGCGGCTCCAGGAAGTCCTTGACCGGCTGGGCGTCGGCGGGTGGACCCTCGAAGCTGATCTCCAGGATGGCGCCGTCGGTGGTCTCGTAGCCGCCGGTCATGACGACCTTCTTCTCGGCCTGCTGGATGGCGCCGACCAGGCCCAGCAGTCGGAAGGCGTCCGCTGGGTCGAAGAGCTTGAGATCCAGGGTGCGGAGATGGCCGAGCTTGAGCGTGCGCGCGCGCTCCCAGAGCTTGGTCAGGGCTTCTTTGAGTACGCCTTCTTCGGTGAGGGTACTCGATGCGGGCTGGGGCGGGGTGGTCGAGCCGGTACCGATCCCGGACCCACCGGTGATACCGCCGCCGACACCCGTCACTGCGCCTGTCCCGCCTGCCGACGTGCCGGAGCCCAGGGTGGCGCCTCCCACGGCACCCCCAAGGCTGCTCACTCCCGAGCCGATCGTCGCATCGGTGATCGGACCATGGGGCTCAGCCACCTTCGGCCAGATGTTGCGCTCCTTGGCGTAGGCCGAGGTGTGGACGAAGGACTGCTCGTCGATGTGGATGTTGGCCCAGGGGTCGCCCTTGCCGCAGGTCAGGTCGCCACTCTGATAGACATACTCGCCCAGCTCGATACCGCGGCGGATGGCCTTCACGAAGGGGTCATCACCGACCAGGATGGGCAGGGCCGGATCGCGGCGAAACTCGGCGCACAGCGAGGCCGTGGTGATGGTGCCCTTCTTCAGTGGTGTGCGGTCGCGGATATAGGTGGGCGAATCGGACTCGTCCTCGGGCAGCCTCAGCTTATGGTTGGCGCGCAGCACCTCGACCACTGGTTTCTGGCCGTTGCCCGGCTTCTCGGAGGCGGTCTGCACCTCGATGGCCGTGTGCGCGAGATCCACCTCGGCACCCTCGATGCGGTTGCGCGAGGGATAGAGGACATGCCGGTAGCATTGTTGGATGGCCAGCGCCAGCTGCTGCTCGGAGCGGCGATACCATTCCAGGATGCGATCGCGCTGATGCTCGGCGAATTCGTTGAGCCGCTCGGGTTTACGCAGCTCGTTCAGCGCCAGGCGCCGGACCATCTGGTGTTTCATCTCCTCCTTGCGGGCCTGGTCGGCGAGCAGGAGCACCAGATTGTTGCGATTGAGGCGCAGGTCGCCGGCCGCCCCCTTCTGTCGGTAGATGCGGCCGACCAGCTCGGGGACGACCAGATTGTCGGCGGCCACCTCCACCGCGTCGTAGCCGAGCAGGACCAGGCTCGGCTTGCCGTCACCCGCATCGTCGGGGACGTCGTAGGGGCCGCCGGGGAAGGGATAGAGGTTGAATACAGCCCCATTGAAGATGGCCCTGATGCGGTCGTTGAGCTGGGCGCGGGCCTCGGCGGGGTCGACGTGTCTCTCCTCGCGCCGCAGGATCTGGGTCAGGTTGGCCTCGGCCGAGAAGCGCAGCGGAATGTTCGGACGATCGTCGAGATAGGCCGATTCCTGCACGAAGCGTCGGCGCGCGTCATCGATGAAGCTGATGTCGGTGCGCGGGGACAGGATGGCGTAGCGCAGCTCCTCGGCGGTCGCGCCCTTGAGGCTCTCGTTGAAGGCGAGTGTATGGAAGAGGATCGTCCGGGCGACATAGGAGCCGTAGGGGGCAAGCCCAGAGTAGTGCTCGGCGTCGAGCTGCTGCGCCAGTGACCGCAGGTCGCCCTCGACGGCGGACACGTCCGCCTTGATGGCCGGCACGAGCTGGCGCTGGCCAAGACGGGTGGTGATCTCCTGGCGGATGGGCTCGAAGGACGGGTCCAGGTGATGGAGATGGATGGCACAGGCGTCCGTCGGACGCGTTTCCCAGAGCCTGGCGACGGTGCGAGCGAGCAGACGGAGCATGCCGCGCACACGCTGGAAGTTGCCCAGGGTCGAGGTCTTCTCGCGGAGTGTCGCGATCAGCTCGGGGTGAAGTGGGAAGCCAGCAGTGAAGGCCTCCAGGCGGGCGTCTTGGGAGTCTCCAGGCGGAAGCCGGTCTTTATGGGCCTCCCAGAGCTGGCGGTATGCCTCGATCAAGGCGGTTGCGCCTGAATCGTCGATGCGGGTGAACAAGCGGCGACGGAGGATCTTGACCGTCTCGTCCTCCTCGGTCGGGTCGAGTAGCGTGGCCTTGCGCGCCGAGACACTCTCGGCCTCCTCCATCTTGTCGGCGATGAACTGGTTCTCGTCACTGTAGGCGTCGGTCGCCACGCCGCCCTTGCCGATGGCCAGGGTGTAGACGACAGCGGCATGCGGGGTGCTCTCGACCGCCTTGAAGAGTGCGGTGAGGAAGGCGGTGAGCTGCCCGCCGGCCGCTTCGCGCTCCTTGACCTTGAGCTTGCGCAGATAGACCGACAGCTCGTCCATGAGGATCAGGGTGGGCTCGTCACCGAACAGCTCCCTGATGGTGTCGGCACCGGGTGCGCCACCCTGCTCGTCGCTGGCGCGCACCCGCTCGTAGCCCGCGCGTCCGGCGAGACGATAGGCCAACTCGCCCCAGGGGGTGTAAGCACGGAGACCGGGCTCGAGTGGGCGACCATTGAGCGGGTCGGCGTTCTCGCCATCGAAGGCGGCGATGCGGACCTTGCCGGTGGGGAGCAGGGCGGGATCGATCAGCTCGGCGATGTTCGGGATGCGATGCAGACCCATGAGGATATGGATCAGGGCGATGAGTGCATGCGTCTTGCCACCGCCGTACTTGGTGTCGAGCCGAAAGATGGACGCCAACTGATGCGGACTGCCGCTCAGACGCAGACAGACATTGCGCAGCAGGTCCTTGAGACCACGGGTCGGATGGGTGTTGGCGAAGAACTTGACCGGGTCTTTGTACTCCTCGGGAGCATCGCCGCGCAGGACCTGAGCCAGGTCGGCGGCGAAATCCGACTCGGATATGGCGCCCTGGCGAACGTCCTCGCGCGGCTCACAAAGGTCGAAGATCGTCGGTAAGCTCATGGTGCTGCTCGTGCTCTGGACCGGTCGTCAGGCTAGTCAGTCCGACATCCGCTGTCAACGCGCTGCACCCGGAAACTCGGCTCACGGACAGCGGGCAAGCGGTTCCCGAGCAGAGATGGGGCGGGGGTGAAATCCAGACCTGAGAAGTCCTGTCAGCGTCGCCAACATCATGTGCATGATTGCGGTCGGCACGCGTTCGAGCGGATCAAATCGGTATCAGTCGCAGTGTTCGACGCTCGGTCGTCCCAGACGTTGTGATCGGCTCGCACAAATGATTGAGTCCGATTGATCAGATCATCATACCGACCAGACCAATGGATATGACCATCCTTGAGTATCTCCAAAGCCAAATGCAAAATGAAAACGATGCATGTCGCTCTGGACGCGGTTTAGAAGGTGAACGAGATGATGGGAGACACACACTCTCGATACGGACTCGGCAGCCGTTGGATCAGGATATGACCGACCTCGACACACTTTATGAGACCGATTACTCGGCTTGGGCGGAGCGCCACGTCCAATTGCTGCGTGCCGGGCGCTACTCGGAGCTGGACGTCAAGCATCTCGTGGAAGAACTGAGCGACATGGGAAAGAGCGAGCAGCGCGAGCTCGAAAACAGATTGACCATCCTGATGGCTCATCTGTTGAAGTGGGAGTATCAGTATCGAACCCTGTCCGAGCGCTGGCGTGAATTCAAAGTCGACAGCTGGCGCGCGAGCCTCATCGAGCAGCGCAATCGGCTGGAAAAATTACTGAAACAGGCTCCCGGCCTGAAGGCGCGATTGCCTTCAACCATCCGCGAGGCATATGCCGACGCAGTCGGGTTGGCCAGCGATGAAAGCGGTCTGCCGTCGAGCACCTTCCCGGACCAATGCCCCTACAGCACCGAGCAACTGTTCGATAAGACCTTCTACCCGGTGCACCCCGAGGGGCAGGCCGAGGGCGGACTCGCTGAACCCTGATCGGTCCGCAAGTACCGGAACCCCGCCCCTCGCGTGAGAGACCTGACACTCGACAGAGATGTCCACCATTCCCGAGCGATATCCGCTATTCGTCACCGAACCGGACGGTAAGCGTTTGTCGGTTCTGCTGCCCATCGCCGAGAAGACATCAGCGCTGCGGCCTTGATCAGGCCTTCGGCCGAGATCGGATTGGCCAAGCTCAGTCATTTGCCACGGAAGAACACGGAATTTCACGGAATCATCGACCGATCCGCCGATTCCCCGGTGTCTCGCTCAAGGTCGCTTCGAGTCGGTCGATGAAGGCGCGGGTCTTCGCCGGCATCAGGCGGCGTCCGGGGAAGACCGCGTAGGCGGTATCGGCCGGCAGGGACCACTCGGGCAGGACGCGGTCGAGCGCGCCGCGGGTCATCTCGGCGATGGCAAAACAGTCCGGGATGGCGGCGATGCCGGCGCCGGCGCGTGCCAGTCGCGCTAGTGTCTCGGGTGAGTTCGCGGCGGCGTGGTTGTTCGGTGTGCACTCGCGGGTCTGACTGTCGTTACTCAGCGTCCAGCGTGCCGGCTCGCCGTCGCGGCTCAGGAGCGCGAGGAGCCGATGGCGCGAGAGGTCCTCCGGGGTGAGCGGTCGGCCCTGGCGCTGCAGATAGCCCGGGGCGGCATAGAGCCCGATCGGAAAGATGGCGAGACGGCGGGCCGCGAGCAGGCTGTCATCGGGGAGCTCGCCGGTGCGCACCGCCAGATCGAAACCTTCTCCCAGGAGATCCACGCGCCGCGGCGAGAGGTCGAGCTCCAGGGTCACCGCCGGGTGGCGCGCGATGAAGTCGGCCAGCATCTCGGTGAGCAGCAGATTGGCGAAGTCGCTCGGCAGCGAGACGCGCAAACGACCGCTGGGGCGTGCCTGCCGATGCTCGGCGAGTGCGCGCACCGCGTCGACCTCGTCGGCGATCTGACGGGCATGGTCGAGCAGATGCTCGCCGAGCTCGGTCAGGGTCAGTCGCCTGGTGGTGCGCAACATGAGGCGCTCGCCGAGCCGATCCTCGAGCGCGCTGAGACGTCGCGAGACCGTGGACTTGGGGAGACCCAGGCGCGCGGCGGCGCGACTGAAGCTGCCCGTATCCGCGACCTGGGCGAAGATCAGGAGGTCGTTGGGGTCGAATCGTTCCATAGTTGGAACAATGTTAACCGATGGCGTGGATTCTCATGCGGACGATCGAGCGCTACCTTGAGTCAATACCTGACTTATCGACTCAGAGAATCGAGAGGCCTCACCATGAACATCCTCCAGATCAATGCCAGCGTCCGCCGCGAGGGCGCCAACTCCACCCGGATCGCCAATGCCGTGGTCGAGCGGCTGCGTGCCGCGCACCCCAACGCGCGGCTGAGCGTCCGCGATCTCGCCACCCACCCGCACCCGCCGCTCGACGAGAGCGCGCTGCAGGCACTGGGTACGCCGGCGGAGCAGCGCACGCCCGAGCAGGCCGCGCGGGTCGCGCTCGACGATGCCTTGATCGAGGAGGTGCGCGCGGCCGACATCATCGTCCTCGGCGTGCCCATGTACAACTTCGGCGTGCCAGCTCAACTGAAGCAGTGGATCGACGCCATCGCCCGCGCCGGTGTGACCTTCCGTTACACCGAGCAGGGTCCAGTGGGTCTGCTCACGGGCAAACAGGTCTTCGCCGCCTTGGCGCGCGGCGGGCGCTACCGCGACACCCCGGCCGATACCCAGGTGCCCTATCTGCGCACCGTCCTGGGCTTTCTCGGCATGACCGACATCCATTTCATCTATGCCGAGGGCATGAACCTGGGACCGGACGCCGCCGCGACTGGCTTCGCGCAGGCCGAGGCCGACATCGCAGCCGCCTTTGCCTGAGCCGCTGGCCGACCACTGACCATTACCGCGACAGACCGGAGATCCACCATGACGACAGCCGAGCTCAGCAGCGAGCGCGTGCGCCGATCACGCGATGTCGAGCACCTGGTCAGTGGCCAGGCGACCACCGATGGGGCCGGGGTCAAGCTGACCCGGGTGCTGACCCAGCCCTTGCAGCAGCGACTCGATCCATTCCTGATGCTCGATGCCTTCGGCAGCGATGATCCGGACGACTACATTCGCGGCTTCCCCGACCATCCGCATCGCGGCTTCGAGACCCTCACCTATATGATCGCGGGTCGCATGCTGCATCGCGACAGTGCGGGTCATGAGGGTCTGATCGAGACCGGCGGGGTGCAATGGATGACGGCCGGGAGCGGACTCATCCATTCCGAGATCCCCCAGCAGCAGGAGGGGCGGATGGAAGGCTTCCAGCTCTGGCTGAACCTGCCTGGGCGCGACAAGATGCAGCCGCCCTGGTATCGCAACTTCACGGCGGGCGAGCTGCCCGGCTTCACCACCGCGGTGGGCGTGGCGGTGCGGGTGATCGCCGGACAGAGTCATGGCGTCGGTGCCCTGGTGACCCGCGAGGCGACCGCCCCGTTGGTCCTGGATCTGCACCTGCCCGCGGGTGCGCGCTTCGAGCAGGGCCTTCCGATCGAGCACAATGCCTTCATCTATGTCTATCGGGGCGCGCTGGAGATCGGCGAGACACGGGTCGAGTCCCAGCGCATGGCGATCCTCGCGAACGCAGCGGACGCCGATGGCCTGATCGTCACGGCGCCCGAGCCGGCTCGTGCGCTCTTGGTCGCGGGTCGGCCGCTGCGCGAGCCGATCGTCCAACATGGCCCCTTCGTCATGAACAACCTGGCCGAGATCCGGCAGGCCGTGCGCGACTACGAGGCCGGCCGGATGTCTGGATGAGTCCGCATTGGTCGTGACCGCCAGCCGAGTGCGATACATCGCCGAGAGAACCCATCACGGAGCACAGCATGCAGAATTTCATCTTCCACAACCCGACTCGTATCCTCTTCGGCGCGGGTCAGATCGCAGCGATCGCCGATGAGATCCCCGCGGATGCGCGGGTGATGATCACCTATGGTGGCGGGAGTGTCGTCAAGCACGGCACCCTGGACGAGGTGAAGTCGGCGCTGAGCGGCCGTGATCCGATCCTCTTCGGCGGCATCGAGCCCAATCCCACCTACGAGACACTCATGCAGGCGGTGGAGCTGGCCCGGCGCGAGTCGGTCGACTTCCTGCTCGCGGTCGGCGGTGGCTCGGTCATCGACGGGACCAAGTTCATCGCCGCGGCCATCCCCTTCGCGGGCGAGCCCTGGGACATCCTCGCCAAGCAGGCCCCGATCGCGTCCGCCGTGCCCTTCGGGACCGTGCTGACCCTGCCGGCCACCGGCTCGGAGATGAACAGCTTCTCGGTCGTGAGCCGCAAGTCATCGCACGACAAGCTGCCCTTCGCCAGCCCGCTGGTGTTCCCGCGCTTCTCGGTGCTCGACCCGACCAAGACCCTGACCTTACCGCCCCGCCAGGTGGCCAATGGTGTCGTCGATGCCTTCGTGCACACCATCGAGCAGTATCTGACCTATCCGGTCGACGCCAAGGTCCAGGACCGCTTCGCCGAGGGCCTGTTGCTCACACTGATCGAGGAAGGTCCCAGGGCGCTCAGCGAGCCCGAGAATGTTCAGGTCCGCGCCAATCTGATGTGGACCGCGACCCTGGCGCTCAATGGTCTCATCGGTGTCGGCGTGCCGCAGGACTGGGCGACACACATGATCGGTCATGAGATCACTGCGCTGCATGGTCTGGATCACGCGCAGACCTTGGCCGTGGTGCTGCCGGCCATGCTGCAGGCGCGGCGTGAGGACAAGCGCGCCAAGCTGCTCCAATACGCCGAGCGGGTCTGGGGGTTGAGCGAAGGCGACGAGGAGACGCGCATCGCTGCCGCCATCGCGCGTACCCGCGACTTCTTCGAGTCACTCCAGGTGCCGACCCGTCTCTCCGGCTACGGTATCGGACGCGAGGCCGTCGCGCCCCTGCTCGCCCAGCTCGAGCGTCATGGCATGACGGCGCTCGGCGAGCGTCAGGACGTGGACCTGGAGCGCTCCCGTCAGGTGTTGGAGCTGGCGGCCTGAGTCACGGGCGGCTTCGCCCGCTCGTCTTGGACGGCGTGGGGCTGGGCGGGATGCGC
>RZZN01000184.1 GCA_009929855.1 Gammaproteobacteria bacterium
GTGGCTCCGGCGATGTCGAGCGTCATAACCGTTCCAGTTCCGCTTACAACAATATCGCCGTAATCCCCGTCAGATAATGGGCCGCCAGAGGCACCCGTTGCGCCTGTCGCGCCCCTTGTGCCTGCTACCCGGATTGTCCAGTCATCAAGCGTTCCAGAGCCGCCCACGTTTGTAACATTGACCGTCAGGGACGTTCCCGAGTAGGCCGTAACCTGACCGTGCATGTAATTGGCTGGATCAGCGTCAGAAGTGATTAACAGCCATGCGCCAACATCGAAAAACTTGTCTGCCTGCGTTGTAAAAGCTTTCGATCCCGTCCCTATGGCAAGGCTCGTTGTCGAGGTTCCGGAAAGCTTTGCAGCACTTGCAGCCGCCGCTAACGCGCTTGCAGCCGCATTGGTTTCCGACGTTCCTGCATTGGTTTCGGATGTGGCTGCGTTTGTTTCACTGGTTGCAGCGTTAGCCTCACTGGTCGCCGCCGCCGAAGCCGAAGCCGAAGCCGCATTTGCAAGCTTTGTAGGTGCCCATACCTGTACGTTGTTCGTTCCAGTCGTCGGCGGAACGGTCAAGGTCAGCGTTGTGCCGTCAATAGTATAATCGGAGGTTTTTAAGATTTCCTGCCCGGATACCTTCGTGACGGAAACGTTGTCAATCGTCCCGGTAAAGCCGGAGGTCGTGAAAGATATTATCTGTGTTGCCCCGGCAATTATGTTTTCATGATAGGTGCCAGCCGAGGAGCGCCCCGTTCCAGCCGTTCCACCAAGGTTAGGAGTAATCGTCCCGGCATCGCGGGTAACCGTCATTGATACGCGGTAAAGCTCTCCAGCAATAAGGGCTTTCCCGGCTGTTTGCTCCAGGGCTGTAGAGATTGCCCCCGCCGCTGTAGCAACGCCTGAACCAATTGACCAACCCGCTCCCTTTGTCCATCCGGTATCCGATGCAAAAGCGCCGTTTGTGGCATACTCAAGGTCGGCAAAAACAAAAATCAGCTTTTCATCTGTGCCTAAATCTTCAGAGGCGGTAAAAGCTACCGTCGCGCCATCGCCGGAGAACGACTGAAAGTAAGCGTTCGAGGCCGTCCCGGTCGTGGTGAAGTTGGTTACGTTATCTGTGCTTTTTACTAGAACATCGGCTGATGTGAAAAGATCAAACCTGTAGGCGCCGTCAATAAACAGAACCGCCCGCCCGGAAGCATCCAAGACAACCGGGTTAGTGTTTGCCACATCGCCAGCCGCCGTTGTATATGTCGCTTTTGGTGTTGTCGTCCCGGCGGCGTAGGTATAGAGTTTTCCGCCTGCCAGTGGGTCGCCGTTATTGTCGAAAAACTGGACAAAGTGCGGGACATATAGAACAGCCATATTTAAGCCCTCTTTTCGTTAAGTCTTGCAAACTCGCCGTGATACGCTTTTGAGCGCGGGTATGAGGTTATTGATTGACTTGCTGATTACTGCCAGCAAAAGCAGGAGCATTTAACGTTCGTATATATGTGAGCAATAGCCGCGCATCTTTAGGCGGTAATTCCATTATCTGGCGTTCTGTAACCTTTTCGCCGCGCTCGATTGCTCGCAACAGGTTTTCTGCTTTACCGGATGCAAGGGCTTTTTGGCCCATTCTTGCCGCCGTTCCAATCGCTGGAATAGCAGCAGCAGGGCCAAGTGAGCCTGTTCCAGCACCAGCAAGCAAGCCGCCTGCAACAGGCAGTGCCGTGTTACCAACCGCCCTGCCTGATCCAAGATCAAAACCGAACTTGCCAAGCAGCTTTAAGGCACCTTCGCCGGTTGTCTGTTTGGACGCCAAAGCAAGCGCGTTCATTTCGTCGGCGCTCCACCCTGCTGTTTTCTTTTTATTCATGCGGAGCTTTTCAAGGTCACGCTTTAGTTTGTTCGCGTCTCCGGCTGCATTCTTGACAATATCGGCAACCGTTTCAAACTTGGCGCGCCTGGACCATGCTTCCCGGCCCTCTAAAAGCGCATCAACAGCCTCGCGGCTTCCCGCGCTTAAATCCTGTGGCTGTATATCAAGGATTTCATCGTCGATTGCATTGATAAGAAGCCTTGCCTTGCGCTGGTTTACCTTGTCGGAAAAGTTACCAGCCACGTCCCCAAGGACTTGCCGCCATTGATCCAGTTGTTCCAGATCCTGAAAGCCGTTTTCGCGCACGTCATCCATAACGGCTGTAACCTTGTCATGCAGGCGCGGATTAAGCGGCCCATCATTGGCAAGAGCGTTATCAAGTTTTTGAACAATTCTTTGTGATGCTTGCGGGGTAAATGTCGCGCCTGTCGAGCGCATTTTTTCGTATGCCCGTGTTCCTACTTCTCGGATGGACTGAGCCGCGTCATTAAGTGCCGCCTCACCTCGTGCGCCAATGCCTCTAAAGATGTTTTTTGTGCCGCCTACCGCACTAGATGCGGCGCTGCCAAGCACAGGAGCGGCAAACCCAGTAACACCACCCAGTACAGCGCCTCGCTTAGCGCCCCCGGCCTTGTCGCCATCCATGCCCGCGCCCGCGCCATAAGCCGCGCCGGATGCGGCACCTGTAGCAATGCCTTTACCAGCACGCGCCGCCGTGTTGCCAGCCCGAAGGAAATTGCCAGCCGCGGCTCCTGCTCTCGTTGTGGCTCCGGTCCCGATAGTTGCAATGCCGCCGCCTATGTTTGATGCTATTGACGTAACGGGCCGCTCGCGCATTTGTTCCGCCAGGCGGGCCTCAGTCGTATTTCTGGCGTTTGCCGCTTCCTCCGCAAGCGCCGGGTCGGTAATTTCTCCCGTTATAAGCGCCTTAGGCTCTTTTAGCAAGGTCGCCCCAACAACGCCAAGGCGGTCGCTTATATCATCCGCAAATGCCCCCGTAGCGCCCTGCATGGCTTGGTCAAAGATTGTGCGGCCAAGTCCTGGCTTTTTTGGTTTTTGCGTTGGCAGATCATCAAAAGTCAGCGCCCCGCCTGCATTTTGCGGAACAAGGTCGTCAAAGGTTACTGCCATTACAGACCAGCCCTTGCCGGGTCAATGCCAGCGTCCATTAGCCTTTGCCGTACGGCTTGCGGGTCCGCACCCCTTTGGATTGCCTTTTTTGCATTAAA
>RZZN01000185.1 GCA_009929855.1 Gammaproteobacteria bacterium
GCGCACGCTGCCGAGCTGGTCGGTGACGAAGCGGTAGGTCGCTCCACCCTTGATCATGTAGTCCGGGACGTTGGCGCGGCTGCCGTAGACGAATCGGCTGACGACCGCGCCGCTGCCGTCGAGCTCGGCGACGGGGTTGAGCTGATCCTGATAGAGGAAGCCTTGAACCAGGGTGCCGTTGACCTTTTTGCCGATCCGTCGATCGACCGCGTCGATGACGTAGTCGATGGTCACGCCGCTTGGCAGCTCGACGCTGAGCAGGTTGCCGAGCTCGTCGTAGCTGTATTCAGTGTCGAGAGCGCCTTCGGTCTTGCGCATCAGCTCGCCGTTGGCGGTGTAGCTGTAGGTCGCGGCGCCGTAGGTCAGCAGGCGGTCCTGATCGTCATAGGTGCCGATCGGGGCGCCATTGAGGTGGGTGCGATTCCCGTTGGCGTCATAGCCGTAGGCGTGGGTGGTGACGCCGTTGCGCTTGACCTCGACGAGCCGGCCGGCGAGGTCGTAGACATAGTCCAGGACGGTCACCACGGACGCGATGGTCTCGGTCTTGCGGCTGATGCGCCCGAGCGGATCGCGCTCGTACTGCACCTCATAAAGCGATGTTGCGCCCTGCGCGGCCTGGTAGGTCGCGGTCTCACCGAATGCATTGTAGCTGTAGCTGTCGGTGACCGCTCCGAGCTGGGTCCCGGTCAGCAGGTCATTCTGGGCGGCATAGCTCAGGTCGAGCGCGCCGGCGTCAGTGAGTAGACCGTCGGCATCGTAGACATAGGCGATGGAATCGGCGCCGTTGACACGGATCTCGCGCACCCGGAAGTCCGCGTCGTAGGCGAAACCGACGCTGCCCGGCACGGTGCCGGTGGAGGTCACGCCGGTGAGGAGCCTATTGGCGTACTGGTAGGCGAGCGTGCCGCCGTCCGGGGCGCTGATGCCGCTCAACTGGCCGGCGGCGTTGTAGCTGTAGCCATAGCTGCCGCGCTGAATGTCGAGTTGGATCAAGCGGCCCGCGGCATCGTAGGCATAGTCGAGCTGGAGCCCGTCGGGGCGCGTGATGCGGGTCAGGTCCTTGTCGGCATCGTACGCATAGAGCGTATCGCCGCCGCCGGTCACGGCTGGCGGGCGATAGCTTTGGGTCAGGTCGACGCTGTTATAGACGAAGCGATGCTCGGGTCGTCCGGGAGGGGTGAGACCGAGCAGATTGCCCTTGGGGTCATAGGCGAAGGCGATCTCGCGCAGATCCGGTGTGGTCTGGCGGGTGACCCGACCGGCCAGGTCATAGTCGAAGGTTACCTGGCGTCCGATCGCGTCTTGGATGCTGGCGAGGTTGCCGCTCGCGTCGTACTCGTAGCGCGTCTCGCGCGGCGCAACGCCATCGTCCTGGGTGAGGCCCGCGAGACGGCCGGCGGCGTCATAGGCGAGCAGGGTCGTGGCCAGGCCGGGCACCGCGACGCGCGTGGGTCGGCCGGCAGCGTCCAGCTCGGTCGTGGTCGTGCGTGCCGCGGGCGTGGTGGTGAGTGTCCGGCGATCGGTCGCGGTGTAGACGCTGGTCGTCGTGCGACCATTGAGGGTCGTGCTGGTGGTCTCGCTCTGCAGGCTCAAGGGGTCATCGGGGTCGGCGAGCACGGCCGTGCGAGTGGTGCGTGCGATCCTGGTCAAGCCGGCCGCGGTGGTCTGCTGTTCGGCCATGATGGGCGACTGCATGCCGAAACGGGGATCCGGAGCCGTCGCCATGCTGCTCTGGGTCCCGTCCGGCGCGGTGATGGCGGTCGTGCCATCGGTCCGGATCAGACTCAGGGTCTCGGTGCCGTCCGGGGCGCGGACACGACGCTCGCGGTCACCGATCGGCAGATCAAGGACGCTGTAGCGGGTGGTGCGGGCGAGTGGGCTGGCTCGATCGACGAGGTGGCCGTCCGTCAGTGGCGTGCGCGCTAGGGTCTGAGCGGCGCCGGCGGCGTCGGTGTTTTCGTCCAGGCGACCACTGGCATCGTAGCTGTAGCGCGCCGTATGGCCGTTGGGATCGGTGAAGGCGGTCAACAGACCCTGGGCGGTGGATTCGAGCTGATAGGACTCGCCCGCCGGGTTGGTCACCGCGCTGAGATAGCCGTTCGTGTCCAGGCTCAGGTCGGTGCGTTGGCCGAATGGGGCGATCAGTGCCGTGGGCCGGCCGTCGGCGTCGCGCTCGACGCGGGTGACATTGCCATCGACGTCGGTCATCGCGATCAGCCGCCCGGCCGCGTCATAGTCGAAGCGATCGAGCACCGCACCGGTCAGGCTGTCCTGGGTGCTGAGGTGGCGCCCCGCTGAATTGAAGCGATAGAGTTGGCGGCCGTCCTCGGAGGCGATCGCGATATCACTCGCGTCGAAACCGGGCAGGATCGGAGAGATGCGGCGGATACGGTGGTTGTCGGAATCCGACACGAAGATGCTGCCGTCGGGGGCGATGGCAACATCTCGGGGAGATCGGAAACTCGCCGCGGTTGCCGGCCCACCGTCACCGCCATACCCGTATGCTCCGGTTCCGGCGATGGTCGTGATGATGCCGTCCGATCCGACACGTCGAATTCGGTTGTCAGTCGAAATGATCAGGCTGCCATCAGTGGCAATGGCAATACTCTCAGGGTAGTAAAGATCTGCTTCGGTCGCGGGTCCGCCGTCGCCGCTGAAATCCCAACCGCCCGTGCCCGCGACCGTCGTGATGATGCCATCAGCGCCGACGCGTCGAGCTCGGTCGTTGAGCGTATCAGCAATCACTAAGCTGCCATCGTCTCGAGCGACGATGTCCGAGGGGCTCGCAAGCTCTGCCGCAATCGCCGGGCCGCCGTCCCCGCTGAATGAGGACCCGTCCGACCAGTCCAGGATGCCACCCGCAACTGTGTTGATGATACCGTCAGGCCCAATGCGGCGTACTCCGTTGTAGATTTCCGCATCGCCTCCAGCGAGGTAGATACTGCCGTCGGCCGACACCGCGATTCCCGAGGCAATGATGGCGGCATCTGTTGCTGGCCCGCCATCACCACTTCCTTCGTATCCGTATTCTCCGGTTCCGGCGATGGTCGTGATGATGCCATCCGGTCCGACA
>RZZN01000002.1 GCA_009929855.1 Gammaproteobacteria bacterium
GGCCCGGGAATGTACGCGAGCTTCAGCACACACTCGAGCGCGCCTGCATCCTGGGGCGGGGTGAACGGCTCGCCCTGAATGACACCCCGGATGCGCCGGTGCAAACGGGTCTCAAGGCACAGGCCCAAGCGAGCGAGCGCGCGGCCATCGAGGCCGCGCTGTCCGAGCAGGGTTTCAGCATGACCGCAACTGCCGCGCGGCTCGGTATCAGCCGCAAGACACTCTGGCAGAAGATGAAGCGTTATGGCGTCAAACGCCTGCGGTGAGGGTACGGGAGGTCGCCTCGGGTGAGGCAGGACGCGCCGACGGCATGATCATGATTAAGATTAGGATTCAGTCGGCCAATGCGCCGATCAGTCTGAGTGAATCGCGCGAGCGCTCCAGGATGCCTTCGTCGGTCAACTCGCGCAGCACGCGATAGAGTGTCTCAGGCTCTAGGGCAAGCTCTTCGGCAAGCTCGACCAAGGGCATCGTCAACGGCACGGTCGCTTCCGGGCCGCCTTCGCATACCAACAGGTGGATGACTCGGTCGCGGGCGCGTTTCAGCCGAACACGCTCATAGCGCGAGCATTGGCGACGAGCATTGGCCGCCATGGCTAATGCAAATGCGCGGGCAAAATTGCCGCCAGCGTCAAAGGCGTCGAGCACAGCCTTTGCGGGTAATTGAGTCACCCGTGTCTCGGTGGTGGCGAAGGCGTCACAGACATAAGACTCAGCCGCTAGAGCGGATTCGGCGAAGAATTCGCCAGCTGTCGCCTGGATCATGACGGACTGGCTACCATGACTCAAGGTGCGCACTGCCTTGAGCCGCCCGCGTTGAACGAAATAGATGGCCTCGACCGGGCAGCCTTGAGAGAACAGGCGTTCTCCTTTGCTCAGCACACGATCGCGCGCGAGATCGAGCAGAGGCCGGGGAATGAAGTCTGGCAGGCTCTGATCCTGTCTCATGGTGTCGCCGCGGATGCTGAGTGTGCGTCGATGACGCTGAGCAGGCTGGCGATCTCGGCCGCGGCCGTGCGCAGGGCCTTCGCGTCATCGGGGGTCAGGCGTCCGCGCTGCTCGTGCCCGACCTGCTCGGCGAGCTCCTCGATGGTCTGCGCATGCTGCTGCATCTGTCCGTTGATGGCATTGAGCTGCTGGAGCTGGGCGAGGAGCGCCGTGCGCAGCTCGGCGACGGCCTCGGTCTGCTCGGCAGACGTGGTGCCCGTGTTGAGATCACGCAGCGCGATCGCCTCCTGCATCGAGCTGCGCCACCAGTGATAGAAGTTCGCGCGATGGTCGGCCAGGGTATTGAGCGCGATCCCCATGGCATTGATCTCGTCGCGTCCAGCGGGATCGACCGCGATCCGCTCGCTGGGATTGCGATGGGTGAGCTCTTCGAGCAGACCGGCCATGGTGCGCACCGGACGCACGATGCGGGTGATGATCATGACCGCGAGCAGGACACTGAGCAGGGCCGCGCCAAGCGCGATCATGAGACTGAGTCGAGCACGCTCGGCCGAGGTCGCGCTAATGAGCGCGCTGGTCTCGGCCATGCGCTCGTGGGCCCGCTCCAGATTGGTCTCGACGAGCGGGGTGATCAGTGCCCTGGCGGCGTCCATTTCGAGGGTCAGTGCCGCGATCAGACGATCCTGCTCGACAAGCGCAAGAAAGTCGTGCTCGTAGGTCTCGAGCAGGCCGGCAAGCACGGCCTTGTCCGCGGGCGAGATCAGCGAGTCTTGGATCTGGCCGCGGATCCCGGCGGCAAGCTGCTGGACCATGGGCACATAGGTCGCTTCCTCGCCACGCAACAGATAATCCTTCTCGCGCCGGCGCATCTCCAGGATCAGGGTCTCGATGAAAGGGACATAGTGGGCGTTCAGGATCGACTCGAAGCGGTGTGCGGCATCGCGAAACTCGCCCTTCCCGCCGGCCGGATCCTCCCCGGCCAGGATGCGTTCGGCGTAGAGGGTGAAGGCTGAACGATAGGTCTCGAGCTCGCCCGCGAGCTGCTCCTGGACCGACTCGGGCAGCTCGGAGGCGGCGACCGTCGCCGCCAGCTCGTCGAGCAGGGTCTCGACCTTGGTCTGATACTCGGCCTCACGACGCAGCGCAAGATCCTTCTCGCCGCGTCGCACCTGCAGCAGCAGCAGATAGGGACGGTCGACCTGATAGTCGCGCGAGCGCTCCTGCAGCTCATGCACGGCCCGGCGGAAGGCCCCCTGCAGACCCGAAACCTCGTCCAGACCCTTGGTCTCCCAAGCGGCCACGATGGCATCGAAACGCGCGATGAATTCGTTCGTGCGGGCCTGGATGGCGGCGGCGGTGAGGCGTGACTCCTCATCGATCGCGGCCAGCGCGCCGGCCCGCTCGAGCAGTTGCTCGGCCTGGCTGCGGGTCTCCTCGGCATAGGCCGGATCGCGCGTCAAGATGAAGCGTTCCTGTGCGCCACGCATCGCGGCCAGCCGACTCTCGATCTCGAAGGCCTTGACCAGCCGCGCACCGACCACCTCGCTCAGCTTGGTGAAATCGGTCGTGACCCCGCGCAGATTGAGGTCGTAGTAGCCGATGACACCGAGCAGGATCAGCCCGACCAGGCCAAAGCCGAGTCCGATCTTCTCGCCGACGCGCAACCTGGTTGCCAATCTGGTCATTCGAGCCTCCGGTTCAGCCGCGTTCATTGTCCTGCACGGATCATCAGAAATCGTCGCAAACCGATCGAGGTTGAGTATAACCTCTGTCTCCTGCCCCGATCACAGGCGCATCGTGCTTGTTCAGCTCCCGACCGTCGCCGGCGTGGTCTGTTCGACCTCGGGCAGGCGCCAGGAGAGCAGGAAGGCGGCCAGGACGAAACCGGCCGACCACCAAAGACAGCCCTCCAGCCCCTGGGTCTGATAGACCAGTCCCGAGAGCACGGTCCCGGCGAGCCGACCGCCGGCGTTGGCCATGTAATAGAAGCCGACATTGAGCGAGACCTTCTCGAAGTCCGAATAGGCCAGGATCAGATAGGAGTGCAGCGCCGAGTTGATGGCGAAGAAGACCCCGAAGAGGATCAGACCGACGATCAGCACCAGGCTCGGTGACCAGTCCTGACCAAGCGCAAGCGCGATCCCGACCGGCATCACCAAGAGCGCCAGGGCCCAGATCCGCGCACTGCGCCCGCCTGGGCCGCTCACCCGCGCGCCGCGGTCACGACCGCGGCTCAGACGCAGGAGCTGCGGGGCAGCGGCCTGCACCAGGCCATAGCCGATCACCCAGAGCGCCATGAAGCTGCCCACCTGGGTATAGCTCCACTCGAGCACCGCGACCAGGAACACCGGCAGCCCGACCACGAACCAGACATCGCGTGCGCCGAACAAAAAGAAGCGCGCGGCCGAGAGCCAGTTGATCGCCGGGGTGTTGGAGAAGACCTGGGTGAATTTCGGCTTGCTCGCCATGCGTCCGACCCCGGTGGGTAGGACGATGGCCGTGACGATCAGCACCACCAAGAGCATCCCGGCCAGCACGGCCAAGGCCCCGCGAAAGCCGATCAGCTCGAGCAGGAGCGCACCGACGAAGAAGCCCGCGCCCTTGAGCGCGTTCTTCGAGCCGGTCAGGATGGCGACATATTTGAAGAGTCGCGACTCTCCGCCGGCCCCGACCAGTGTCTTGACACTCGCCTTGGCCGACATCTTGTTGAGATCCTTGGCGATTCCCGACAGGGCCTGGGCCAGCATCACATAGGCCACGGTCAGCCAGGCATCGGGAACGGTCAGCATGGCCAGCGCCACCACCTGTAGGCCCATGCCGATGTGCATGGTCAGGTTCAGCCCGATCCGCGCCCCCAGCCAGCCGCCGACCAGATTGGTGACGATGCCGAAGACCTCGTAGAAGAGAAACAGCATCGCCACCTCGAATGGCGAGAAGCCGAGCAGGTGGAAATAGAGCACCACCAGCATGCGGATGGCCCCGTCGGTGATGGTGAAGGCCCAATAACCGGCGGTGACGGTGAGATAGTTGCGGGTGTTGGTGTCCATGGCTTCTGGTGAGACTCTGGTCGAGTGTGAGCGATCGGTGGCTCAAGCTCGGTCATTCCTGGGCATCGCCGCGGGGAGCGCCGCGGCCACGCCAGGACACCGAGCGCGTCGGATGGTCAGGGATGAGTCTGCGCGCCGACCATCCGCACGATCTCCATCATGCGATTCACATAGCCCCACTCGTTGTCGTACCAGGCCAGGATCTTCACCTGGGTGCCGTCCACGACCATGGTCGAGAGCGCATCGATGATGGAGGAGCGCGGATCGTCCTTGAAATCGACCGAGACCAGCGGACGCTCCTCGTAGCCCAGGATCCCGGCCAGCTCGCCCTCGGCCGCGGCCTGCAGATAGCCATTGACCTCCTCGACCGTCACCGCCCGCGCGGCCTCGAAGACGAAATCGGTCAGCGAGGCATTGAGCAAGGGCACCCGCACCGCCAGACCGTTGAGCTTGCCGGTCAGCTCGGGGAAGATCTTGGTGATGGCCTTCGCCGATCCGGTGGTGGTCGGGATCAGCGACTGTCCGCAGGCCCGCGCGCGGCGCAGATCCTTGTGACCCAGATCCAGGATGCGCTGGGTGTTGGTGATATCGTGGATGGTGGTCATGGTGCCGTGCCGGATGCCGATGCACTCGTGCATGACCTTCACTACCGGGGCCAGACAGTTGGTGGTGCAGGAGGCGGCGGTGACCAACCGATGCGTGGCGGGGTCATAGCGGTCATGGTTCACGCCATAGACGATATCGAGCGCGCCCGCGGTGGGGGCGGCGACCACCACGCGCTTGACCCCCTGCTCGAAATAGGACTCGAGTGTCTCGGGCTTCTTGTGGTTCTTGCCGGTCGACTCGATGACCACATCACAGTCCGACCAATCAGTGTCGGCCAGATTCGGGTTGCGACTGTAGGCGATGGTCTGACCATCGATCTCGATCCGGTCATCGGCACCTGAGCACTCGGGGCCCCAACGACCATGCACAGAGTCGAATTTCAGCAGATGGGCCGAGCCCGCGGCATCGGCCGCGATCTCGTTCACACGGACGAATTCAAAGCCCTCCCAACCCCAGGCCGCGCGCAGCCCGAGCCGTCCCATGCGACCAAAACCGTTGATTCCAATACGTATCTTCATCTTCGTCCCCCGCAGAGTCATGGTGATTTCGATCCTTCTGGCGACGCGATGCTTGCGCATGCGAGCGCTCGCCGCCCCATCCTCGGATGCCTGGGCACGACGACTATATACGATAATTCGTATATATGGCTAGGCCTATCACCTGAGGGTTGTGATCCCCGGCGCACTGAATGGATCTCCAATCGGACCTTCACCCGATTGTCAGCGCCATGATCAACGCACCAGGCCCTGACCTTAGGCGATCTTGGCTCTGAAGACCGGTTCGGTGGAACCGATGGGGGCGGTGAGCTGGCTTGACCAATCGCAGGGCGTCTGATGGCCCGCGCGGGATAGAATGACAATGATTGCAGACCCGCCATGACCCATACGGCCGAGCGCGCGTTTGGTCGCCTGATGCGGTTTGGTCATCTGATGCGCCTATCCTGCTCCCGGGGCGATGAGCGTGCCTGCTGGTCGCGGTCATGCCGTGCTCGATCAGGATGATCCCGCGCCGCATCCCGATTCACTGTCGCCCCGACCTTTGCCAACCCAATCGAGATCTTACTGATGGAAACCATGTTCCAGCCGTCTTCCGTTCAAGCCGAGACCGAGCCGACGATCCTGATCGTCGGCGGGGTCGCGGGAGGCGCATCCGCCGCGGCTCGTGCGCGTCGTGTCAACGAGCGGGCCCGGATCATCCTGTTCGAGCGTGACGCCCATGTCTCCTTCGCCAACTGCGGCCTACCCTATGTGATCGGCGGTGAGATCACCGAACGTGACAAGCTCTTGATCGCCACGCCCGAGCTGTTTCGCGAGCGTTTTCGCATCGAGGCGCGCATTCGGCACGAGGTGATCGCGATCGACCGGGTGGCCAAGCGGGTCACGGTCAAGGACCATGCGACCGATCGGCTCTACGATGAGTCCTATGACAAGCTCATCCTCTCGCCCGGTGCGACGCCGATCGTGCCCGCGGTGGCGGGGGTCACAGCGCCCGGTGTCTTCACGCTGCGCAACATCGAGGACATGGATCGGATCATGACGGGGCTAGCGCAGGCGCGCCAAGCGGTCGTGGTGGGTGCTGGCTATATCGGTCTGGAGATGGCCGAGCAGCTCTCGCATCGAGGTCTGGAGGTCACGCTGGTCGAGCTGCAGAGCCAGATCATGCCGTTCTTCGATCCTGAGATTGCCGAGCCGCTCCATCGCGAGATCGAGCGCAATGGGGTGCGTTTGGAGCTCGGTCGTGGCCTGGCGAGCATCGAGACCGCCGGCGGCGGGGTGAGCGGTGTGGTCCTGAGCGATGGGAAACGGCTCGCCGCCGATCTGGTCCTGCTCAGCGTGGGGGTGCGTCCGAACGTGTCGCTGGCGGCCGATGCGGGTCTGCGGATCGGCGCCAGTGGTGGGATCGCGACCGACGACTTCATGCGCACCTCCGATCCAGACATCTATGCCGTCGGCGATGCCGCCGAGTATGTCTTCGGGCCGACCGGTGAGCACTTGCGCGTCCCGCTCGCCGGGATCGCCAATCGTACCGGGCGCCTGGCGGGCCAGCATGCCGCGACCGGCTCGGCGCGCCCCGCCCCAGCCGCCTGGGGGACCGCGGTGGTCCGGGCCTTCGGGTATGCCGCTGGGATCGTGGGTCTGTCGTTGCGCGCGGCTCGCGCCGCCGGTCTCCCCGCTCGCGCGGCGCACGTCGTCTCCTATCATCATGCCAGCTACTATCCGGGTGCGGCCCCGCTCGCGGTCAAGCTGGTCTACGAGGATGGCACGGGGCGCGTGCTCGGCGCCCAATGCGTCGGCGCCGCGGGGGTGGACAAGCGCCTCGATGTGATCGCTACGCTCATGCATCTGCGCGGCTGCATCGATGATCTCGCCGGCCTGGACCTGGCCTATGCGCCGCCCTTCGGGTCGGCCAAGGATCCATTGCACATGGCCGCCTTCGCGGCCCAGAACGATCTCGACGGGCTCTCGCGCTTGATTCAGCCTGCCGAGGATCTGTCGGCGTATCAGGTCGTGGATGTCCGAGAGCCCGCGGAGCTGCTCGAGCTGCCACTCTCGCAGGCCCCGCATGCCAAGAACATTCGGCTCGACGAGTTGCGCGACCGTTTGCATGAGCTCGATCCCAGCCGGCCCACCGTGGTCTCCTGCCGCAGCGGTCAACGCGCCTATTTCGCGCTGCGCATCTTGGCCCAGAACGGGTTCGGCGAGCTCTACAACCTCTCGGGCGCGGCGGCGATGCGTGATTTCGCGCTCTATCGCAAGAGCGGTGCTGCCACCGAGACCCAGGTGGAGCTGCCGCGTCCGGAGCATCTGGTCGATCGCGCGCGCTAGGCCGGCGTAGCGGCTGATCGGGTGGCCCCCGCTCGGTCTCGGGTTGGGGTCTCGCGCATTTGCGTCCAACCGGCCTTTGCGGTTCAAATTCGGCCTGGTTCGAACCACAGAGGATGCATTCGGTGATAGTTGGGGTACCAAAAGAGATCAAGACCGGCGAGTTTCGTGTCGGCATGACGCCCGCGGGCGCGAGTGAATTCGTCGCACGCGGCCATCGTGTCTTGGTCGAGCGGGGGGCAGGCGAGGGCTCGGCGTTCAGCGACCAGGACTACCGTGACGCTGGCGCTGAGCTGATCGCGACACCAGCCGAGGTCTTCGAGCGCGCCGAGCTGCTCATCAAGGTCAAGGAGCCGCAGCCGGTCGAGATCGACCGTCTGCGCCCTGGACAGATCCTGTTCACCTATCTGCATCTCGCGCCCGATCGGCCGCAGATCGAGGGTCTGATGCGCGCGCGCGCGGTCTGTATCGGCTATGAAACGGTGGAGCGGGCAGACCACAGTCTACCCTTGCTTGCGCCCATGTCGAAGGTTGCCGGACGCATGGCCACTCAGGTCGGCGCGGTGTATCTGGAGAAGTCATCGGGTGGACGCGGTGTCTTGCTCGGTGGCGTCCCAGGGGTGCTGCCCGCCAAGGTCGTGGTGCTCGGGGGCGGCGTGGTCGGGACCCATGCGGCATCCATCGCGGTCGGCATGGGCGCGGATGTCACCATCCTGGACACCGATCTGGATCGTCTATCCTATCTTGATGAGATCTGGGGGAGTCGTCTGCACACGCTCTATTCGAGCCGGCACAACATCGTTCGGATCGTGACCGAGGCCGACCTCATCATCGGCGCCGTGCTGCTGCCAGGGGCCAAGGCGCCTTGGCTCGTCACGCGCGAGATGTTGCCGACCATGAAGAAGGGCGCGGTGATCGTGGATGTCTCGGTCGATCAAGGGGGGTGTGTCGAGACGACCCGCCCCACGACCCACGCCGATCCGGTCTTCTTCGTCGAGGGTGTGCTGCATTACGGCGTCTCCAACATGCCGGGGGCGGTTCCCATCACCTCGACGTTGGCCTTGACCAACGCGACCTTGAGCTATGCGCTGGCGATCGCCGACAAGGGCTGGCGACAGGCGGTGATGGATGACGAGGCGCTGGCCAAGGGGGTGAACCTGCTCGATGGTCAGATCACCTCCAAACCGGTCGCGGACGCACACGGTCTGGCCTATCAGCCACTGGCCGAGATGATCGGCGCCTAGCCGGCGAGTGGGCGTCGGCCGGCACCCTGCTGGGCGTGTTTTTGGCGTGTCCGGCCGGGTGCCCCGCTCTGACTAGACCGGATCGCGCCCGAGCGCTCGATGACCGATATCGCGCCGATAGAAGCAGTCTTGCCAATGGATGTCGCGGATCGCTTGGTAGGCGTGTGACTGGGCCGCCGCGACCGTCTCACCCAGCGCGGTGACGCAGAGCACGCGTCCGCCGTTGGTCAGGATCTGCCTGTCCGCGGCCCGAGTGCCGGCGTGGAAGACCTTGATGTCGGCCGGCAGCGCCACGTCCAACCCGCTGATGGGATGTCCGACCTCGTAATGTTCCGGATAGCCGCCCGCGGCCATCACTACACCGAGCGCGGGTCGTGGATCCCAGCGTGCCTCGGACTGATCCAGACGTCCAGCGAGCGCGTCCAGACAGAGCTCGACCAAGTCGGATTCCAATCGCATCAGCAGCGGCTGAGTCTCTGGATCACCGAGACGGCAGTTGTATTCCAAGACCTTGGGTGAGCCGTTGGGCGCGATCATGAGCCCAGCATAGAGGAATCCGACATAAGGGATCCCCTCGGCGGCGAGCCCAGCGACGGTCGGCTCGATGACCTCGCGCATGATCCGCCGATGGACCTCTGGGGTGACCACGGGCGCTGGTGAATAGGCGCCCATCCCTCCTGTGTTGGGACCGCGGTCGCCATCGTCGCGCGCCTTGTGATCCTGCGAGGTGGCCAGAGGGAGGATGTGCTCGCCATCGACCATGACGATGAAGCTCGCCTCTTCGCCAGTGAGCCATTCCTCGATGACGACCCGCGAGCCGGCGTGACCGAAACGACCAGTGCCCAGCATGTCCTCGATGGCGCGCTCGGCGGTGGCCAGATCCCCGGCCAGGATGACGCCCTTGCCAGCGGCGAGCCCATCGGCCTTGATCACGATCGGCGCGCCAACCGCGCGCAGATGGGCGAGCGCGGGCTCGGCCTCAGTGAAGACGGCGTAGTCGGCGGTCGGGATCCGATGGCGGGCCAGGAAGTCCTTGGTGAATGCCTTCGATCCCTCGAGCTGCGCGGCGGCTTGCGATGGACCGAAACAGGCCAGACCGGCGGCGGTGAAGGCGTCGACGAGTCCGGCGACCAGTGGCGCCTCGGGACCAACGATGGTCAGCGCGATCGACTGCTCGCGCGCGAAACGCACCAACGCCGGGATCTCCTCGGCGGCGATCGGCAAGTTCTCGACCTTGGGCTCGCGCGCCGTGCCGCCATTGCCGGGGGCCACGTAGACATGCTCGACGAGCGGTGAACGGGCCACCTTCCAGGCCAAGGCATGCTCGCGTCCGCCCGCGCCGATGATCAGGATCTTCATGTTCGATGCTTCCCCTCGGTCAAGCGCCCGCACGCTGGGGCCGGACCGATCGCTGTTACCGGTGTCGAGCCGTCTTGACCCTGGTCGTGACGCCGACTGATGCCAGCCTGGCGCGCCGCGATCAGGGCGGCTCGGGTCAATTGAAGGAGACGATACCGCGTCGGCTCGACTCGATGAATTGCACGATCTGTCGGGTCTCGGGCCCGGGATACTCCTGCTCGGCGCGCACCAGTGCCTCGGCCAAGCGCAGCCCGGAGCGAAAGACCAGGCGGTAGACCGCCTTGATCTGATTGCGCTGCTCTTGCGAGAAACCGGCGCGCCGCAGGGCCACGACATTCAGCCCCAGATAGCGCGCGCGATGACCATCGACCAGGACGAAGGGTGGAACATCCTGAGTCACCGAGGTGCCGCCCGAGACCATCACGAAATCGGCGACTCGACAGAATTGGTGGATGGCAACATGACCGGAGAGGAAGGTGCGGTTCCCGATCTCGACATGACCACCCAGGGTTGCGGTGTTGGCGAAGATATTGTGGTCGCCCATGACGCTGTCATGACCGACATGGGCGAAGGCCATCAGATAATTGTGACTGCCGATCCGCGTCCCGGCCGCGGTCTTGCAGCCGCAGCTGATGTTCACCGACTCCTTGAAGTGGTTGTGGTCACCGATGATCAAGGGGCGCGCGGACTCGGGACGAAACCCCAGATCCTGTGGCTCGGCTCCGATCGTGGCGCCATGACAGACCCGGTTGTGGGCGCCCATGTGGGTCACGCCGAAGATCCGCACGCAGGAGTCGATGCGGCAGCCCGGGCCGATGACGGCCCCGGACTCGATGATCGAATAGGCCCCGATGCTGGCGGTCTCGTGTACGAGCGCGCCGTCCTCGATGATGGCGGTAGGATGGATCGTCATGGTGGATCCGCGCTGGTGGGTGACAGGTGGTCGACGCCAGGCGGCCGAGCCAACCCATGGCAGGCTCGGCCGTCAAGCAGGAATCAGTGACGAAAATGGCGCATCCCGGTGAAGACCATCGCCATCCCGTGGGCGTCGGCGGCGGCGATGACCTCCTCGTCGCGCATGGATCCACCGGGCTGGATGACGGCCGTGATGCCCGCCGCCGCCGCCTGGTCGATGCCGTCGCGGAAGGGGAAGAAGGCATCCGACGCCATGACCGCCCCGGCGACCGCCAGACCGGCCTGCTCGGCCTTGATGGCGGCGATGCGCGCCGAGTTGACCCGGCTCATCTGGCCTGCTCCGACCCCAATGGTCATGGCGTCGCGGCCGTAGACGATGGCGTTGGACTTGACGAGCTTGGCCACCCGCCAGGTGAAGAGCAGGTCGGCCAGCTCTTGCTCGGTCGGGGCGCGGGCGGTGACGGTGCGGATCGCTTCGGTCAGGCGCAGATCGGCATCCTGTACCAGTAGACCACCATTGATGCGCTTGAAATCGAGTCGATCGACGAGCTCGCTGCTCCATTCGCCGCATTCGAGCAGCCGCACGTTCTGCTTGGCCGCGATGATCCCGCGCGCCGCCTCGGAGACCGCCGGGGCAATGATCACCTCGACGAACTGACGCTCGATGATCCGCTGCGCGGTCGCCTCGTCGAGCGCTTGGTTGACGGCGATGATGCCGCCGAAGGCCGATTCCGGATCCGTGCTGTAGGCCCGCTCATAGGCCTCGAGGAGGTTCGCGCCCAAGGCGACGCCACAAGGGTTGGCATGCTTGACGATGACACAGGCCGGTCCCTCGTGGAACTGCTTGACACATTCCAGTGCCGCGTCCGTGTCCGCGATGTTGTTGTAGGACAGCTCCTTGCCTTGCAGCTGGCGAGCGGTCGCGACACTGGTCTCCAGCTTGCCCGACTCGACGTAGAAGGCCGCGCGTTGATGCGGATTCTCACCGTAGCGCATCGTCTGCTTGCGTGTGAATTGCAGACTCATGGTGCGCGGGAAGTCACCCGGCCGAGCGTCGGGCAGACGCGAGCCGAGATGGTTGGCGATGGCCCCATCGTAACGGGCGGTGTGCTCGAAGACCTTGACCGCCAGATCCAAGCGCAATGCGTCGCTCACCCCGCCCTGCTCGGCGAGTGCGGCGATGATCCGTGGATAGTCCGCCGGGTCGACCACCACGGTCACGCTCGCATGATTCTTGGCCGCGGCGCGCAACAGGGTCGGCCCACCGATATCGATGTTCTCGATCGCGGTGGCCAGGTCGCAGCCCGGATCCGCCACCGTCTGCTCGAATGGATAGAGATTGACCACGACCAGATCGATGGGCTTGATGCCGTTCTCGCGCATCACCCGTTCGTCCAATCCGCGGCGTCCGAGGATCCCCCCATGGATGCGGGGGTGCAGGGTCTTGACCCGACCATCCATCATTTCGGGAAAACCGGTGTACTCCGAGACCTCGATGACCGGGATCTCCTGCTCGGTGAGCAGCTGCGAGGTCCCGCCGGTGGAGATGATCTCGACCCCGCGGGCGGCGAGCGCCCGCGCGAAGTCGACGAGTCCGGTCTTGTCGGAGACACTGATGAGTGCGCGGTGAATGGTCTGCATGACGCTCAACCTGACTGTGAAACCATGTGGTGGAGGTGTGTCAGCCCTTGGCCCGTGCGATCCCGCGCAGGACGAGCCGTTTGCGCAGTGTCGCCCGGGTCATGCCGAGCATCTTCGCGGCTTGGCTGAGATTGCCGTTGGTGTGTGCCATGACCGTTTCGAAGAGTGGACGCTCGACCTCTTCCATGACGAGTGCGTACAGATCGGTCACCTCGTGTCCTCCCATGTTGTCGAGATAAAAGCACAGGGCATCACGCACGGATTTGCTCAATGGATCGTTGCCATCGGTCTTGGCGAGACCCGGACCGGAGGCGATCGGTTCGGTGACAGGGTCCGGGCTGGTTGTCTTCATGCGGCTCGGGTCTCCATCTCAAGGCGGCGCTCGAAGAAGGCCGCGACGCGCGCCAACTGCTCGGCGGGGGTCTCGATCCGGTTGATCGTGTCCCTGAATGATGCGGCGCCTGGCAGATGATGGCTGTACCAGGCGATGTGCTTGCGCGCGATGCGCACCCCCGCGGAGGCGCCGTAAAAGTGGTAAATGGACTCCAGGTGCTCGCGCAGCAGTGCCAGGATCCAGTCGGGTGGAGGCTCGGCCGGCAGGATGCCCGTATCGAGGAAAGCGGCGATGTCCCGGAAGATCCAAGGGCGGCCTCGGGCCGCGCGCCCGATCATGATAGCATCGGCGCCGGTGGCGTGCAGGACCGCTTTGGCCCGTGCGGGGGTGGTGATGTCGCCATTGGCGATCAGCGGGATCGGGATACTGGAGCGGATCTCGCGCAGCGTCTCGTACTCCGCGGGGACCGCGTAGCCGCAGGAGCGGGTGCGCCCATGCACGGTCAAGGCGGCGATGCCAGCGTCGTAGGCGAGCGCGGCGATCCGCGCGGCATTGCGGGTCTGCGGCGACCAGCCGGTGCGGATCTTGAGCGTCACCGGCACCGTGACGGCGGCGACCACGGCCGCGAGGATGCGCCCGACCAATGACTCATCGCGCAGCAGCGCCGCGCCGGCGGCCTGTTTGCAGACCTTCTTGGCCGGACAACCCATGTTGATGTCGATGATGTCGGCGCCTAGGTCGACGCTGGCGCGTGCCGCGCGCGCCATCGCCAGTGGGTCGGCGCCGACGATCTGCGCCCAGACTGGCCCGGACTCTCCTCGATAGTCGAGCCGTCGAGCCGATTTGGGGGTCGCCCAGAGCGCGGTGCTTGCGGACACCATCTCGGCGACCGTGGTCCCAGCGCCGAGACGGCGGCAGAGTGCGCGAAACGGCCGGTCGCTGATCCCCGCCATCGGCGCCAGGATCAGGTTGGTCTCGAATCGATGCGGGCCGATCGCGAAGGGCGTGGGCATGGGGCTGGTCGAGGTCGTGCCGACAGACGCGGGCGCGATCAGCGACGGCTGCCGCTGATCAGCGCCCAGTCCTCGCGCACGCGCGGCGGGTCGAGCAGGAGCGCCGCGGCGTAGGCTTGGCTGACCGACTCGACCTGCTCCTGGAGCACGCCAGAGAGCGCCATTCGCCCGCCCGGACGCAGCGCGGCGATCAACCGTGGGGCGAGCGTGATGAGGGGGCCGGCCAGGATGTTGGCGACGACACGATCGACTGGCGTGGCCTGTGGATCGGCCGGTGTCTGGATGAGGATGCGCTCGGCGACCTGATTGGCCAGGGCGTTCGCGCGCGTCGCCGTCAGTGCCTGGGGATCATGGTCGATGGCGATGGCGCGCGCGGCGCCGAGTCGCAGCGCCGCGATCGCGAGGATTCCCGAGCCGCAACCATAATCGAGCACCGTCTTGCCCGCGAGATCCGTCCCGTCGAGCCATTCCAGACAGAGTGCCGTCGTTGGATGATGCCCCGTTCCGAAGGCCAGTCCCGGATCCAGTGTGACCACGACGGCGTCCGGATCACCCGCGGCTTGACCTTGTGGACAGATCCACAGACGCCTGCCGAAACGCGTCGGCTTGAAGGTGTCGAGCCAGACCCGCTCCCAGACCTGATCGGCGATCCGATCGATCCGTGGTGTCGCGCCAGGATGTGCTCCAAGCTGGCGCGCGAGCTCACCGACCCGTGCCGCGCTCTCGCTGTCGTCCTCGAAGAGTGCCGTGACGATGATCCGCGACCAGAGTGGTGTCTCGCCAGGCGCCGGCTCGAGCTGTGGCTCGTCGCCTGCGTCGGTGTAGGTGACCGACAGTGCCCCCGCTGATTCCAGCCAGTCACTGATCCGCTCGGCGGCGCTCTTCGGGATCTCGATGGAGAGTTGCAGCCAGGGCATCAGTGGAACGCTCGCCGAACCCGCGCTGTCAGGTCGAGGCGCGGCGCGCACGCCCGGCCCGATCGCTGCGTTGGTCTGCTGTGATGGGGTACCGTGTCGCCTGTGTGCATGGTTGTTGGGTTTCTCGCCGTGGGCTGGACGCGTGAATGGAGGCGCGAGTCAAGGGCGGCGACGAGGCCGGATGCCGTCCACCGTCCACGGCTGTGCCGTGCTTGAAGCCCGTGGGGCTCGTGTGCGTCGCTCTGGTCAGAGTCCGAGCTTTTTCTCGAGATAGTGGATATTGGCGCCGCCAGCGAGGAATGCACCATCCTTCATGATCGAGCGTTGCAGCTTGATGTTGGTGCTGATGCCGTCGATCACGGTCTCGCGCAAGGCATTGCACATGCGGGCGATGGCGGATTCGCGGTCCTCGCCGTGGGTGATCAGCTTGCCGATCATGGAGTCGTAGTAACGCGGGACCGTGTATCCGGAATAGATGTGGGTCTCGAGCCGGACGCCAGGGCCGCCCGGTGCATGAAACTCGGTGATCTTGCCCGGGCTGGGCATGAAGGTCTCGGAGTCCTCGGCGTTGATCCGACATTCCACGGCATGCCCGCGGATCGAGATGTCCTCTTGTCGATAACGCAGCTGATCGCCAGCGGCGATGAGGATCTGCTCCTTGACGATGTCCACGCCCGTGATCATCTCGGTCACCGGATGCTCGACCTGGACCCGGGTGTTCATCTCGATGAAGTAGAAACAGCCATTCTCGTAGAGGAACTCGAAGGTGCCGGCGCCGCGATAGCCGATGGTCCGACAGGCCTCGGCGCAGCGCTCACCGATCTCGCGGCGCTGGGCCTCGCTGATGCCGGGGGCGGGCGCCTCTTCGACCACCTTCTGATGACGACGCTGCATCGAGCAGTCACGCTCGCCGAGATGGATGGCGTTGCCGTGCTGGTCGGCAAGCACCTGGAATTCGACATGTCGGGGGTTTTCCAGGTACTTCTCCATGTAGACCATGTCGTTGTTGAAGGCCGCGGCGGCCTCGGCCCGGGTCAATGAGATGGCATTCAGAAGCGTGGCCTCGGAATGCACGACGCGCATCCCGCGCCCCCCACCACCGCCGGAGGCCTTGATGATGACCGGATAACCGATCGCGCGGGCCAACTCGAGCGTGCGTTTCTTGTCGTCGTCGAGCGGTCCGTCGGAGCCTGGCACGCATGGCACGCCGGCGGCACGCATGGCCTGGATCGCCGAAACCTTGTCGCCCATCAAGCGGATGGTCTCGGGGCGCGGTCCGATGAAGATGAAGCCCGAGCGTTCCACCCGCTCCGCGAAATCAGCGTTCTCAGAGAGAAAGCCATAGCCAGGATGGACGGCCACCGTGTCGGTGACTTCGGCGGCGCTGATGATGGCCGGGACATTGAGATAGCTATGCAGCGAGGGCGGTGGTCCGATACAGACTGATTCGTCGGCCAGCAGCACGTGCTTGAGGTCGCGATCGGCCTCCGAATGCACCGCGACCGTCTTGATGCCGAGCTCGCGACAGGCGCGCAGGATCCGCAGGGCGATCTCGCCCCGGTTCGCAATCAGAACCTTCTCGATCATAGCAGCCATGTTGAGGATATCTTCGCTGGGTGAAACCGGATGCCCGTGGCGCGGCTGGGCGCGATGATCGAGCCGAGCGCGGCACTCATTCGATGATGAACAAGGGCTGGTTGTACTCGACCGGTTGACCGTTCTCGACCAAGATCCGCTTGACCTTGCCGCCTTGCTCGCATTCGATCTGGTTGAGGATCTTCATGGCCTCGATGATGCAGAGTGTATCACCGGGCTTGACGCTCTGACCCTCCTCGACGAACGCCTTCGAGCCAGGCGACGGGGAGCGATAGAAGGTTCCGACCATCGGTGAGCGCACGATCTCGCCGCTGATCTCCTCGACCTCGTCCTCGGCGCTGCTCTCGGCCAATGCGGGAGCGGCTGACGCCACCCCGGCGGGCATGGGCATGGCTTGCGGCATGTAGACGGGCATGGCGCCACTGCCATGACGGCTGATGCGCACCGACTCCTCTCCCTCGTGGATCTCGATCTCCGCCACGTCGGATTGCTCCAACAACTCGATCAGCTTTTTTACCTTGCGGATATCCATGGTCATTGACTCTCATGCAATTGGGCTTGCGACAAGCGACTGACGGCGGCACGCAGGGCGAGCAGATAGCCTTCCGCCCCGAGTCCGCTGATCACGCCGACAGCGATGTCGGAGAAATAGGAGTGCGCGCGGAACGGCTCCCGGGCATGGACGTTGGACAGATGGACCTCGATGAACGGGATCCCGACCGCAAGCAGCGCATCGCGCAGCGCGACGCTGGTGTGCGTGAAGGCGGCCGGGTTGAAGATGATGAAGCGGACCTGCTCGATCGCGGCGCGATGGATGGCATCGATCAGGACATGCTCGGCATTGCTCTGTACCAGCTCGAGTGTCAACCCCTCGGCGCCTGCCATCTGTTGCAGCGCCTTCTCGATCTCGGCGAGGGTCGCGTGCCCGTAGTGGCCTGGCTCGCGGGCGCCGAGTAGATTGAGGTTCGGTCCGTTCAGGACCAGGATCGCGGCCATTGGTCACATCGCTCATTGCTGCGGGTCATTGGGGTCACTGCGATTGCCATGTGCGCATCAGCGGTGAATCCGCGCGAATTGTGCTGATTTTGCGCGATCTTGTCCAGTTAGGGCAGACCCTAGGCCAGATGACGCGGGTCTAGTCACCGCTCAGCCCCGCCAGCTGCGCATCCAGGGTGGCTGCCGTGACCTCGCCGGCCCGACTGAAGACGCGCCGTCCGCCGCGATCGAAGATCACCGTGAAGGGCAGGGTCTCGAGTCGGTTGCCGAGCTGCTTGGAGAGTGCCATGGCCGCGGGATCGGCGATCAGGATGGGATAGTTGATCGGGGTGCTCGCGATGAAGGAGACGACGTCCTCGCGACGATCGACCGCGATGCCGACGATCTGAATGCCATCACCGAGTCGTGCTTGGGTCTCGATGAGGAGCGGCAGCTCGCGCACGCAGGGCGGGCACCAGGTTGCCCAATAGTGGAGGATGACGATCTTTCCCGCCCATTCGTGGCTCTCGACCGGACGCCCATCGAGGTCGAGCAGGCTCAGCTCGGGCAGGATCTGGCGCTGGCTCGTGCCACGCTCGGCGGAGCCGTTGCGTGTGGCGGCATTGTCGAGCCAGCGCTGACCGAGGATCGCCGTGCCGATACTCATGACACCCGCCAGCAGCACCACCAGCGCGATGCGCCAGACGCTCATGGAGCGGCCCGACGCAGATGTTCGACGAAGGCCGCGGCCGGCTTGAAGCCGACCAGTCGGTAGCCCTTGAGCTCATTGCCGGCGGTGTCGAAGAAGAGGATCGCTGGCGGTCCAGGGATGCCGAACCGCCCCTGCATCAAGGCCTGATCGGCGGCGTCGTTCGCGGTCACGTCGGCCTTGAGCAGGACGAAGCGGCCCATCTCGCTGATCACGGCCGGGTCGCTGAAGGTGTAACGCTCCAGCTCCTTGCAGGTCACGCACCAGTCGGCGTAGAAATCCAGCATGACCGGCTTGCCCAGCGCGCTCGCCTTGAGGATCTCGCGGTCCAGATCCTCGACCGTCTTCACGCGCGTGAAGACGGCCGCGCTCGTCGTCGCGCCGCCACCGCCGACCAGGCCGCGCAGCGGCTGCAGTGTATCCTTGCCCCCGGCCGCCGCGCCGACCAGCATCAGCGCGCCATAGATCAGCAAGAAGACTCCCAAGCCTTTCCACAGCGTGCGCCAGCCGCTGGCGTGCGGTGCGAGTTGGCTCAGTGCGCCCATGTAGACTGCCGAGCAGATCAGCAACAGACCCCAGAGGAGCATCGCGAGCGCCGCTGGCAGGATGCGCTCCAGCATGAAGATGGCCACGCCCAGCAGGGCGACGCCGAAGACCGCCTTGACCGCGTCCATCCAGGCCCCGGCACGCGGCAGCAGCTTGCCGGCCGAGGTACCGATGGCGATCAATGGTGCCCCCATGCCCATGCTCAGGGCGAACAGCGCGACCCCGCCGAGCAGTGCATCCCCGGTTTGGCTGATGTAGATCAGCGCGCCGAACAGCGGCGGGGCGACGCATGGGCCGACGATGAGCGCGGAGAGTAGGCCCATGATGGCCACCCCGATCAGGGTTCCTCCTTCTTGTCGATTGCTGAGCTCGGCCAGCTTGGATTGCAGGCTGGACGGCAGCTGCAGATCGTAGAAGCCGAACATCGACAGCGCCAGCAGCACGAAGACCAACGCGAAGGTGCTCAGGATCCAGGGATTCTGGAAGGCCGCCTGCAGGTTCGCCCCGAAGAGACCCGCCAACACCCCGACGAGCGTGTAGGTCAAGGCCATGGCCAGGACATAGACCAACGACAGCACGAACGCCTTGCGGGTCGTGATGCCGCCGCCCTGTCCGGCGATGATGCCCGAGAGGATCGGGATCATGGGAAAGACGCAGGGGGTGAAGGCGAGCAACAGGCCGAAACCGAAGAAGGCGGCGATCACCACCCACAGACTGCTATTGGCCAGGACCGCGGCGATGCGGTCTTGCTCGGAGACGGGCTCGACGTCGGTACCCACGGTGGGCGCGGCCGCCTCCAGGCTCGGTCGCGCCGAGATCGTCGATGCCTCGGGCAGTGCGAGTGTGACGCGCTGGGTTTGCGGCGGATAGCAGATTCCGATCTCGGCGCAGCCCTGATAGGCCACGATCAGAACTGCCTCGGTCGGGGCGCGGTCGCCGCGCAGCAGCGGGAGCATCAGCTCGACGCGCTCATGATAGACCTCGACATCCCCGATGCTGCCATCCGGGAGGATCGAGTTGGTCTTGATGGTGCCGGGCGGCCGCTCGAATGGCGCGATCGCGACCGCGTCCTGCTCCTCCAGGGTGATCTCGAGCAGATGGCTGTAGAGATAGGTGCCGGGCGCAATCTCCCAGGTCAAGCGGACCCGATCGGGCCCCTCGACCATGCTGCTGAATTGAAAGGCCTGCTCGGCCGTCAAGATGTCGTCATCCGCGCCGAGGCCCAATGACTGGCCGAGTCCACCCGCATTCGTCAGGGTCGCCTGGGGCTCGGCGAGCGCCGCGCGCACCGCGGTGACGGCGGGTGGAGACGGCAGCGCGACCCGCAGCTGTTGGCGCTGCGGCGGATAGCAGAGACCGGCGTCCGCGCAGCCTTGCGAGCCCAATTCGAGGGTCAGCTCGGCGACTGGTCCGGCGGTCTGCTTGATCGGCAGCAGGACCTCCAGCTGGTCGCGATAGATCTCCACCCGTCCGAAGTGCTCATCGTTCTTGACGGTCGCCTCGGGCAACTGGGGTTCACCGATCTCGATACCGGGGGTCTGGCTCGTGAAGCCGAGTCGACTTTGATAGAGATAGTAGCCCTCGGCGATCTCCCAGCGCACGCGCACCGCGTCTGGACCGGCGGCCTCGACCGAAGGTTGGAAGGCCTGCTCCGGCCGCAGGAAATCATCCGCGGCGCCGACCGGCCGCGCCAGCCCCAGCGTGATCAGCCAGATCAGGGCCAGCGTGAGCCACCCGACAGTCGGCGCGGACGCGCCGGCGCGGGCCATCAGTCGTCTCGATCGGTGCATGTCGTCATCCAGTTCAGATAAGCGGGCAGTCCCTCGGTGATGGGGACCGCGATGATTTCGGGAACGTCGTACGGATGTAAGTCTCTCAGACGCTCGGTCAGCATCAGGACGCGCTCCAGCGGAGTCTTGAGCACGAGCAGGACCTCGGCATCCTGATGGATGCGACCCTCCCAACGATACACCGAGGTGATGCCGGGCAGCAGGTTCACACAGGCGGCCAGCCGCTCTTCCACCAGCGTCACCGCGATGCGGCGCGCGGTCGATTCATCGGGACAGGTGCTCAGGATCAAACGATGGCTCGCGCTCATGCGTGTCAGGGTGCGGGGTCGATCGGCTCGATGAGACAAGGTGAGACAAGAGGATTGCCGAATTGATCGATCCAATCAAGCCGGAAAAAACAGTTGAGTCGCAAAGCCATTCAGCATGCAAGGATTTTGCGATGGGCTAGAATGCCGGCTGACCCGCTTGCGTACCCGATCCCCTGCGCTTGGGGGGCGCGCCGATCCGGAGTCGTGGAGTGTGCGAGCACCCGCGGCGCCAGCCCGACCTGACACGGCCGGGATCGGCAGGCGCCGCTCGATCCACCGACCCTGGAGTCTGCTCACATGCCGCTGTTCATCTTGCTTGCTCTGATCATCGGGCTTCCCTTGATCGAGATCTATATCCTGATCGAGGTGGGCGCCGAGATCGGCGCCCTACCCACCATCGCGCTGGCGATCCTCACCGCGGTCATCGGCACCTGGCTGGTGCGTCACCAGGGTTTCGGCCTGTTGCTGCGGGTCCGTGAGATGGCCGATCGCGGCGAGCTCCCGGCATTGGAGATGATGGACGGGGCACTGCTCATCGTGGCCGGACTCTTCCTGCTCCTGCCCGGCTTCCTGACCGATGCCGTCGGGTTCATGCTGCTGATTCCGCTCGTGCGCCAGCTCATCATCCGGCGCTATGTCCGAGTGATCCCGGCGCATCACCGCGGATCGCCCGAGTCGAATCCGACGGCGTCGCGGATGATCGAGGGCGAATATCGGCGTGAGGATCCCTGATGCCGGTGACGGGTGCGCACGCTGGCGAGGTGCCCACGCCAGGCTGGCGCCATTGATGAACACTCCTCAACCCTTGACAGATGACGACAAGGCTCTACTATTAGCACTCCTTTTAGTCGAGTGCTAACAGATCGGTCTTGCGCGGGCCGACTCGGCGCTCACCCAACCCGTCAATCGCATGAGGAGACCACCGATGAAGATTCGCCCCCTGCACGACCGCGTCGTCGTTCGCCGGATGGAAGAAGAGCGTAAGACCGCGGGCGGTATCGTGATCCCCGATAGCGCGACCGAGAAGCCGATCCAGGGCGAGATCATCGCCGTCGGCAAGGGCAAGATTCTCGACAGCGGCGAGAGCCGTCCGCTCGACGTCAAGGTCGGCGACCGTGTCCTGTTCGGCAAGTATTCCGGCACCGAGGTCAAGCTCGATGGCGAAGAATTCCTGGTGATGCGCGAAGAAGACATCATGGGTGTGATCGAATCCTGATGCCGTCCTGATCCCGAACCCGTCGGGTCGAGTCCGCATGGCTTGATCCGCTCCGTCTCGCGAGCCGCGCCATCCCGATCTGGGCCGCGTGGCTCAACACCCTATTGATCCTGAATCGAGGAATGACACCATGAGTGCCAAAGATGTCAAGTTCGGCGGTGAAGCCCGTGCCCGCATGATGGAGGGCGTGAACGTCCTCGCCAATGCCGTGAAGGTCACCCTAGGCCCCAAGGGCCGCAACGTGGTGCTGGAGAAGTCGTTCGGCGCCCCGACCGTCACCAAGGACGGCGTCTCGGTCGCCAAGGAGATCGAGCTCAAGGACAAGTTCGAGAACATGGGCGCCCAGATGGTCAAGGAGGTTGCCTCGCACACCTCCGACATCGCTGGTGACGGCACCACCACCGCCACCGTCCTGGCCCAGGCGATGGTCCGCGAGGGTCTCAAGGCGGTGGCCGCCGGCATGAACCCGATGGATCTCAAGCGCGGCATCGACAAGGCGGTCGAGGCCGCGGTCGCCGAGCTCGCCGGTCTGTCCAAGCCCTGCACCGAGAACAAGGCGATCGCCCAGGTCGGGACCATCTCGGCCAACTCGGACGATTCAGTTGGTCAGATCATCGCCGAGGCGATGGAGAAGGTCGGCAAGGAAGGCGTCATCACGGTCGAGGATGGCACCTCGCTGCACAATGAGCTCGACGTGGTCGAGGGCATGCAGTTCGACCGCGGCTACCTCTCGCCCTATTTCATCAACAACCAGCAGAGTCAGAGTGCCGAGTTGGATGATCCCTACATCCTGCTGCACGACAAGAAGATCTCCAACATCCGCGAGCTCTTGCCGGTGCTGGAAGCGGTCGCCAAGGCTGGCCGTCCGCTCCTGATCGTCGCCGAGGACGTCGAGGGTGAGGCCCTGGCCACCCTGGTGGTCAACACCCTGCGTGGTATCGTCAAGGTCTGCGCGGTCAAGGCGCCCGGCTTCGGCGATCGGCGCAAGGCCATGCTGCAGGATATCGCCATCCTCACCGGCGCGACTGTCATCTCCGAGGAGGTGGGTCTGTCGCTCGAGAAGGCGACCCTCACTGATCTGGGCACCGCCAAGAAGATCCAGGTCGGCAAGGACGAGACCACCATCATCGACGGCGCCGGCTCCGAGATCGACATCAAGTCACGCTGCGAGCAGATCCGCGCCCAAGTCGAGGAGACCACCTCCGACTACGACCGCGAGAAGCTCCAGGAGCGTCTGGCCAAGCTGGCCGGTGGCGTGGCGGTGATCAAGGTCGGTGCCGCCACCGAGATCGAGATGAAGGAGAAGAAGGCGCGCGTCGAGGACGCCCTGCACGCCACCCGCGCGGCGGTCGAGGAAGGCATCGTGCCCGGCGGTGGCGTCGCGCTGGTGCGCGCCCAGACCGCGGTCAAGGACATCAAGGGAGCCAATCACGATCAGGATGTCGGCATCACCATCGCGCGCCGCGCCATGGAGGAGCCGCTGCGTCAGATCGTCGCGAACGCGGGTGACGAGCCCTCCGTGGTCCTGCACAAGGTCCTCGAGGGGAGCGGCAACTTCGGCTACAATGCCGCCAATGGCGAGTACGGTGACATGGTCGACATGGGTATCCTGGATCCCACCAAGGTGACCCGCTCGGCCCTGCAGAACGCCGCTTCGGTCGCTGGTCTCATGATCACCACCGAGGCCATGGTCGCCGAGGAGCCGAAGGATGAGAGCCCGATGCCGGCCGGCGGTGGCGGCATGGGTGGTATGGGCGACATGGGCATGATGTAAGCCCGTCGATCGTCTCCCATCGGAGCAGTCGAGCCCCGCCTCTGCGCGGGGCTTTTTCGTTGCCGCGCGAGGCTGGTGTCGATCGGCTTGCGCCGCCCCGATCATGCCGAGCGCTGGCGCAACCCCTCTCGCCGAGGCTCGATGGATGCCGATGCGGCTGTGGCGCGTACGCGCTCGGTCGAGTCGCGCGCAGTCGCTGTGATGATCGCCCCGAGGCGGGCGCTCGGTCAGCTGGTCAGGGCGCTCAGTGCGGCGAGAAACGCCTGGTTTTCCTCCGGCAGGCCGACGGTCACGCGCAGACAATCCTGCAGGAGTGGGTGCGAGCCATTGAGGTTCTTGATGAGGATTCCGCGCTCCTTCAAGCCATGGAAGATGGCGTCGGCACGGCCATCGGCCACGCGAAAGAGAATGAAATTGGCCTCGCTCGGATAGGGGTGGAGCGCATCCAAGCGCGCCAGATCCTTGAGCAGATGCTGCCGCTCGGCACGAATGGCGCGGGCCTGTTCATCGAGCATCGGCTTGTGACGCAAGGCGAAGGCGGCCGAGTATTGGGTGAGCGAATTGATGTTGTACGGGAGACGGACCTTGTCGATCTCCGCGATCCAGGCCGGCGGCCCGACGAGGTAACCGAGTCGCAGCGCGGCCAGGCCCATCTTGGAGAGTGTGCGCAGCACCAGCAGATTCGGCCAATCGCCCAACAGACCCAGGAAGCTGCAGTCGGTGAATGGTGAATAGGCCTCGTCGATCACAACCAATCCAGGGGCAGCCTCGATGATACGGACCACGTCGTCCGAGTCGAAACGATTCCCCGTCGGGTTGTTGGGGTAGGCGAGAAAGATCAGCGCCGGCTGTTCGCGCTCGATCGCCTCGAGGAGTGCGGGCAGGTCGATCGAGAAGTCATCCGGGCGCAGTGGCACACCGACATAATCCAGACCGGCGATGCCGGCGATCATGCGATACATCACGAATCCAGGATCGACCGAGAGCACCTTGCGACCAGGCTTGGCGATGCTCAGGAGCAGCAGCTCGATGAGCTCGTCCGAGCCGTTGCCCAAGAGCAAGGCCATATCGGGCGGGATCTCCATCGACTCGCGCAAGGTCTGCTGGACCTGCTGACCCTGTGGATCCGGATAACGGTTGAGGGCGATCCCGGCGAGTCCAGCGAGCCACTCGCCGATCACCGGCTCGGGCCAGCCATGGGGGTTCTCCATGGCATCGAGCTTGATCATTCCGGTCGAGTCCGGGACATGATAGGCCTTCAGTGCACGGATATCGGACCGCACGAGCCGGGCGATCAGATCATTCATGACGATATTCGGCCGAGCGCGCGTGCGCCGTCAGGCCCTCGCCGCGGGCGAGGATCGACGCGGTTTCGCCCATCCGCGATGCTCCGGCCGCCGAGGCCATGATGAGGCTGGAGCGCTTTTGGAAATCGTAGACCCCCAATGGCGAGGAGAAGCGCGCGGTGCGCGAGGTCGGCAGCACATGGTTCGGCCCGGCGCAATAGTCACCGATGGCCTCGGCGGTATAACGGCCCATGAAGATGGCCCCCGCATGACGGATGCGTCCAACGATGGATTGTGGGTCGGCGACCGAGAGCTCCAGATGCTCCGGGGCGACCTGGTTGGCGACCGCGATCGCTTCATCCAGGTCGCGGGCCTGGATGAGCGCGCCGCGCGCGCGCAGGGCGGCCCCGATGATCGCCTCGCGTTCCATGGTCGGCAGCAGCCGCTCGATGCTGTCGGCCACTTGGTCGAGGAAGCGGGCATCCCAGCTCACCAGGATGGACTGTGCGTCCTCGTCGTGCTCGGCCTGAGAGAAGAGATCCATGGCGATCCAGTCCGGATCCGTCTGTCCATCACAGACGACGAGAATCTCGGAGGGGCCAGCGACCATGTCGATCCCGACCTGTCCGAAGACCGCCCGTTTGGCGGTCGCCACATAGATGTTGCCGGGCCCGACGATCTTGTCGACCGCCGGGATGGTCGCGGTGCCATAGGCGAGTGCCGCCACCGCTTGTGCCCCTCCGATCGCGAAGGCGCGGTCCGTGCCCGCGATGTGCGCGGCGGCCAACACCAGATCGTTGAGCTCGCCATCCGGGGTGGGAACCACCATGATCAGCTCGCCGACCCCCGCGACCTTGGCCGGGATCGCGTTCATCAGGACCGAGGATGGATAGGCCGCCTTGCCGCCTGGGACATAGAGCCCGACCCGGTCCAGTGGTGTCACCTGCTGACCGAGCAGGGTGCCGTCGGCTTCGGTATAGGCCCAATCAGTGACCTTTTGATGCTCGGCATAGGCACGAATGCGCTTGGCCGCGACCTCCAACGCTTCGCGTTGAGCCGCCGGGATCCGCTCCCAGGCCGCCGCGAGCCGTGGTCGCGGGATCTCCAGGGCGGCCGCACCGGCGGGAGACCAGCGGTCGAAGCGCTGGGTATAGTCGAGTAGCGCGGTGTCGCCCTGGGCGCGGATCTGACGGATGATGTCGGCGACCGTGCGCTGGACCTGGTCATCCGCGACCGCGTCCCAGGCCAGCAACTGCTCGAGGGCGGCGTCAAAGTCCCGGTCAAGGGTCGAGAGACGTCTGACGATACTCATGGTTATTGACTCCCCGGCCCACCCGTGGGGACCGCAACAGGGGTTCGCTTGGCACGTTGCTCGACCGCCTCGCGCAAGGCGTCCAGCAAGACGGTGACCGTATCATGTTTCATCTTCCAGGCCGCCTTGTTGACCACCAATCGCGAGCTGATGTCGGCGATGTGCTCGAGCGGGACCAGACCGTTCGCCTTGAGTGTGTTGCCGCTCTCGACGAGGTCGACGATGCGATCCGCGAGCCCCACCAGCGGGGCCAGCTCCATCGATCCATAGAGCTTGATCAACTCGACCTGCTCGCCCTTGGCGGCATAATGGCGCGCGGCGCTCTTGACATACTTGGTCGCGATCCGCAGCCGCCGCGTGCTCGGTGGCGCGACGCCTGGGCGCCCCGCGACCATCAGGCGACAGCGCGCGATGCGCAGATCCAGCGGCTCGTAGAGTCCCTCGCCACCCTGCTCGAGCAAGACATCCTTGCCGGACACGCCCACATCGGCCGCACCGTACTGAACATAGGTCGGCACGTCGCTCGCGCGGATGATCAGCAGACGCACCCGAGGCTGGTTGGTCTCCAAGATCAGCTTGCGACTGGTCGCGGGATCATCGAGCGGGCGAATCCCGGCGTGGGCCAGCAAGGGCAGCGTCTCATCGAAGATCCGGCCCTTCGACAGTGCGATGGTCAGGCTGGCGTCACGGCTCATGTTGGCGTCGGCGTGGCGCGCGTGGAGACACGCCGGATCACCGCTCCCAGGGTCGATAGTTTCGACTCGATCGTCTCATACCCGCGATCGAGGTGATAGATGCGGTCGATGAGTGTCTCGCCACGCGCGACCAGTGCCGCCAGCACCAGGCCGGCCGAGGCACGCAGATCGGTCGCCATGACCGGTGCCGCGGTCAGGCGCTCGACCCCGCGACAGATCGCGACGTTGCCCTCGATGCGGATGTCGGCACCCATGCGCTGGAGCTCCGGGACGTGCATGAAGCGGTTCTCGAAGATCGTCTCGGTCAGGGTTCCGACGCCCTCGGCGATGCTGTTCAGTGCACAGAATTGGGCTTGCATGTCGGTTGGAAACGCCGGATGGGGTGCGGTATGGATGTCGACGGCCAGCGGGCGCCGCCCCTGCATGTCGAGCTCGATCCAGTCTGGACCGGTGGTGATCGTCGCCCCCGCCTCGCGCAGCTTCTGCAGCACCGCATCCAGGCAGTCCGGACGGGTGTGGGTGACCCGGATGCTCCCGCCGGTCATGGCCGCCGCGACGAGAAAGGTCCCGGTCTCGATCCGGTCGGGCATGATCACATGGTCCGCCCCGCCCAGGCGCTCGACCCCTTGGATGTGAATATGGTCCGTTCCGGCCCCTTCGATACGCGCGCCCAGGGCGATCAGCAGCTCGGCCAGATCGATCACCTCGGGCTCACGGGCGGCATTCTCGATCAGGGTCTCGCCCTGGGCGAGGGCCGCGGCCATCATCAGGTTCTCGGTCCCGGTGACCGAGACCAGCTCCATCACCAGACGCGCGCCGCGTAGACGCTGAGCGCGGGCGCGGATGTAACCGCCCTCGACGGCGATCTCGGCGCCCATGGCGCGGAGCCCATCGATATGCAGGTTGACCGGACGCGCGCCGATGGCACAGCCTCCCGGCAGCGAGACATCGGCCCGGCCATAGCGGGCGACCAGGGGACCCAGGACCAGGATCGAGGCGCGCATGGTCTTGACCAGCTCGTAGGGCGCGTCGAAGTCGGTCAGGGAGGCCGGCTCGCTCAGGACGCATCGATCCTCCTGAGTGGTGAGGCGGGCGCCGAGATGGCCAAGCAATCTCAGTGTGGTGCTGATGTCGCGCAGTCGCGGCACGTTGCTCAGCCTGACCGGACCATCGGCTAGGAGTGTCGCGGCGAGGATCGGGAGGGCGGCGTTCTTCGCGCCGGAGGCACGGATCGCGCCCTTCAGTGGGCGTCCGCCGGTGATGAGTAATTGATCCATTCAGGCGGTCCGTGGCGGTGCGAGTGGCAGTACTGATTCGAGATTCGACACGCGCGCGAGCCGCGCGAGCGAATCTGGCAGATTCCGGTAGGTCAAGCGCGCCCCGCGCGCCCGCGCCATGTCGAGCCATTCCAGTAGTAACGCCAGACCGGCGCTGTTGGCGGCGGTGACCCCCGCCAGATCGATTTCGACGACGGTCTGCGCGTGCAGCAGCTCGCCGCCGCAGACCGCCAGGCGGGCCACGGTGCTGAAATCGAGGCGCCCCTCCAGGCTGAAGCAGCCGGGGCCGTGCGAGGTCAGATGTGCCGCGCTCATTCGCTGCTACCGCGCCGATTCATCTCCTCGAGCTTGGCAATGAGACCATCGATCCCATTGCGTCTGACCTCCTCGTTGAAACCCGAGCGGTAGTTGCCCACGAGGCTGGCATTACTGATCACGACATCATAGACCTTCCAGGCACCCCCGCTGCTGAGCATGCGATAGTCGACCGGAATCGGGGTCGCTCCCGTCCCGCGGATCTCGGTGGAGACCGTGACGGTCGAGGGTCGGTTGCCGGGCTTGACCGGTAAGTAATGGATGGTTTCGCCCGCGTAGCTCATGAGCGAGCGCGCATAGGTGCGAATCAGCACCTGTTTGAAGGCATTGACCAGGGCGCGACGCTGCGCCTCGGTCGCCGAGCGCCAGGATTGGCCGACCGCCCCCTGGGTGATGCGCTCGAAATCGAAATGGGGTGCCACGTCACGCTCGATCATGCCATAGATCAGCGCGGGATTGCGCTCGACCTCGGCGCGGCGCGCCTCCAGTGTGGTCAGCATCCGGTCCGTGGTGCGTCTGACCAACTCGGTGGCATCGTCCACCGAGCCTCGGACGATCCCAGTGGACACCAGCCCGAGCAGTGCGCTCAGAAACAGTACGCTCGCTCGTATCGACATCAATCGCCTCCAGCCCTATTGAATAGGAATTGTCCGATCATCTGCTCCAGGACGAGCGCCGCTTGGGTGTAGGCGATCGTGTCACCGTCGCGCAGATGATCCGGGCTACCGCCCGGCTCCAGACCCACGTATTGCTCTCCGAGCAGTCCAGCCGTGAAGATGTTGGCGAAGGTGTCGTCCGGGATGCTGTCCACCGATGGATCGATGCGCAGCGTGACCACTGCCTCATAGCTGTCCTTGTCGAATGACACGCTCTCCACCCGTCCGATCCGCACCCCCGCCATGGTGACCGGCGCGCGCACCTTGAGGCTGCCGACGTTGGAGAAACGCGCGGTGAGCCGATAGCCCTCGGTGCTGGCCCCGGCGCTCAGGTTGCTGACCTGCATCGCGAGAAAGAAGAGTGCGACGAAGCCAGCCGCCATGAAGAGGCCGACCAGGATCTCGGTACCACGTTGTCTGCCCATGCGCTCAGTCCCCGTACATCAAAGCCGTCAGAACGAAATCCAACCCGAGCACCGCGAGCGCGGCGTGGACCACCGAGCGGGTCGTGGACCGGCTCACGCCCTCCGAGGTCGGGACTGTGTCATAGCCTTGGAAGAGAGCGATCCAGGTCACCACGACGCCGAACGCCACGCTCTTGATCACTCCATTGAGGATGTCATCCTGGAAATCGACCTTGGCCTGCATCTGGCTCCAGAAGGCGCCCGCATCGACCCCCAGCAGACCCACGCCGACGAAATAGCCGCCGAGCACCCCGACCGCGCTGAAGATGGCCGCGAGCAGTGGCATGGCGATGATCCCGCCGAGGAAGCGTGGGGTCAGGATGCGCCGCACTGGATCGACCGCCATCATCTCGAGTCCGGAGAGCTGCTCGGTCGCCTTCATGAGCCCGATCTCGGCGGTCAGTGCCGAGCCGGCGCGTCCGGCCACCAGCAGGGCGGTGACCACGGGGCCGAGCTCGCGCACCAGCGCGGCCGCGACCACGACCCCGAGACTCTCGGCGGCGCCGAATTGTACCAGGGTGATATAGCCCTGCAGTCCCAGGACCATGCCGACGAACAGGCCAGACACCCCGATGATGAGGAGCGAGAGCACCCCGATATTGTAGAGTTGGGCCGAGAGCAGCCGGGGACGGCGCAGCACCTCCCCCGCGCCCATGAGCATGGCGCCCAGCAACAGATGCGCGCGCCCCAAGCGCTCGGCCGCGCCAATTCCACTGCGCCCGAGTCGGGCGAGTCCGTCGAGCAGCATCAAACGCTCCTCCGAGTGAACAGATCCTCGGTCAGCTCCGGCGCTGGATAATGGAAGTGCACCGGTCCGTCGGGCAGGCCATCGATGAACTGACGCACCCAGGCCGAGCGATCCGCCATGATCGCCTCTGGCGTCCCCCGCGCGATCACCTTGCCATGGGAGATGACATAGACGTGGTCGGCGATGGCGAGGGTGTCCATGACGTCGTGCGAGACCAGGATGCTGGTCAACGCGGCCGCGTCGTTGAGTTGGCGAATCAAGGCGACGAGGGTCGCCTTCGAGATCGGGTCCTGTCCGGTGAATGGCTCATCGTAGAGGATCATGTCCGGATCGAGCGCGATCGCACGCGCGAGGGCGACCCGACGCGCCATTCCGCCCGAGAGCGCGTTCGGCATCAGATCGCGCGCACCGCGCAGACCGACCGCCTCGAGTTTCATCAGCACGAGCTTGCGCAGCATCGAGGCTGAGAGATCGGTATGTTCGCGCAGCGGATAGGCGACATTGTCGAAGACACTCAGGTCGGTCAGCAGCGCCCCGCTCTGAAAGAGCATGCCCATGCGCCGTCGCAGGCGATAGAGTGCCGCCTTGCCCAGCCGATGCACCGGCTGGCCATCGACCTCGATCGTCCCGGCGTCGGGATGCAATTGACCCGTGATCAGTTTCAACAGCGTGGTCTTGCCCGTGCCACTCGGACCCATCACGGCGGTGATCGCGCGCCGGCGGATGTCGAGATCGACCTGCTCGAAGATGACCTGTCGACCACGTCTGAAACAGAGGCCACGGATCTCGACCAGATTCTCGCTTGGCGGTCCCGAGTCTGATGCCCGGGTGGGCTCGCCGGGCGCGCCGCATGACGGGGCATCCCCGCCGGACGGGGTGGGGCGGCGCGTGGCTGAATGGCCTGGGGCGCTCATACGATCCTGTCGAGGTTGACGTGACTCAAAAGGCGTAATTCTGTTACGCGGGGCCGCGAAGCGTCAAGCCAAGCCGAGGAGCTCGGTCAAGGTCTGCCAACGCAGCACCGTCTCGACTGGCGCCTGTCCCAGGAGCGCGAGTGTGTGACGCCCATTCGCCGCGGTGGCCAGGCGGGTGAGCCATGCGCGCGCCGCGCGCGGATCCCAGGTGTCGCCGGTGGGCGCTGGACAGGCCAATGCGTGGGCCGGCGTGGCGCGGGCTGCCGCAAGGGTGTCGACCCGCACGAAGCGCGGTGCGCGTCCGGCGTGCGCGCCGCTCACGGCCAGGTCGGCGCCGACCCATCCACCCAGACGCTCCTTCAGCAGATCCTCGACCTGGCACGGCATGCTCGGTGCAGTGCACTCTGGCAACTCCAGAAAGAAGCGAAAGTCGCTCGGTACATCGCGCGCCCACTGCGCGATCCGCTCGGGGTCGAACGGCAGCCAGCGCGCCGCCGGCACCAGCACGCGTCTGACCTCGTTCGCGAAATAGGTCAAGCGCCATGCCGCGGGCAGATCCTCGGGGTAGAATGATGCGGTGGCCGGACAGGGATCCCAGCCGGTTCTCAAAGGTAGGATATGATGTGTGATCGGTAACATGGCACGGGGTTCATCCGATTTCGATGCGGGATAGTGGGGCAGCATGACAGAGCAACGTCGACTCGGCACCTCGCCGGTTGCGCTCCGGGTCGAGGAGCCATCCAAGATCAAGGCATTGGGGCGCGCCGTGATCGAGACCGAGGCGGGTGCGGTGCGTGCCCTGGGGGCGCGTGTCGACGATGCATTCGTGGATGCCTGTTGCTACATGTTGGCCTGCGAGGGGCGGATCGTCGTCCTCGGCATGGGCAAGTCGGGGCATATCGGCGGTAAGATCGCGGCGACCTTCGCGAGCACCGGGACGCCCGCCTTCTTCGTGCACCCGGGTGAAGCAAGTCACGGCGATCTCGGGATGATCACACCGCGTGATGTGGTGTTGGCGCTCTCGAACTCGGGCGAGACCAGCGAACTGCTGACGCTGCTGCCGCTACTCAAGCGGCTCGGGGTCCCGCTGATCAGCATGACCGGACAGCCGCGCTCCACGTTGGCCCGCGAGGCCGATGTGCACCTCGACGTGAGTGTCGCGAGCGAGGCCTGTCCGCTCGGTCTTGCGCCCACCGCGAGCACCACGGCGACCTTGGCGATGGGCGATGCCCTGGCGATCGCGCTGCTTGAAACGCGTGGCTTCACTGCCGAAGACTTCGCGCGCTCGCACCCGGCTGGCAGTCTGGGGCGGCGTCTGTTGTTGCGTGTCGGCGAGGTGATGCACCGTGGCGAGCGCCTGCCCCAGGTCACCTTGGGCACGACCCTGCGCGCGACCCTCGAAGAGATGTCACGCAAGGGTCTGGGCATGACTGCCGTGGTCGACACGGCTGGCCGATTGGCCGGCATCTTCACCGACGGCGATCTGCGTCGCGCGCTCGATCGTGGGATCGATGTCCATCGCACCGCCATCGACGCGGTGCTGACCCGCGAGTGTGTCACCATCGCCGCCGATGCCCTGGCCGCGGAGGCCCTGCGGTTGATGGAATCGCGCTCGATCAACGGACTGCTGGTCATCGACGAGGATCGGTGTCCGATCGGTGCCTTGAACATGCATGATCTGTTGCGGGCAGGGGTGATGTGAGACGGACGGTCAAACGGACAGCCTCGAGCCCATCCGATCTCGACTGCGAGAGGAGTCATGTCGATGCAAGATATCCTGGAGCGTGCCGCGCGGATCCGCCTGGTCATCTTCGATGTCGATGGCGTGTTGACGGACGGGAGTCTGTTCCTCGGCGATGATGGCCAGGAATACAAGTCGTTCAATTCACGCGATGGTCATGGGATGGTGCTGTTGCAAGAGTCGGGTGTCTCGATCGGCATCATCACGGGGCGCACCTCCGAGGTCGTGCGCCTTCGCATGGAAAGCCTCGGTATCGTCCACCTCTTTCAAGGCTGTCGCGAGAAGCTCCCGGCCTATGAGGGTCTGAAGCGCGCTCTCGGGCTGGTCGATGCGGATGTGGCCTATGTCGGGGATGATCTGGTCGATCTCCCGATCATGCGCCGTGTCGGCCTCGCCATCGCGGTCGCCGATGCGCATGATCTGGTGCGTGGTCATGCCCATCTCTGCACCCGCGCGGCGGGCGGTCGGGGAGCGGCCCGGGAGGTTTGCGAGTTGATCATGCAGGCTCAGGGCACCTGGGCGCGACTGGTCGGCGAGCTCGGATGAGCGGGCGCGCGCGACTTGCCGAGTGGGCGCGCGGGTCGGCTCAGACCTGGTGGCTCGCGGCTTTCTTCCTCGTCTCTGGACTGCTCGCCTGGTGGCGGCTCGCGCCGGTCCCGGAGCCGGCGCAACCGCCGATCGAGCGATCACGGCTGCCCGACTACGTGGTCAAGCGCTTCACCGCGGTGGAGACCGACGACAGCGGTCAGCCGCTGCGCCAGTTGATCGCCGATGAGCTGCGCCAGTTCGTCGAGGAGGATCTGGCCGAGCTCGATCAGCCGCGCATGACGCTCTATTCCGAGACCGGGGAGCCATGGCGGGGACGTGCCGATCATGGTCTGGTCCTGGATGGCGGGAGCGAGGTTCGCCTGCTCGGTGAGGTCGAGCTCGAGCGCGCCGCCGACGCGGCCCAACGCGCGACCCTGATCACGACCGAGCTGCTCCGCATTTGGCACCTTGCGGGTTTGGCCGAGACCGATCAGTCCGTGCGCATCGCCAGCGGTGCGGATTGGTTGACCGCCAGCGGCATGCGTCTGTGGTATACGGATCCCATGCGCGCGCACTTCGACGGACGCGCGCGCCTGTTCATCGCCCCCACGCCAATCGAGGCACCATGAGCGAGCAAGCATCCAAGGGTCGGTATCGCTTCGGCATTCTCTTGACCATGGCACTCGTGGCGAGCCTCGCCGGGACGCCAGCGACCGCGCTGCGCGACGATGAACGTCAGCCGATCGTGATCGAGGCCGACCATGTCGAGGTGCTTGAGGCGGAGTCCACGAGCATCTATCTCGGTCATGTCCAGGTCGACCAGGGCAGCATGCGGCTGCTCGGCGATCAGGTCACGGTCTACCATCGCGAGGATCGCCGCCCACGCTTGATCATCGCGATCGGCAAGCCGGCCAGCTTCAAGCAGCAGCTCGATGACGATGAGGGCGAGGTCCAGGCCTTTGCCAACCGGATGGAGTATGATGCCGACAAGGATGAGTTGATCCTCATCGAGGACGCACTCCTCATCCAGGGGGCCGATCGGGTCGCCGGTGAGCGAATCGTCTATGATCGCGCGCGCGCCCATTTTCGCGCCGGCGGGACCGGACGGGTCCGGATCACCATCACGCCCGATGAGCAGTGAGCCGAGCAGTGCGGGGTCCATGTCCGTGGCGGCGCGCTCGGGGGCCGCACGCTCGGGGGCCGCACGCGCGCCACTGGCTATGACCATCCACCACGCCGAGTCGAAGCCCGTGACGCTGTGCGCGCAACAGCTCAAGAAAAACTATCGCGGACGCGAGGTGCTCCAGGATGTCAGCGTCGAGGTCGCGGCGGGCGAGGTCGTCGGGCTGCTGGGGCCGAATGGCGCTGGCAAGACCACCTGTTTCTATCTGATCGTGGGTCTGATTCCACCGGATCAGGGGCGCATCACACTCTTGGGACGCGACATCACGGGGTTGCCGATGCACGCGCGCGCGCGCGCGGGTCTGAGCTATCTCGCGCAGGAGCCCTCGGTCTTTCGCAAGCTCTCGGCGCGCGACAACATCATGGCGATCCTGGAGACCCGGCGTGATCTCACGCGCCCCGAGCGTCGGATGCGTTGCGAGCGCTTGCTCGAGGAACTCGGGATCGCCCATGTCGGCGGCTCGCTCGCGCTCAGCCTCTCCGGCGGTGAGCGACGACGCCTGGAGATCGCTCGGGCCCTGGCCGTCGATCCCCGGGTCATGCTGCTCGATGAGCCCTTTGCCGGGGTCGATCCGATCGCCGTGGGCGATATCAAGTCCATCGTGTCGCATCTGCGCGATCGTGGGATCGGTGTCTTGATCACGGACCACAACGTCCGCGAGACGCTCGATATCTGTGATCGAGGCTATATCATCAGCGCTGGCCGGGTGATCGCGGCAGGTGTCCCCACCGATCTGCTGGCCAACCAACAGGTCCGTGATGTCTATCTGGGCGCGGACTTTTCCATGTGAGCGGGTGTGCGTCAGGTGCCAGAGACGCCTGTCGAGGCGACCGCGGCATGCTCGGCATCCGACTGCTTTTTCCAGCGGTAAGGGTGTAAGATGCACCGCCGTGTGGTGACTATCGCGCCACCGCCCTTTAATCAGCTAGACTTCATCGAAAGAGAGCGGCGATCAGCGCCATCCCGATCGGACACCCCAAGACGCCCCCGCGATCCATGAAGCAATCCATCCAGTTGCGTCTCGGCCAGCATCTGACCATGACGCCTCAGCTCCAGCACGCCATTCGGCTGTTGCAGCTGTCTACCCTCGAGCTACAAAAAGAGATCCAAGAGGCGCTGGAGACCAACTTCATGTTGGAGGACGGCGAGGAGGCCGAGCGCGTCGCCGGTTCAGACTCCGAGCGCGGTGACACGAGCACGCCGCCGAGCGATGAATACGGTGCGCTTGCCGCCCCGCCCTCCGTCGACAGCGAGATCCATGCCGATTCCACCGAGATCCCCGATGAGCTCCCGGTGGATACCAGCTGGACCGACGTCTTCGATGGCTATTCTCCAAGCCTCTCGTCCGGCTCGGACGACGGCGCCGATTTCGACCCCTTCGCCCATCAGAGTCGGCCCCAGACCCTGCTCGATCACCTGGCCTGGCAGTTGAACCTGTGCCGGCTGAGTGAGCGCGACACCATGATCGCGCAGGCGGTCATCGATTCGATCGACACCAATGGCTATCTGCGCGCCAGCTGCGAGGAGCTGCTGGCCACGATCGATGATCCGGCGGTCAGTGCCGAGGAAGTCGAGGCCGTCGTCCATCGCGTGCAGTCATTCGACCCGCCGGGTGTGGGCGCGCGCGATCTGTCTGAATGTCTGTTGATTCAGTTGCGACAGCTGCCGGTCGAGACACCCGGGCGCGAGGTGGCGATGGACATCTGTCGGCGCGGCTGCGAGCAACTCCCGAAGATGGAAGCCAGCGCGCTGGCGCGCCAGCTCAAGGAGACCGAAGAGCAGGTCAGGGTCGCCCTGGCGCTGATCCGTCGACTCAACCCGCGTCCGGGTGGTCTGGTTGCCGAGACCCCCGCCCCCTATGTCGTTCCGGATATCTTCGTGCGCAAGCGCGATGGGCGCTGGACGGTCGAGCTCAACTCTGATCTGACCCCCAAGCTCAGGGTCAACGCCGACTACGCGCGCCTGATTCGCCGTGCCGACCAGAGTGCCGATGGTGTCGCCTTGCGCAGTCATCTGCAGGAGGCCCGCTGGCTCATCAAGAGCCTGGCGAGCCGCAACGAGACGGTTCTTCGGGTCGGGGCGAAGATCGTCGAGATGCAGCAGGAGTTCTTCGAGCATGGCGAGGAAGCCATGCGGCCCATGGTGCTGCGTGATATCGCCGAGGCACTGAATCTTCATGAATCAACGGTTTCTCGGGTCACAACACAGAAATACATGCACACACCACGAGGAACCTTCGAGCTCAAGTATTTCTTTTCCTCTCACGTCAATACTGCGTCCGGAGGCGAATGTTCGTCGACGGCCATTCGCGCCCTGATTCGCAAGCTGATCGCGGGCGAGTCCGCGAGGAAACCACTCAGCGACAGCGTGATCGCCGCTGAGCTGGCCAGTCAGGGCATCAATGTCGCGCGCCGAACCGTCGCCAAATACCGCGAGGCCATGGGGGTTCCACCCTCGAACGAGCGCAAGCGTCTGAATTGATCAGGACGCTTGAATCTTTAGGAGTCACAAGATGCAGATCAATCTGACAGGTCATCAAATCGACGTCACCGATGCGCTGAAGGGCTATGTCGACACCAAGTTCGAGCGCCTTTCACGCCACTTCGATCATGTCATCAATGCCCATGTCGTCCTCAGCGTCGAGAAGCTCGCCCAAAAGGCCGAAGCGACACTCTATGTCAATGGCGGCAAGATCTTTGCCGATTCCTCTCACGAAGACATGTATGCGGCGATCGACGCCTTGATCGATAAGCTCGATCGTCAGGTCCTGCGCTACAAAGAGAAGCGCAACAGTCATCGGACCACGGCCACCAAGGGACTGGAGGCCGACACCTCGGGCGAGGCGTAGGCCGGCACCAGCGTCGGGGGCGTCCTGGACCCTGGCCCGGTCGCCCCGGCGATGCTCGGGGCACGTCGCGTCGGAGCGGCTCGACGTGCCACTCAGCCTGAATGCTCGTGACCATGAGAAGATTCCAGCACCCGCCTGAGTCGCGCGGGTATCGATCGACAACCCAGTCGCGGTCGTCTTTGGCCGCGAGGATCGGGAGCCCATGCCGATGCTCAACCCAGATCTGATCACCGAGGCCCGGATCGGCCACGGGCGCGAGATCGCGAGTAAGAAGCGTCTGCTCGAAACACTCGCCGAGCTACTCGCCAAGGATCAGCCGCATCTCAGCACCGAAATGGTGTTCGAGCGTTTATTGGAGCGCGAGCGTCTTGGCAGCACCGGCCTCGGCCATGGCGTGGCCCTGCCGCACGCTCGGCTCAAGGAGCTCTCCCAGGTGTTGGGGGCCTTCGTACAAACGGTGCACGGCGTCGATTATGACGCCTCCGACCATGAGCCAGTCGACCTTGCCTTCGCGCTCCTGGTGCCGGAGACCGCGACGGAGGAGCACTTGCAGCTGCTGGCCTATCTCGCTGGCCGCTTCAGCGAGCCGGCAACCCGGGCGCGACTGCGCGAGGCGGGCTCGGCAGCCGAGATCCTCGCGCTCCTGACGGCGCGCTAGAGTCGAGGTGAGCGCGACGATGATCGAGAGTCTGCAGGCCCTGATCGCGCAGACTGGTCCGCGGCTCAAGCTGAGCTGGCTGACACCAGAGCCCAGCAATCCGCGCGCATTGCGTGGCGATGCACCGGGCGACTCAGGGTGCTCACTCATCGGCACGCTCAATTGCATCCATCCCAATCGACTCCAGGTGATCGGGCATGCCGAGCGGGCCTATCTCGCTGACCTAGGGCGCACCGCCTATGCCGAGACGATCGACAAGCTGTTCGCTGATCAGCCGACCGCCGTCATCTTCTCAGACGGGATCCAGCCCGAGCCTGCCGTGGTGCGGGCCGCCGAGCTGAGCCAGATCCCACTGCTGGGCTCGACCCTCGGCGACGAGGAGTTGATCAACCATCTGCGCTACTTTCTCACCCATGCCTTGGCGGAGCGGCGGACGTTGCATGGTGTCTTCATCGAGGTCCTGGGCATGGGGGTGCTCCTGGTGGGTGATCCGGCCGTCGGCAAGAGCGAGCTCGCGCTCGACCTGGTCGCCCGCGGTCATCCGTTGATCGCCGATGACGCACCGAGGTTCGCGCGCATCGCGCCGGAGATCTTGGAGGGAACCTGCCCCGAGGCGCTGCGCGATTTTCTCGAGGTGCGTGGCCTGGGAATCCTCAACATCCGCGCCATGTTCGGCGAAGGTGCGGTCTTGCGCAGCAAGACCCTGAACCTGATCATCGATCTCCAGCCGCTCGATCAGCAGCAGCTGGAGTGTATCGATCGGCTCAGCGGCAGCCTCTCGGCCAGCAATATCCTTGGGGTTACTGTTCCCAAGGTGACCATGCCGGTCGCGCCAGGACGCAATCTCGCGATCCTGGTCGAGGCTGCGGTGCGGCATCAGATCCTGCGGATCCGCGGCTATGATGCCGGGGTCGACTTCATCGATCGTCAGGCGCGCGCCATCAGCCTCGATCGACCCGGCCCACCAGGGTCATCCTCATGAGCATACCCAACACCTCGACCAGCGTGGTCGATGGACACGCGGCGAAGCCTATGCGCCTGATCATCCTGAGCGGACTCTCGGGCTCGGGCAAGAGCGTGGCACTCCATACCCTGGAGGATCTCGGGTTCTATTGCATCGACAATCTGCCGCTCTTCCTGCTCGAGAGTCTCGCGCTCGGTCTGCATGAGGGACTCGGTGATGTGTTTCGATACACGGCCGTTGGTGTCGATGCGCGCACCTGTCCAGCTGAGCTGTCGCACCTGCCCGAGCTGATTCAGTCGGCGCGCGCGCGCGGGATCGATTGTCAGATGCTCTTTCTCGACGCCCAGACCGACACCTTGATCCGACGCTTCAGCGAGACACGGCGCAAGCATCCGCTGACTCGGGGCGATCATTCTCTGGCGGAGGCGATCCAACTCGAGCGCGAGCTGCTGGCGCCCATCCAACACTGCGCTGATCTACGGATCGATACCACTCAGACCAACATCCATGAGCTGCGTGACCTCGTACGCAGTCGACTGGTCGAGAGCGTTTCAGCCAAGGCATTGATCCTTTTGCAGTCTTTTGGCTTCAAACATGGCGTCCCACATGATGTCGACTTCGTCTTCGACCTGCGCTGCCTGCCCAATCCGCATTGGCAGCCAGCGCTCAGGGCGCTGACCGGCCGTGACCAGGCCGTGATCGATTTTCTCGATGCCAGTCCGCAGCTCGCGCGCATGCGCGATGACCTGGAGCGCTTCTTCGATCACTGGATCCCCTGCTTCGAGACCGATGGGCGAAGCTATCTCACCATCGCCGTCGGTTGCACCGGGGGACAACATCGCTCGGTCTACATGGCCGAGGCACTGCGCCGTCAATTCGAGCGACAAGGCCATCGGGTCATGGTCCGGCATCGGGAGCTGCCTTGAGCGTTGGGATCCTACTGATCACCCATGTGCCGCTGGGCAATGATCTGGTGCGGATCGCGAGCCGAGTCCTTGGCGCGTGCCCGCCCGGCGTGGAGGCGATGGAGGTGATCAACGACGTGCCCTGTGATCGGCTGATCAGGGATGCCGGGGCGCGCTTGGAGCGGCTCGATACGGGTGACGGTGTCTTGATCCTCACCGATCTCTACGGGTCGACCCCGGCGAATGTCGCCGTCGCCATGCTCGCTGGACACGCGCGGGTACGGGTCGTCGCGGGCGTGAATCTACCCATGGTCCTGCGTGCCTTGAACTATGCCGGCCTTGACCTGGACGCGGTTGCCGAGAAGGCCGTCCAGGGTGGGCGCAGCGGTGTGCTCATGTGCGCCCCACGCGATGAGGAGTCATGATTCGCAAAGAGCTGGAGATCATCAACAAGCTTGGCCTGCATGCGCGAGCCGCGGCCAAGCTGGTGCAATGCGCGAGCCGTTTCACGAGCCACATCGAGGTCGAGCGCCGCGGTCAGCGCGTCAACGGCAAGAGCATCATGGGGATCATGATGCTCGCCGCCAGCCAGGGCAGCCGGATCACGGTCGAGGCCCTGGGTGAGGACGAGGAGGCCGCGATGGTGGCGCTCGAGTCACTGATCGCGGCACGCTTCGGGGAGCCTGAATGACCATCGCCTTTCAGGGTATCGGCATCACGACCAGTCGCTCGCTCGCGCTCGGCACGGCATTCGTCGATGCCCAGGGGCAGGGACGGCGTGGCAAGCCGATGACCCTGATCGGCGCCGATCAGGTCGTCGCCGAGATCGCGCGACTCGATGCGGCAGTCGCCGCGGCACGCCAGGCCCTGCGGGCATTGCGTGAACAGATCCCGTCTCATACGCCGGTGAACATCGCCGACTTCATCGACACCCATCTACTCATGCTCGAGGATGCGGCCCTGATCGATGAGGTCCGGCGCATCGTCACCGAACAGCTCTGCGATGCCGAGTGGGCGTTGCAGTTGCAGCGCGATGCATTGGTCCAGCTCTTCGACGAGATGGACGACCCTTATCTGCGCACCCGGCGCGACGATGTCGAGCATGTCGTCGAACAGATTCTGCGTTTTCTGCAGGGTGATCTGCCCCCTCCGGATCTCGCGCGGCCCGATCTGACAGGGCGTGTCGTGGTCGCGCGTGATCTTGCTCCAGCGGATGTCATCCTGCTGCATCATCGCGGCGCCGTTGCCTTCGTCACCGAGCAGGGTGGCCCCATCTCCCATACGGCCATCCTGGCGCGCAGTCTCGGCGTGCCAGCCGTCATGGGCGTGCATCATATCACCCGCTATCTCCGCCAGGATGAGCTGATCCTGGTGGACGGCGAGACCGGCACCGTGCTGGCCGATGTCGACTGGCTCACCCTGGCGCATTTCCGGACTCGGCTGCGCGCGATCGAGGCTCGTCAGCAGGGGCTACGGGCATTGCTCACGCGGCCATCGGTCACCCGTGATGGGGTGGCGATCAGTCTGCTGGCCAATGTCGAGCTGCCCGAGGACTTGGCCCTGGCGCACGCCAATGGGGCCTGTGGGGTCGGACTCTTTCGCACCGAATTCCTTTACATGAATCGGCCGGACCTGCCTGATGAGGAGGAGCATCTGGCCACCTACGCGGAGATGATCCGCGCGCTCGCTGGGCGTCCCATCACGATCCGCACACTCGATCTGGGAACCGACAAGCGTTTGGATGTCGACGGTGAGTTGGGTGTCCGATTCTCCAATCCGGCGCTCGGATTGCGCGCGATTCGGCTCTGCTTGAAGGAGCCTGATCTGTTTCGCCCGCAGCTGCGGGCGATCCTGCGCGCCTCCGCACTCGGTCCAGTGCGCTTGATGCTGCCGCTGGTCACCAATGTCCATGAGGTCGAGGTCGTCCTCGCACTGATCGAGCAGCTCAAGCAGCAGCTTGCGCGCGAGGGGCTGCAGTATGACCCGCGGCTTCCGGTCGGGGCCATGATCGAGGTGCCGGCGGCCGCGCTCGACGCCCGCGCGCTTGCCGCGCGCCTGGACTTTCTCTCCATCGGCACCAATGACCTGATCCAGTATGCACTGGCGGTCGATCGTCTCGACGACGCCGTCAACGACCTCTATGACCCGCTTCATCCGGCCGTGCTGCGGCTGATCCGCATGACCATCCGGGCCGCCCGCGGTCTGCGCCGGCCGGTGAGCATGTGTGGTGAGATGGCGGGTGATCCCCGCTACACGCGTCTGTTGCTCGGTATCGGATTGCGTGAATTCAGCATGCAGCCAGGCGCGATCCTGGACGTCAAGGAGGTCGTTCTCGGCGCCGACTCGGTCGCGCTCGCGCGTCAGAGTGCCCGTCTCTTCGCTCAACTCGACCACACGGATCCGCGTCTGCTCATCGAGACGCTCAACCGGGTCTAGTCTACGCGGGCGCTCGTGGACGCCATCCCGCGGGTCGGTGGATCCAGCGAGGACACCAGACCGTTGCGCTCCAGGATCGCATGAACCTTTCGCGCCGTTCGCGCCAACCGCGCCAGATCAGCGAGCGTGGGACGCTCGCCATGGTCGAGACGCCCCTCCCAATCGGCCAACTCGGTCTCGAGAAAGCTCATCAGTTTGTACGAGCATCCCTCGCACCCGCCCAGACAGATCTGCGCGAGCGGCGCCTCGAAAGGGATCGCCGCCCGAACCTGTTCGATCAGCAGACGCAGCGCCGTGCGGGTGTCGGGCTTCCTCCCGGTCGCGGCGGCTTGGCCGCCGTCGGCCGGGTCCGTGCCAGCGGGCGTGGGCGTGTGGGGCATGCGCGCTGCGGGGACACCGACTCAGCGGTGTTTCGCACGACGCTTCAGCCAAACCTCCAGACCCTGGGCATTGAGATCGGTGTCCAGGCTCAAGAGCTCGGCGATCGTCGCGTCGGCGAGGGTGACCCCGTGGGCGCGTGCGCGGGCGAGCAGATAGGCCCCCACCGCGCTCTTGATCCGGGTCTCGCGCTCAGACTCCTCACGCCCTTCCTCGGCCAGTGCGATCCCGGCCAGTGCGCGGATGCTCTCGGCCAGACCCTCCACCAGCCTGTCCGGATCCTGAACGGCCCCATAATGGGTGAGATACATCACTCGCGGCGCCGCGGCCATGAGCTTGTCCAGGCTGGCCAACCAGGTATCGGGATCGAAGGCGACCGGCGTGGTCGGGGCGAACAGCCAGGGTCCAGCCGCGGTATCGAATTCGCGGTACGAGATGCCGAAGGTGTCGCCGGTGAAGAACCCCTGGCTCCACTCATCATGGATGCAGCCATGGTGATTGGCATGACCGGGCGTGTCGACGAAGCGCAGGGGTCGTCCGGCCAGATCGAAGGTCTCACCGTCGCGCGCCTCGATCACGCGCGCTTGCGGGATCGGCAAGGGGGCGCCGAACAAGCGTGCGAATCCCTCCTCGCCGTAGACCTGGGTGGAGCCGGCGATCAAGCGATCCGGTTCGATCAAATGGGTCGCGCCCTTGGGGTGGGTCACGAGACGGGCATTCGGACACGCGGCCATGAGATGCCCGGCCCCCCCGCCATGATCGAGATGGACATGTGTCGGGATCACATAATCGACATGCGCCGGGGTGAGTCCGAGATCGGCGATCACCCCCAATAGACCTGGGACGGAGTTGGCGGCACCAGTGTCGACGAAGGCGAGTCGGTCTTGCGAGCGCACCAGATAGCAGGCGGCGAGGCCGTGGCGATAGAGGCCGGTCTCGATGCAATAGAGACCTTCGTCGATCTGTTCATAGGGGGCAATGGTCATGGACGCTCCGGTGCTGATGCGCTGACTGCTGATCAGCCGTGAGTCTAAACCAAGTCACCAGTCGATGCAGCGGGGTCGGCCTGCTGGCTGAGGCGCCTTGTTGCCCACTGCGCCATGCGATCGATTGGCCTGGAGCGCGGTCGAACCGGGGATGGCCCCGGGCGTCCATTGGAAACCATCGATGGGTCAATGACATGACTTGCGCTGCCTGCTGATCGCTTTAGAATCGGTAGCGGTGGCGGATGGTCGCCCCAGCGCTCCAGTCGCTGATGGACTGGTGTCGACACGCAGACATCACACGATCATAAGACCTTGGAGGATTTGGGATGGAGATGAACGCAAGCACCGATCAACCGCGTCAGGCCGATCCGCGCGTGAGCAAGATCACCTTGGATCATCCCTGGCAATGGCTTGCCAAGGGTTGGCGGGATATCAAGACAGCGCCGTTCTACAGTCTGCGCTATGGCACCATCATCGTGCTACTGAGTGGTCTGATCATCTTGCTGGCCGTGCTCGGCCGTCTGACCTTTCTGATCCCCTTCTTCACCGCAGGGTTCTTTCTGATGGCCCCGCTGCTGGCGATCGGGCTCTATCAGATGAGTGCCCATCTGGAGCGTGGTGAACCGGTCGATCACTGCCAGGCACTCGAGGCATTCAAGCGCAATCAGGGGCAGTTGGGGGTCGCCACTGGCTTTCTCTTCATGACGATGCAGCTCTGGATCCTGGCATCCGTCTTCCTCTTCATCATGCTGTTCAACGAGCCCTTCCCGCCCTTCTCGCGCTTCATCCCGGTGGTCATCCTCTCCGGCGAGCACACCACCCTGCTCCTGGCGATCATCCTGGTTGGCGCATTCTTCGCCGCCGCGGCCTTCTGCATCAGCGCCATCACGGTCCCGATGCTGATCGATCGACCCATCGACGGCTTCACGGCCATGCGCACCAGTGTCCGCGCCGTGCTGCACAATTGGATCCCCATGCTGCTCTGGGCCATGCTGTTGGTCGTCATTGTCGGTGCGGGTCTCTTGACCTTCTACATCGGTCTCTTCATCGCCGTCCCACTGGTCGGTCATGCGACCTGGTATGCCTATCGTGACCTGATCCCACGCGATTGAGCGCGCGGCTGGGCGGTCCCGCGTGGCGCGGGACCGCGTCGCCGCTCGATCAAGTGATCGCAGTGGATGGTCCTCGATCCCCTCAATCCGGGTCGAACCCGTAGCCGAGCAGATCCAGATCCGCGGCGAAATGGGTCGCGACCAGCTCGGCGGTTGCCGGGGTGTAGTAGACACGATAGTCCTTGCGCCGATCGGTGGCCTGCCGGGCGTGCGGCAGGGTTGGTGTCGGGATGCCGATGCGCGCGCAGGCCGTGGCAAAGTCATCGTGCAGACGCTCGTAGCGTCCGATGAAATCCACGATGACGCGGCCGCGTAGATCGATCAGATAGTCGCTTTGCCGCTCGATGGAGGTATCGAGGTGATATTGGTAGGGTCGCTCGGGGTCGAGCTTCCAACGCAGGAATGACTCGAACTCGGTATGACCGCCCAGGTAGTGCGGCCGCTCGCGCCTGATGTGGTGGAATGAGCTGACTTGCAGATCCCAGGGGTTGCGCACGAAGGCGAACTTGAACAGCCCATCGAAATACTCCCGAGGCAGCATCTCCTGCGCGGCGATCACCTTGGCGTGACGCGGCAGCTTGGTGGCGATCCGGTGGCCACTGAGATGACTGAGTCGACTGCAGAGGAACATGGACCAATACCAGGGGTCGCGCCAGCGCAGACCCTCCAGCGCGCTCCGGACACTGGTGCCGCCAGTCTTGGCGATATGGACGAACAGAAAACGATATTTGGGTGACAGCAGCATGGGGTGATGAATCGTCGTGAGGATGCGATCACTCGATGAGTGATCGGGGAGCGACCGGACGAGCCGCCAACTGCGCGTCCGCCGGGCCGTCGTCCCGGTGACTCTGGCTCAGGTCTTCTTGCGGGCACGCGGGTGTGCCTGGTCATAGACCTGGGCCAGATGTTGGAAGTCCAGATGGGTATAGATCTGGGTGGTGCTCAGATCGGCATGACCGAGCAGCTCCTGGACCGCGCGCAGATCGCCGGATGATTCCAGCAGATGGCTCGCGAAGCTGTGTCGCAGCAGATGCGGATGCAGATGGGTGCCGGCCGCTTGCTCACGCGCCCAGTGCGCGAGGCGAGCCTCGACGGTGCGCGGATGGATGCGGGTGCCGCGGCGGCTGACGAACAGCGCCGGCTCCGCTGCGTCGGCCAGATTGGCGCGGACCCGCAGCCAATCTTGGATCGCCTCGCGCGCCTTGGTGCCGACCGGGACTCGCCGTGTCTTGGCACCCTTGCCGATGACCTCCAGCTCTCCCTCGCGTGGGTCGATGTCACCCAGATCGATGGCGACCAGCTCGGCCAGACGCAGCCCTGACGAATAGAAGAGCTCGATCATGGCTTGATCGCGGATCATCAGCAGGTCGGTGGCCTCGGCATGATCGAGCAGACTGCACAACCGATCGGCATCGAGTGTTGCTGGGAGCCGACGCGGACTCTTTGGCGCGCGGATCCCGACCGCCGGACTCAGGTCCGTTCGACCCTCGCGCAGCAGCCACCGATAGAGACTGCGCAGACTCGCGAGCTCGCGCCGCAAGGTCTTCCCACTGATACCCTGACGATGGCGCCAAGCCAGATAACGGCGTACCGTCGACTCATCGAGCCGCGTGATCTCGGGGCCATCGTTCGCCTGCAGCCAGGCGCTCAGTCGCACCAGGTCGCGGCGATAGGCGAGCAGTGTGTGGGGCGAGAGTCCACGCACATGGGCGAGATGGCTCAGGAAGGCGCCGATGGGATCCCGCACGGGATCCCGCACGGACGCGGGTCCAGTGTTCGGGTGAGCAGCCTGAGTCGGCATCGGCCCCGCGCTCAGATCGAGCCCCCGAGCTCAGTGGACGGACTCAATGGCATGACGTGCAGCTTGTGGCTGATGAGCTCGCCAATGCGGTCGAGTAGGTCGGTGCTGGTGTCTGGGGGAAAGCGCTCGGGTTCATGGCTGCCGATCGCCAGGATCCCGGAGTGTCGGCCGGCTTGCAGTGGGATCAGCGCCGCCGATTGGATCCCGGTGCCGGCTTGGCCGAACAGGAGGGCCGCCTTGTGGGTATCCAATGGTCCGCACAAGGCGTGATGCCGATCGATGAAATCGCTGAAGGCGAGTGTCAAGGGGTCGCTCGGTGCTGTGCCCGTGGCCAAGGTGTCGAAGAGCTTGAGTGCCACGGCATCGGCCGAGAACTCGCCCGCCAGGTCGCTCTGGATCAACGCGCAGAGCTGACGGATGTCGCGCGCCGCGATCAGCTTCAGCACCAGCTGATGGATCCTGAGTGTCAGTGCCTCGTACTCGCGCGCGCGCGCCAGGAAATGGGCGAGCCGATTGCGCTCGGTCTCGAGTTGACGGCGCAGCAGTTGGACCTGACGCTCGATCAGCGAGACCGCGCCAGCGCTGCGATGCGGCACCTCCAATGCCTGCAGGACCTGCGGGTTGCGCTCGAAGAAATCCGGATTGTGAAGCAGATGACGGACCACCTGGGCCTCGGGATCCGCTAGCTCGTCGCCGGGTTGCGTGACCTCTTGTTTACTCACGTGCTCACTCACTTGGCTCGATCTCACCCCGGAAGACCTCGACGGCCGGACCGGTCATCCAGACCACCTCGGATGGACCCGCCCACTCGATGAGCAGATCCCCTCCCGGCAGGCTGACCCGCACCCGCGACTCGACGAGACCGCATTGGCGAGCATGCACCATGGCCGCGCAGGCGCCGGTGCCACAGGCGAGTGTCTCGCCGACGCCGCGCTCGTGAACCCGCAGACGCAGATGGTCGCGCGCCAGGATCTGCATGAAGCCGACATTGACCCGACGCGGGAAGCGCGGGTGGGTCTCCACGAGCGCGCCTAGACGCGCGACCGCGGCCGTGTCGACATCATCGACCAGGATCAGCGCGTGCGGGTTGCCCATGGAGAGGGCGCCAATGCTCAGATGCTCCCCGTCGACCTCGAGAGGATAGATGCGCGCGGGCGCATCCGCCAGGAAAGGGATGCGCGCGGGCGTGAATTCGGGCGCACCCATGTCGACCCGGACCTGATCGTCGGCCTCGAGAAAGAGCCGGATGGGACCCGCGGCGGTCCCGACCGGGATCTCGGCGCGATCGCTCAAGCCGTGCTCACGCACGAAGCGGGCGAAACAGCGCGCGCCGTTGCCGCATTGCTCGACCTCGGAGCCATCGGCGTTGAAGATGCGATAGTGAAAATCGGTGCCCGCCAGGCGCGGCGGCTCGACGATCAGAACCTGGTCGCAGCCGATCCCGAAGCGACGATCGGCGAGCCGACGGATCAGCCCCGGATCCAGGGCGATCGCCTGGCGGGTCGCGTCCAGGACCACGAAGTCGTTGCCGAGTCCCTGCATCTTGCTGAATGCAAGTCTCATTGGGGCAGGCGTCCCCAGACGGCCAGATGGCGATCGCTGACCACGCCGACCTCCAATCCGGAGAGACCGGCCTGCTCGAGCTGCTCGAGCACCTCGCTGGGCTCGAACGCGGCATAGAGCGAATTGCGGAAATCCTCCCGCAGCAGCTCCGGCTCGTCGGCCGCGTAGGTCTCGATCAGCGCCTCGACCCAGCCCGGCGAGGCCGGGCGCATCAGATCCATGACCAGGAGCAGCGCGCCCGGCTTGCCAGTCTCGCGCAGGGTCTGCCAGAGCACCTGCGGGTCGTGCAGGTGGTGCAGCAGACTGTTGGACAGGAGCAGGTCGTAGTGTCCCTTGGGCAGGCTCGTATCCGGGATGGTGCCGAGGATCAAGCGACAGCGCGGGGCCACGCCGGGCAGCGCATCCAGTGCTGCTTGCGCCAGGTCGAGCATGGGTTGCGACCCATCCAGTGCGTCGCAGGTCGCGTGGGGAAAGGCACGCAGGAAGCGGATCGGGATATCGGCGGGTCCGCAGCCGAGATCCAGCGCACGGGCACCCGCCAGCGGACCTGGATCGAGTCCGCGCAACAGCTCGATGAAGAGTGCGTTGGACGAGTTGAAATCGGCCCGGGCGTAGGCGATGGCCTGCTCGGGTGTGTCCATCAATTCGGGTTCGGGACGACGGATCATGGGGGTAGTATCGACTCTCCGGCGAAGAGACTGGGGATGGTTTCGCGCGCGCGCGCCAGATGGACCGTGGCACCGTCGACCATGACCTCTGGGGCCCGCGGGCGGGTATTGTAGTTCGAGCTCATGGTGAAGCCATACGCGCCCGAGCCCCGCACGGCCAACAGATCGCCCTCGCGCAGCGCGAGCCGACGATCCTTGCCGAGAAAGTCGCCGGTCTCACAGACCGGGCCCACCAGCTCGTAACGGGACGGATCGGCGTCGCTGTCCTGCCACACCGGGACGATCTCCTGATTGGCCTGATAGAGCGCGGGGCGCAGCAGATCATTCATGGCCGCGTCCAGGATCGCGAAGTGACGGTGACCGTTGTCCTTCAGATATTCGACCCTGGTCAGCAGCACGCCCGCGTTGCCCGCGATGGCTCGACCGGGCTCGAGGATGATGTCGTAGGGTTGATCACCGAGTCGATGGCTGATGGCCGCGGCATAGGCGGCTGGCTCAGGGGGGTGCTCGTTCGTATAACGGATGCCGAGACCGCCACCCAGGTCGAGATGCTGGATCTGGATGCCGCGCTTGCCGAGTCGCTCGGCCAGGTCGAGGACGCGACCCAGTGCATCGATGAAGGGTGCCAGGTCGGTGAGCTGCGAGCCGATGTGACAATCGATGCCGGCCACACGCAGGTTCGGCAGGTCCGCCGCCTCGGCGTAGACCGTCTCGGCAGCGTGGATGTCGATCCCGAACTTGTTCTCGCGCAGTCCAGTGGCGATGTAAGGGTGGGTATTGGCATCCACGTCGGGATTGACGCGCAGCGAGACCGGCGCGATCACGCCCAGTTCGCCGGCGATCTGGTCGAGCCGGACCAGCTCGGACTCGGATTCGACGTTGAAACAGCGGATGCCGACCTCCAAGGCCAGACGCATCTCGTCGGCTCGCTTTCCGACCCCCGAGAAGACGATCTTGGCGGGGTCGCCCCCGGCGGCCAGGACCCGCTCGAGCTCGCCCCGCGAGACGATGTCGAAGCCCGAGCCCAGACGTGCCAGGACATTGAGCACCGCGAGGTTGGAGTTGGCCTTGACCGCGAAGCAGATCAGGTGCGGGTGATTGCGGAAGGCGCGGTCGAAGGCGCGCCAATGACGCTCCAGGGTGGCGCGCGAGTAGACATAGCAGGGTGTCCCAAAGCGCTCGGCGATCGCATCGAGCGGGACGTCCTCGGCGTGGAGGAGACTGTCGCGATAGTTGAAATGATCCATGCGGGCGCGCTCGGACGATCGGCTAGGGTGTCACGGTCGGTGCCGTGACGGGGATGGGGACATCGGCGCCGGTGGGGGCTGATGGGGTCGGGGGCGCATCCTCGGGGAGATAGAGCGGCCCCTTTTGGCCGCAGGCGCCGAGCATGCTCGCGGCCGCGAGTGAGGCGACGACGAGATAAAAGACGGTTCTGGCCCAGCAGTGCATGCACGTCTCCGCTTGCGGTTGGTTCTCCTGGTATAAGGCTCATTATACCTCTTGGACGGCCGAGTCAGCGATTTGGCCCGAGCGCGCCGGATTCAGGTATGCTTAACGACAGTCAAGCTCGGAGTCGGAGCGCACGCACGTGCTGCCGAGCCGAGCGTTGCCAGATCGACTCGACCGCACGCCCTTCCAGTCATCGACCGTTCGCTTGCAGTCCCGGTGCACCTCTCATGAAGCATGCCATCCATGACCTGATCCACACTGCCCTCCTGACCCTGCGTGATGCCGGTGGAGCGCCATCCTTGACCGGCGACTGGCCGGAGATCCAGGTCGACCGCGCCAAGGACCCGGCCCATGGCGATTTCGCGACCAATGTCGCGCTGCTGCTCGCCAAGCCGCTCCACGCCAAGCCGCGCGAGATCGCCGGGCGCTTGGTCGAGGCCTTGCCGGACTCGCCATTGGTGGCACGCGTCGAGATTGCCGGTCCGGGCTTCATCAATTTCTTTCTCGCCGAGGATGCCTACTGGCAGGTGATCCCCAGCGTGTTGAGTGCCGGACCCGACTATGGGCGCAGCCGCGTGGGCGCGGGACGGCGCGTGCAGGTCGAGTTCGTCTCGGCCAATCCGACCGGTCCGCTGCACGTCGGTCACGGACGTGGTGCCGCCTATGGCGCGGTGGTGGCCGATCTGCTGGAGGCGGTCGGGTTCGACGTGCATCGCGAGTACTATGTCAACGACGCCGGACGACAGATGGATATCCTGGCCAGCTCGGTCTGGTTGAGATACCTGGAGCTGTGTGGCGAGGAGCTCGACTTTCCGAGCAACGGCTATCGTGGCGACTATGTCTGGGACATCGCCGCGACCCTGCATCGCGAGCACGCCGACACCTATCGCGTGCCCGCCGACAAGGTCTTCAACGGCCTGCCGCCCGACGCCCTGCCCGACGGCACCGATGGTGGCGACAAGGAGGCGCACATCGATGGAGTGATCACCGCGGCCAAGCACCTGCTTGGTGATCATCGTTACCGCTATGTCTTCGAGCTGGCGCTCAACACCATCCTGGACGACATCCGCGATGACCTCGCCGGGTTCGGAGTGAGGTATCAGGAGTGGTATTCAGAGCGCACCCTCGCCGAGAGCGGTGCCGTCACCAAGGCGATCGAGCGTCTGCGCGAGGCTGGACATCTCTATGAGCAGGGTGGCGCGCTCTGGTTTCGTTCCAGCGCATTCGGCGACGAGAAGGATCGAGTGGTTGTGCGCGAGAACGGCCAGAGTACCTATTTCGCCTCTGACATCGCCTACCACATGGACAAGCTCGAACGTGGCTTCGAGCGAGTCATCGACATCTGGGGCGCCGACCATCACGGCTATGTCCCACGGGTGAAGGCCGCGCTCGCGGCGATGGGCGATGACACCGATCGGCTGGAGGTCCTGCTGGTGCAGTTCGCCATCCTCTATCGGGGTGGCGAGAAGGTGCAGATGTCGACCCGCTCGGGTGAGTTCGTCACCCTGCGCCAGTTGCGCAAGGAGGTCGGGCGCGACGCGGCCCGCTTCTTCTATGTGATGCGCCGCTGCGAGCAGCATCTTGACTTCGATCTCGACCTGGCCAAGTCCGAGTCGTCCGACAACCCGGTCTATTATGTCCAGTATGCCCATGCGCGGGTCTGCAGTGTCCTGCGTCAGGCCGCCGAGAAAGGGATGCCGGTGGAGCCGAGCACGGGCGTGCAGAGCCTCGAGCGGCTGACCGAGCCACAGGAATCGGCCTTGCTACGCACCCTCGCGCGCTATCCAGAGGTGGTCGAGGCCGCGGCCCTGCGGGCCGAGCCGCACCTGCTCACACATTATCTGCGCGAGCTGGCCAACGATCTGCATACGTACTACAACGCCCACCAATTCCTGGTCGCCGATGTCGTGCTGCGCGATGCCCGGATCAAGCTGATCCTGGCGGTGCGCGAGGTCCTGCGCAATGGCTTGGGTCTGCTCGGCGTCTCGGCCCCGGAGTCGATGTGAGATGACGCGGGACTATCGGCAGGCGAGCCCGACCCGACCGGCGCCGCGCCGTGCGCACTGCCGCTCGTGCCTCTGGTCGTTCCTTCTGGGTGGCATGCTGGGTGCTTTCGGGGTCGGGCTGCTCTGGACCCTGAACCCGGATGCGCTGCGGTCGACCCCGGCACCGCTCCCGCCCAAGGTCGAGCGGCCCGCGCCAGAGCCTCCGAGCTTCCAGTTCCCCGATCTGTTGCGCGATACCGAGGTGGAGATCGGAGGCACGGTGCCGCGACCCACCCCGCGGCCGATTGCGCAGCCGACCCCGGTGGGCGCGCCAGCGGCGGATCCCGCCCCCTTGCCGGCGGCGGCGACCACGGCGGATGGACGGGGCTTCATGGTGCAGGTGGCCTCCTTCAAACGTGGTGCCGATGCCGAGCGGTTGAAGGCCGAGCTGGCGCTTCTCGGGCTTGCCAGTCGCGTGGAGGTCGCCACCATCCCAGAGCGCGGAACCTTCCACCGCGTGCGCATCGGTCCCTATCCTGACCAACAGTCGGTGGAGCAGGTCCGCGCCTTCCTCAAGCAGCATGGCAAGGACAGCGCAACCATTCCGCTCCGCTGACCCTACCCCGCGGCCGAGCGACGGCCGCTATCCGAGATCGGCCACCTCCCCGGACGCCACGTAGAGGGCTCGCTCGGCCACATTGGTGGCGCGGTCGGCGACCCGCTCATAATTGTGCGCGATCCAAAGCAGCTGCGTGCCCAGGGTCGCGAACCCTGGATCGGCGCGCATCATGGCGAGGATTTGGTCGATCAGGGCTTGCTCCTGATGATCGACCAGCTCTTCACGCGCAACGCAGGCGCGCGCGCTGGCCTCGTCATGTCCGCCGATGAATGCCTCCAGGGTCTCGTCAAGCATGGCGAGTGCCTCGCCGCCGAGTCTGACGACGGCCTCCAGCGGCTCGCGAGGGAAGGGTGTCTCTCCACTCTTGATGAGGATGCGGGCGATGTCGGCCGCGTAATCGCCGATGCGCTCCAGCTCGGATGCCAGCTCCAGACAGGCGCCGATGGCGCGCAAGTCCGCACCCGCCGGCTTGAATGCGGCAAGCGTCACCAGACACTCCTGCTCCAGGATGCGCCGCTGGTGATTGATCGCGGCGTCCTCGTCGATGATCGCTTGCGCGAGCGACAGATCGTGCCCTCTCAGGCAGGTCACCGAGCGACTCAACGCCGCGATGACCAATTGCCCGAGTTGGCCCACCGCGGCCTGTAGCTCGGCGCGCCGACGCTGCACCAGATTGATGCTCGTACTCATCCCAATGGACTCCAGTGAGGTCGTTCGATCGCGACGGAAAACCGTTTGTGACACCCGAGACGCACTAATGCGTGTCGCATGCGGGACAAATCAAGTCGCCCCTGGATTGTTTGAGTCAATGCTTTGAATCCGCTCGGCGGTCTTCTCGCGAGGCTCGACATGCTCTAGGGTTCGCTTATTGTTGCGCTGCACAAATGCCGTCCATGCGGTTTCGACGGCCACCCCGGCGCTTGGCTTACCGCCACCAGTCAGGAATCCAGTCCATGACCGCATCAACGCACTATGACGTGATCGTCGTCGGTGCCGGCGTCTCCGGTACCGCGCTGCTCTATCAACTCGCGAAGTTCACCGATCTCAATCGGCTCTGTCTCGTCGAGAAATATGACAGTGTCGCCCAGGTCAGCTCGCATGCCCACAACAATAGCCAGACGATCCATTGTGGCGACATCGAGACCAACTATACACTGGAGAAGGCGCGTGCGACCAAGCGGACCGCCTACATGGTCGTCAACTACGCCACCAAGCTCGCCCCTCGTGAGCGCGATCGCATCATCTTCAGCATGCCCAAGATGGTGCTGGGTGTCGGCGCTGAGGAGTGTCGTTATATCCGCGAGCGCTTCGACTGCTTCAAGGAACTCTACCCGCGCATGCAGCTGTTGGAGCGCAAGCAGATCGCCGACTTGGAGCCCAATGTGGCGCTCGTCGATGGTGCCTGGCGCAAGGATGAGATCGTCGCAACCGGCACGCCGGATGATTACTGCGGGGTCGATTTCCAGGCGCTCGCCCAGTCGTTCTCGAGCGATTGTGTCCGCATCGACCGCCACACCAACAAACAGGTCACCCAGCTTTTCTCCACCAAGGTCGACCGTATTCGGCGTGATGGGTCGAATTATGTCTTGGAGACTAATCGTGGCCTGCTGCAGGCACGCGCCGTCGTCGTCTGTGCTGGCGCGCACTCGCTGCTGATGGCCCAGGAGATGGGGCTCGGCCTCGACTATGCCTGTCTCCCGGTCGCCGGATCCTTCTATTTCGCGCCCGAGGCACTGAACGGCAAGGTCTACACCGTACAGAATCCGCGTCTGCCATTCGCCGCCGTCCATGGCGATCACGACGTCAAGGAGCGCGGCAAGACCCGTTTCGGACCAACCGCGATCCTGTTGCCGATGCTCGAGCGCTACAAGCGCGAGACCATCCCGGAATTCTTCAAGGTGCTGCGTTTCGACCGTCGGGTCGCGGGCGTGATCTGGGATCTCATCAGGGAACCTGACATTCGCAACTACATCCTGCGCAATGTCCTCTACGAGGTCCCGGGTCTGAATCGACGTCTGTTCGTGCGTGAGATCCAGAAGATCGTGCCCTCGATCGCGGCTACCGACATCACCTATGCCGAGGGATTCGGCGGGGTCCGCCCACAGCTGGTCGACAAGATCAGCGGCCAATTGCGCATGGGCGAGGCAAAGATCACCAATGAGGCGGGGCTCATCTTCAACATGACCCCCTCACCTGGCGGCACGAGCTGTCTGGGCAACGGCGAGACGGATATGCGGGCGATCGCCGCCCATCTGGGCGCGCGCATCGATGAGGCTGGCTTCACCCGTGAATTCCTGATGGGCCACGAGGATACCCGTGATCATGCGCCCAGCGCGTCGCTCGAGGGCGACTCCGAGCCCTTGTCGTTGGCCACTGCGGTGTGACATGGTCCTGCCGAGCGTTGTCTTCGGCACCTGATGGAGATAACCGGGGATGAGCCGGACCAGGGTCTGGCCATCCTGGATGAGTCCAGCGGCTGTTGCGGGCGCGGTCAGCTTGCGTCGATATTGGTCGCGATCGGCCTGCATGGCTCTGACACCTGTCGAGCTGGTCGTTGATCGGTCGGTGAGCGCTGCCCCGAGGCGGTGAGCGCCACCGCCCGCGGGCGCCGGGTGAGCCGCTGGTGATCGACGTCGCGCAGCGTCCCTGGCCGCGGGAGCGGGTCGCGGCGCTGGCGGCGACGAGGGTCAAGTATCCAGCGGACGCTCGAACTTCTCGGGGCCGAGCACATCGACATCGGAGGCGAAGACGGTCAGGTGATAGCCCATGTCGATCAGACCCTCGAGGTCATCGAGCAGACCGGACAGACGCTCCGGTGGCAGGACGATCTTCATGAGCAGGTTCGTGTCGGCATCGAGAGTGCCCGATTGCAGGCCGTCCGAGCCGGCGCCCCGGGCACGCAGCAAGGTATAGCCGCTCACGCCGCGCTTGCGCACGACGTTGACCAGGCGGGCCTCGAGGACACTAGTGGTGATGATGGTGACGAGCTTCTCGGGGACGAGGCGATGCATGTCGGGCTCCCGCGACGCGATCAGAGATGTTGTGGACTCGAACCTTCAGCCCCCTCCATCAACCTGAGTGCGGGAAGAGCCGGCTCGCGCGCTCGGCGATCATCCCCCTCCCGATGGAAGAAGGTCATGAACCATGACCCGCAGCGGCCGTGCCTGAGCTCTCGGGACACTCGATCGCGGCCAGCGGATGGCGTGCTCGGCCCGGGAGGCTGGCGGGACTTGGAGTTGGGGCCAGTCGTCATGGCTCAGCCCCCTCCGGCCAGCATCTGGGCCAAGGCATGATACAGCGGGATGCCGATGACCACATTGAATGGGAAGGTCACGCCGAGCGAGAGCGTCAGATAGAGCGATGGGTTCGCCTCCGGGATCGCCAACCGCATCGCGGGCGGCACGGCGATATAGGAGGCACTCGCGCCCAGCACCCCGACGAGCGTGGTGCCGCCGACCCCGAAACCCAGGATGAGATGTCCGACCAAGACGCCGATGACCCCGCCGATCAGCGGCATCACCAGTCCGAAGCCGCCCAGGACCAGGCCGACGCGCCTGAAATCGCCGAAGCGACGTCCCGCCTCCATGCCCATCTCGAGCAGGAACAGACAGAGCATGCCCATGAAGATGTCGGTCGTGAAGGGCTCCAATGACTCCATCGCCTTGGGATCGGCGATCGCGCCGATCACCATGGCACCGATCAGGAGCACGACACTGCCGTTGGTCAAGGCCTCGTGCAGGAGCTCGCGCAGCCGCCCCTTGTCACCTGTCTCCGCCGCCTTGATGACCTTGTGATCGGTCCGGGCGGCGCGACCACGCGCCCAGCTCGCCAGCAAGAGACCGATGATGATCGCGGGCGATTCCATCACCGCCAACATGATCAGAGGATAGCGCTCGTAATCCACGCCTTGACTGGCCAGAAAGGCGATCGCGGTGAGGAAGGTCCCGGCGCTGACCGATCCGTAATGGGCCGCGATGGCCGCGGCATCGAGCGGCGCGACGCTCTTGGTCGCAAGCAGCAGAGCAAAGCCGACGATCGGCAAGGTCAGCCCCAGGACGAGCGCCCAAAAGACCGCGGCGAAGGCCTCGCCGAGGTCCGCGTGGGCCAGCTCGACACCGCCGTGCAAACCGATCGAGACCAGCAGATAGATCGCCAGGATCTTCGCCAGATCTGGTGGGAAGCTCAGGTCGGATTTGATCAGGCGAGCAATGAAGCCGAGCGCGAAGAACAACACGGCGGGGATCAACAAGCTCGAGAATGCGGACATCAAGACTCCTGCGCCCCAGGCGGGTGAGCGGGATCGATGGGACGTGACGCCAACACTAGCGCCGGGCGCGTGTTTACGATAGTCGATCCTGTTGATCGATTCGATCGACTTTCATCGATGCCTATCCATGACCGGGGCAGCAGGCGGCCAAGCCGCCAGGCCCGAATGATGTCAGGGTGGTCGACCCGCGCGCGGCATCGGCATCACGCGGTGCTGGTCCGTCAGATCCCCGCGCGGCAGTCACGCTGGATGAAGAGCACATTGAAGATCTTGCTTCCGACCAGGTTGCCGAGCGCGATATCGGCCTGATCGGACATTGTCGGTCAAGAGTCCAGGATGCGCGCCCCGGCGGTCGGTTTGTGCGATGATCTATGGATCTGCCCAAGTCACCACGCGGAGCCTGAATCAGCATGCCAGAGATCACGCCCTATGACGAGAACAGCGCCGAGGCCATGCTGCGCGTCGTCGCGCTCTTCATCATCAGCGATGGCGAGGTGACCGACGCGGAGTTGGAGGCACTGGATCGGCTGGGCGTCTTCACGCGCTTCGGGGTCGACCGCAACCGCTTCGCCGAGGTCTTCGATGCCTATTGCGATGATCTGATCGCCCATGCCGGCACGGCACGCTTCGTCGGGCTTGCCGATCCCGAGTGGGTCGACGTGATCCTGGCACCCGTCACCGAGCCGGCGGCGCGCCGCACGCTTGCTCGGATCCTCTTGCTGCTGGCCCGTGCCGATGGCGTCTTCGCCGATGTGGAGCTGGGCATCTATCGGCAGATCCTCGACCGTTGGCGGATCGATCTCGATTCGCTGGGTGATGACTGAGTACTCGGTCGGCGTAGCGGTCGCTCGTGCGCGCCATCATCGCGGCGATGTGCGGAAATCAGCATCCACCGCGCATGCCTGGACGACCGCTCGGGGTGAATGAATCCCACTGATTCGTCAGTCGATCCCGATCTCATCAATTGCATAAGGAGTGCGTCCCATGTCCCGATCCATCCTCCTTGGCAAAGGTCCCGAGCCGGTCTCGATCCGCGCGCGCATGGCCAACCGGCACGGTCTGGTCGCGGGCGCGACGGGCACGGGCAAGACGGTGACCCTGCAGCGGCTCGCCGAGCAGTTCAGTCGCATCGGCGTGCCGGTCTTCCTGGCCGACATCAAGGGTGATCTGGCCGGCATCAGCCAAGCCGGAGGCGCGAATCCGCGGGTCGCCGAGCGCGTCGCCGCGCTTGGCTTGGAGCGGGACGATGGCTTCGAGTACGCGGCCAATCCGGTCACCTTCTGGGACATCCTGGGCGAGCAGGGCCATCCGCTGCGCACGACCTTGACCGAGCTCGGCCCGCTCTTGCTCTCTCGCCTACTCAATCTCAACGACACCCAGGAGGGTGTCATCAACATCGTCTACCATGTCGCCGACGAGAACGGCTGGCTACTGCTCGACATGAAGGATCTGCGGGCCCTACTCGCCTATGTGGCCGACCATGCCGATTCACTGCAGACCCGCTATGGCAACGTCTCGCGTGCCAGCGTGGGCGCCATCCTGCGGCGTCTGCTGGCGCTGGAGCAGCAAGGCGGCGAGCGCCTGTTCGGCGAGCCGGCGCTGGTCCTCGACGATCTGATGCAGACCGACGAGCAGGGGCGCGGCTATATCAACATCCTGGCCGCCGATCAGCTCATCCACACCCCGCTGGTCTATTCGACCTTCCTGCTCTGGCTGCTTTCCGAGCTGTTCGAGGAGCTGCCGGAGACGGGTGATCCGGAGAAGCCCAAGCTGGTCTTCTTCTTCGACGAGGCCCATCTACTGTTCAAGGACGCGCCGAAGGCGCTGCTCGACAAGATCGAGAAGGTGGTGCGATTGATTCGCTCCAAGGGTGTTGGGATCTATTTCGTGACTCAGAGCCCGATCGATGTCCCGGATGTCGTGCTTGGGCAGCTCGGCAATCGCGTCCAGCACGCGCTGCGCGCCTTCACCCCGCGCGATCAGCGCGCGGTGCGGGTGGCGGCCGAGACCTTCCGGCAGAATCCAGGGCTGGACACCGCGTCGGCCATCACCGCGCTCGGGGTTGGCGAGGCGCTCGTCTCCACGCTCGACGAGCAGGGCATCCCGGGGATGGTGCAGCGCGTGACCATTGCCCCGCCGGGCAGTCTGATCGGCCCCATCACGCCCGATGCGCGCGTCGCGGTCATGGAGCGATCACTCGTCAAGGGTCTCTATGATGTCGCCATCGATCGGATCTCCGCCTATGAGATCCTGGAGCAGCGTGCCCAGCAGGCGGCCGCCGCCCCCGAGCGCGAGCGTGCGACGGATCAGCGGGCGCGCTCTAAGGCGCGTCAGAGTCCGCTCGAGGCCTTCGCCACCAGTGCCATGCGCTCGCTCGGCAGTCAGATCGGACGCCAAATCGTGCGTGGCATCATGGGCTCGCTCACTGGCGCCGGCACGCGGCGCCGTTCCTGACGCGCCGGCCTCGTCCATCCTGGCGGCGCGCGTCAGCGCCAGGGCGCGCTGGCCGTGATGAGCGCGGTGATCTGGCTCTCGAGCGCATCCAGACGTGGCTTCAGTCCGTGCTCGCCGTGTGTGATCGCCTCCTCCAAGGTGCTCGCCGATGCCATCAGGTCGAGCGCGCAGAGAAAACCAGCATTGCCTCGCAGTGTGTGCATGCGCCGCGCGGCGCTCATCTGATCACCCTTGGCCAGATCCTCGCGGGTGCGTTCCACGACATCGGCGAAGTCGTCGACAAAGAGCGCGAGCAGGCCAAGGAACATGGAGCGGTCATGGCCCAGGCGCTGGGTGACGCGCTCCCGATCGATCCCTGGGATCTCGGGAAAGACCTCGCTCTGAGCCGGCTCGGTCTCCAGCGCGGCGGGCTCCACTGATCGCGCTGCGGGACCCGGCGTCTTGATCCAACTCGCCAGGAGTATGGCCATTTGGTCCAGGTCCACCGGTTTGGCCAGCAGCGCATCGGCGCCGGCCGCGCGCGCCGCGGCCTGCTGCGTGTCACCCACGCCGGCGGTGAAGGCGATGATCGGCAGCGCGGTCAGACCGAGCTCGCCGCGGATCATCTGGATCGCGGTGAGTCCATCCATGACTGGCATCTGGATATCCATCAAGACTACATCGAATCCATCGGGTCGGGTACGCAGGATCTGTACGGCCTGTTGGCCATCGGCCGCCAGGATGGTGTCGGCCCCTTCCAGCGCGAGTGCCCGCTCCACCAGATCACGACTCATGGCGCTGTCGTCCACGACCAGAACCCGCGCGCGGGCCAGACGCGGGCCGCTGGGGGCGGCTGGTGGCGGTCTCTCGATGGCGCTCGCCATCTCCTCGGCGACCGGCGTGAATGGAAGCTCGATCCAGAAGGTGCTCCCCCGCTCGAGCTGGCTCTCGACCCCAATGGCTCCACCCATCAGCTCGACCAGGCGCTTGCAGATGGACAGGCCCAAACCGGTGCCGCCGAAGCGCCGGCTGATGCCTGCGTCGGCTTGTGTGAAGGGGTTGAAGAGTCGGACCAGCGCCGCGGGCGCGATCCCGATCCCGGTGTCCTGGACCCTGAACCTGAGCCGGATCTGGTTCGCATCCTGCTCGCGAATGGTGACGCGCAGCACGACCTCGCCGTGCTCGGTGAACTTGATCGCGTTTCCCAATAGATTCAGCAGGACTTGCTCCAGACGCAAGCCGTCGCCGCGCAATGGCCCGGGTAGGCCGCGCGGTGGCACGATACGCAGGGTGAGGCCCTTGGCACTCGCCGCCGCGCCCATCAGACTCTCCAGGCCGCTCAGCAAGGTCGCCAGATCGAATGGGCGCGGCTCGATGCGGAGCTGCCCAGCCTCGATCTTGGATAGATCCAGAACGTCGTTGAGGATCGTCAGCAGCGATTGTCCGGCGGCACGGATCCGCTCGATCATGTCGCGCTGATTTCCCGAGAGCGGCTCGCGCTCGAGCACTTGGGCGAGACCGAGCACGGCGTTCAAGGGTGTCCGAATCTCATGACTGATGTGGGCGAGGAACTCGCTCTTGGCGGCATTGGCGGCGGCCGCGGCCGCCGAGGCCTGGCGCAGCTCGTGCTCGTAGCGCTTGCGCTCGCTGATGTCGCGGGTCACCCCGAGGATCTCGACGAAGGTGCCATCGGTGCCGAGCAGTGGGCTGATCGTCACGTCGGTCCAGACCGTCGAGCCATCCTTGCGACGCTGCTCGAGCTCGCCGCGAAAGATCGCCGGGGGGAGCCCGACCGCGAGGTTGGCATGCAGTCGAGCGAAATAGTCACGCGCCACCGCCAGCGACTGGGGTGTCAGGATGTCCTCGATCGATTGACGCAAGACCTCCTCCGGCGTGTAGCCGCGCAGCTTGACGACCGCTGGCCCCACGTAGGAATAGCGGCCTTCCAGGTCCATCGTCCAGATGACGTCGACCGCGTTGTCGGCCAGCAGGCGGTGCCGCGTCTCGCTGATGCGCAGCCGCTCCTCCATCTGCTTGCGCGCCGTGATGTCCTCGACGATGCTCAGATAGCGCGGGGTCTCCTCGGTGTCGACCTGGACCGGCGCGCAGCTCAGGCTGGCCCAGACCACCGCGCCGGAGGGCTGGAGATAGCGTTTGTTCTGGCGATAGGCCGAGATCTCACCGGATTTCAAACGCGCCGTGAGCGCCCGGCTCTCGGCCACATCCTCTGGATGAGTGAGGCGGATCGGATCCAGTCCCACCAGCTCCTGCGGTGTGCGACCGACGATCTCGGCGAAGCGCTGGTTCGCCTCGATGATGCGACCGCTGTCCGAATCGCGCAGCGCTACACCGAGTGGCGCTTGCTCGAAGATGACCCGGAAGCGCGATTCAGCCGCGCGTTGTGCCTGTAAGGCGGCCAGCTCCAGGCGCTGCCGGTCGCGCCGCCAGAGCTGGTAGGCCGCGGAATAGACCAGCAGCAAGCCCAGACCCACGATCAGTGCGATGCTCTGGGTCATGGTTTGAATACCGGCATAGGCCTCGCGCTCGTCGATCTCGGCGAGCATCAGCCAGGGCGAGCCCTGCACGGCCGCGGCGTAGGCCAGGACCGGAACCCCCCGATAGTCGCGTCCGCCGGCGAGGATGCCACGCTCGCCCTCGACGGCCCGCGCCGCCGGTAGATCGGGCGTAGCCAATGGGCGCAGCAAGGTCAGCGCCGCGTCAGGCTGGTGACGCAGTGGGGTGAGAAAGCGCACCCCAGCGCCGTCGCGTCGAACCAGGTAGGTCTCAGCGGTCCGGGTCGGGACCGGCCAGGATTCCACCAGCGGATACAGCGACTGATCCGCCCGCCAGCACAGATAGGCGATGCCCAGCAACGGGGTGCTCGGTGGGCCGCCGATGGGGATCAGCAGGCCATATTGCGGGCGGCCTTGCGCGCCTCGGTGCAGATCCAGGGTCTCGATCCGCGGCCGTTGCAGGATCTCGCGCAGCCGTGACTCGTGTAGCTCATGGGGTGTCTCACCGATGCTGAAGATGCTGCGCAGATCGGTATCGAGCACGCTCAGCCCGCTCCAGCCGCGCACCCGCGCGAGATCGGTCATCCGACCTTGCATGCGAGTCATCAGGACAGCGTCCTCTCGCCCGCCCTCCAGCCATTGCTCGAGCAGCAAGGGCAGCTGGGCATCGGCGAGGAAATGAAGCTCGGCATCGATGCGAGTCTGGACGATCCAGTGCTCGACCTGCTGGCGTTTTTGCTCGGCGATCACCGCGAGTGTGCGATGGGTCTCGCGGCGGATCTCGGCGCTCATCGAGCGATAGACCAGGACGCCGGTCAGAGCGATCAGCAGCGAAAACACAAAGAGTGGCAGGGCGAAGCGCACCCAGCGTCGGCGAGGAGGCGGCGACGCCCTGTACGGCTGGTTGTGGGACGCGCTCATCCCGACTGTGTCAACCTCTGAAGCAGGCCTCGACGAGCGCTCCAATCGCCGCCGACTGTGACTCGATGTCGCGCACCAGCGCGAGCTGGATCGCCGCCTTGCGCAGATTCTGACCCGGCGCGGAGACCTTGAAATAACGATCACCCTCGAGGTGGTCGGTCAAGAAGCGCAGGCCCAGCTCGAAGGGCATCAACCAGATTGCCGCCTCGATGAGATCGACCTCGGCCCGGGTCAGCCAGGCGCGGGTCTGGCTCGCGTAGCCCTCCAAGAGTGGCGCGGCCAGCGTGAGGTCGAGTGCGACCCGTCCCGGCGCGGACTCGCCGCCGCGATTGCAGCAGGAGCGCAGACAATCGCCGATATCGTGCAGGACCAGGCCCGGCTGCAGGGTGTCCAGGTCGATCAGTGCGATGCCCTGCCCCGCTGGATCGAAGAGGATGTTGTCGAGCTTGGGATCACCATGAGTGACGCGGGTGGGGATGCCCCCCCGCGCGTGCGCATCCGCGAGGCGGGTCGCCAGGCTGCGCCGGGCGAGGACGCAGTCGATGGTCTCGGCCAGCAGGGGATCGCTTGGCTCACCATCAACCCGTGGCAGATTGGCCATGAACCGATCGAGATAGGCCGGGGTGTCATGGAATCCGGGCAGCGCGATGCCCAGTTGGTCCAGCGGCAATGACTGGATCAGGGTATGGAAACACCCGAGCAACCGGCCGACCTCGCGGGCCTGGTCGGCATCTCCCAGTTCATTCAGGGTGAGCGTGTCCTCGATGAATTCCATCATCCGCCAGTAGCCGCCCGCGGGGTCGCGCGCCCAGGGCGCGCCCCTGTGGGTCAGGAGCAGCATCGGGATGCGCACCCCAGGGTCGGGCGCCGAGCGCGCATGGCGCGCGAGCGTTTGGTGATTGGCCATGATCCGGGGCGGATCGGGAAAGACCCGCGCGTTGATCCGTTGCAGCAGATAGCGGCGGTCACCGGCGCTGACGCGGTAGGTGTCGTTGATCAGCCCTCGCCCATGGGGCTCGACCTTGTCGACCGGCGCAGGCAAGTCGAACGCGCCCGCGATGGATTCGAGCAAGCGGTCAGCGGCGGGTTGGTGGTTGGTCGCGGCTTGGGTCATCCTCGGTCGCGCATGGTGCGCCTGGCGGCTCAATGATGGGTGCGCCTGCTCAGTGAGCGCGGCGCACATCCAGGATATCCGGGATCTGCTCGAGCTTGGTGAGGATCTTGGATAGATGCGCTCTGTTCCTGACCTCGAGCGTGAAGCGCATGGCCGCGGTGTCGGTGGAGCGCTCCGAATGAGTATTGACGCCGAGCACGTTGACATCGTCATCGGAGAGCACCGAGGAGATATCACGCAAGAGTCCCTTGCGATCGCTGGCGATGACGGTCACATCGACCGTGTAACCTGGGTGTCGGCCCTCATCCGCCCAGCGGACATCGATCAGACGCGACGCCTCGGCGGCCGGAAGATGGGCCAGATTGCTACACTGCTTGCGGTGGATGCTGACACCACGCCCGCGTGTCACGAATCCCACGATCGGGTCATGGGGCACCGGCTTGCAACATTGGGCCATGTGGGTCATGAGGTCATCGACACCTTCCACGATGACCTCGGTCGTGCGCTCCTTGCGATGTGTCCGCGGCGGGCGCGTCTTGATCTCCGGCTCCTTGGGCTCCTCAGTCTTGCGCGCGCCGACTTGGCGCGCGACCTGTCCGACCGCGAGATCGCCACGGCCGATCGCCGCGAGCATGTCCTCGCCGCGCTTGAAATTGAAGCGCTCGGCCAATTCCTCGAGGTTGGGCTTATCGCTGATCCCGAGACGCGCCAGCTCGCGCTCGAGCGCGGTGCGCCCGCCCAGCAGATGCTGGTCGTGATCCTGTTGCCGGAACCATTGGCGGACCCGGTTGCGCGCGCGTGTCGTGGCCAGATAGCCGTGATGTGGACTCAGCCAGTCACGGCTGGGCGTGGCGTTCTTCTGGGTCAGGATCTCGACCATCTCACCGCTGCGCAGCTCATAGTTGAGTGGCACGATGCGACCGTTGATCCGGGCGCCGCGGCAGCGGTTGCCGACCTCGGAGTGAATGGCATAGGCAAAGTCAAGGGGTGTGGCACCCTTGGGCAACTCCACGACCTTCGAGCGCGGCGTGAGCACATAGATATGCGCGGGCTCGAATTCGGACTTGAAGCGCTCGATGAAGTCGCTGGCCTCCTCGCTCTCGGCCTCATCCTTGAGCTCGAGCCAGTTGCGCATCCAGATCACCCGGCGCTGAAACGCCGCATCGTGCCCCTTCGACTCCTTGTAGGCCCAGTGAGCCGCCACCCCGAGCTCGGCGTGTCGGTGCATCTCGTGGGTGCGGATCTGCACCTCGAGCGGCTTGTCACCGGGGCCGACGACGGCGGTGTGCAGCGACTGATAGAGATTGCGCTTGGGGGTGGCGATATAGTCGTCGAACTCCTTGGGGATGTGTTTCCAGAGACCATGCACCACCCCGAGCGCGGCATAACAATCGGCGACCGTCGCGACGAGGATACGGACCGCGCGCAGATCGAAGATCTCGCTGATCTCCACATCCTTGCGCTGCATCTTGCGCCAGATACTGTAGATGTGCTTGGGGCGGCCGCTGATCTCGGCTTGGATGTGCACCTCCGCGAACGTCTCGTGCAGGATCTGGATGATCGCTGCGATCGAGTGCTCGCGTTCCTCGCGCCGCTCGGCCAGGAGCTTGGCGATGCGCTTGTAGTCATCCGGCTGGAGATAGCGCAGGCTCAAGTCCTCGAGCTCCCACTTGACCTGCCAGATCCCCAAGCGGTTGGCCAAGGGGGCGTAGATGCGCTGGGTATCGCGCGCGATCTTGGTGCGGCGCTCCAACTCCAGATCCTTGATCGCGCGCATCAGATGGACACGCTCGGCCAAGACCACCAGCACCACGCGCACGTCCTCGGCGATCCCGAGCAGCAGGCGGCGGAGATTCTCCTCGTGCTGGTCCTGCTCCTTGGCCGCGATGATGGCGTCGACATTGGCGATCTGACCGATCTGCATCAGATCGTCGAGCATCCGCACGATCCCGGCCCCAAAGCGCTCCTGGGCCAGTGCCGCGGTGCACTCGCCCTGACCGATACAGTCATTGAGCAGGGCCGCGATCAGCGTCTCGCTGTCCATGCGCAGGCGCACCAGGATGTCGGCCGTCGAGAGCGCGTGACGCACATGGGTTTCGCCGGTCTCGATCCGGCGCTCGCCCTGGCATTGGATCAGGATCGCGCAGGCCGCCGCGATCTGCTCCAGCTCGGGCGGCGGATAATGGCTGGACAACTCCGCAAGCCAGTGATGAATCGCCGCATGGTCTTCGACGTCCGCGGCGGGAAGATTGTAGAGCGGTTTGACCATGGCCGAGGGCCTCGCGGCGCGCAGTGAGGGCGCGGTGCTCAATCCAGCTCGTAGCTCACCAGCCCATCGGCCAATTTGGGCTCGAACCAGGTCGATTTGGGGGGCATCACCTCGCCCGCGTCGGCCACCGCCATGAGCTGCTCCATGCGGGTCGGGTGCAGCGAGAAGGCGACCGCCATCTCACCCGAGTCGACTCGCTCGGCCAGGGCCTGAAGACCGCGCGCGCCACCGACGAAATCGATCCGCTCGTCACGCCGCGGGTCCTGGATGCCGAGGATCGGGCCGATCACGTTGTCCTGCAGCAGACTGACGTCGAGCTGACCGATGGGGTCGTCGAAGGGGATGCGCGCGGGATCGAGCCGCATCCGATACCAGTGACCCGCAAGATACATCCCGAATTCGCCCGGGTGCTCGGGGCGCACCGGTCGCGGCGCACCCTCGATCGCGAAGGCGACCGAGAGTCGAGTGATCAGTGTGTCGGCGTCGTGGCCATGGAGGCTCCTGATCACGCGGTTGTAATCGAGGATGCGCATCTCCTCGTGTGGAAAGATGACCGCGAGCGCGAAGTTGTAGGACTCCTCGCCGGTGTGCGCCGGATTGGCCGCGCGTCGCAGCGCGGCCACCCGCGCCGCGGCGGCGCAGCGGTGATGTCCGTCAGCGATATAGAGCGTCCCAAGCTGGTCGATGGCCGAGGTCAACTCCTCGACGGCCGCCGGCTCATGGACCGGCCAGAGCTCATGACGGACACCATCCTCGGTGACCGCGCTGATCTCGGGCGCATCCGCGCTGTGGCGCGCGAGCAGCGCGGGCAACCCGTGATCCGCTCGCCCGGCCAGCAGCACCGGTCCAGTCTGGGCATTCAGTGCGTCGATCTGACGCACTCGGTCATCCTCCTTCACGGGACGGGTCAGCTCATGACGCTTGATCCGCTCGTTGGCGTAGGCCGCGAGCGAGGCAGCGGCCACGAGCCCGGTCTGACGATGCGTCCCAGACGTCAAGCGATAGACCTGATAGCCGGGCGTGGTCTCGCGCTCGAGCACGCCAGATCCGCGCATGTGCTCGAGATTCCGCCGTGCCCGCGCATAGACCGGCGCACTGTAGGGATCGACATCCGCGGGCAGATCGACCTCCGCGCGCGAGACATGCAGAAAGCTCCAGGGCCGACCGACGACCATGCGGCGGGCCTCTGCGGCGGTCATCACGTCATAGGGTGGGGCCGCGACGTCCTGGGCGTGGCCGGGGGCCGGACGCAATGCCGCGAATGGTTTGATCAGTGACATGGTGCGACTCACCGTTGCGTTCTCGGAGGCTCTGTCTCGTTCGGCATGAGTGGCGCGCGATCTCGCTCGACTGGCACGCCGAGGCTTGCGCGAGACTCGCGTGCAATGGTATCAGGTTGCCTTGTCACACGGCCAAGCGGCTTGCGCCTTGGCCCGATCCGCGTCGGTCATGTGAGGCTTCAAGGGGCGCCGCGGCCGAGCCTGCGGTTGCTTGGGATCGGCTGGTGCGCGGCCGTGCCGATCGCTGTCATGGTCTTCTGCGGGCTGCCCGGAATCGTGCCGCCGCCCATTGTGGTCGGATTCTGACCGAAAATCGGCATGCGTTCGAGATATCATGTCGATCGGCGAATCCGCGTCATGTCGAGAGGAGACGACCCCAATGGTCGACAATAGCTATCTCAAGGATCTGATCCTGCTCCGCAATGACCCCTCCACGGTGGCTCGTGTGCGCGCCGCGGCCGAGCGCGGGGAGATCGATGCCCAATATGCCATGGGTCTGATCTACGCGGAGGGTCGCGGGGTCGCGGTCGATCTTGCGCATGCGCACTTTTGGCTGTCGTTGGCGATCGCCGGGGGTGACCGTGACGCCGATCTTCTGCGCAACATCGTTGGCAGTCGCATGACCGATGCCGAGTACGCCGCGGCCAAGGCGCTCGCCGTGGCGCATCGTGCGACACACCCAGCCTCGCCGACACGGCATTGAGCCGCACGTCCTTGCCGCGGCTCGATCGAGTGATGCCCTCCGGTTCCGAAGTCGCCGCCAGGCCCCCTCTGGTCTCGCGACGTGGCGAATGGCTCGCGCAGGGCCTCGCCCTGGTCCTGCTCGCCCTGCTCGGAACCCTGCCCTTCTGGTTGACCGACCTGGACATCCGGGCCGCCGCCATCTTCTACCACCCGCAGGCCGATGACCCTTGGTATACCGGTGGTGAGCCGCTGTGGTCCTTCCTCTATATCGCCTCGCCACTCCTGACCGGTCTGATCCTGCTGATCGCCATGCTGGTGCTCGGGGCCGGACGTTTCTGGTCATGGTCGCGGCGTCTGCGCTGTTACGCGATCCTGCTGATCCTGCTGACCATCATCGGACCCGGCTTGGTCGTCAATGGGTTGTTCAAGGACAACTGGGGGCGTCCCCGTCCGCATCAGGTCGAGCAGCTCGGCGGTACCCGCCCCTATGTCCCGCCGCTTGCGCTGGGTGAGCGTGGCAAGGGCAAGTCTTTTCCGTGCGGTCATAGCTCGGTCGGTTACATGCTCGGCGTCTTCTTCATGATCTGGCTCAGACGTCGCCCACTGCTGGCCTGGACGGCGCTGGCTGGCGCCCTGGTGCTCGGGACCCTGCTCGGGATTGGACGCATGGCGGCGGGCGATCATTTTCTCTCGGACGTCATCTGGTCGGCCGTGATCGTCCATGCCATCGCCTTGGGGCTGTATTATTTCGTCCTGCGCATCCCTCAGCGCGAGGCATTGGCGGCGTCGCAGCCGGCGAGTCCACCCGCGCCGCTGGCCTATCCGCGTCTGACCGCGGCCGGCTATGGCGGATTGGCCGCCTTGCTGGTGGCGGGCGTGTTGCTCGCGACGCCGCTGAAGACCGTGCAGTTCCTGTTGGTGCGACCACACGAGCAGGACGCGCCACCGCGGACTCTGCGGCTGGTCGCGGACGAGGCCAATGTGATCCTCTTCTGGACGAGTGGGGCGGATCGCCGGGCGCAGGTGCGTCTGGAGGCGCGTGGCTTCGGCCTACCCTGGAGCAGGGTCGAATCGGAACTGACCCAGGATCGAGAGCATCTGACCTATCGTCTCACCCACCGCGGCATCTTCACCGAGAAAGATACCAAGCTCGTCGTCGGGATCGTCGCGGCCGAGTGGGACCGCATCGAGGTCAGGCTCGACTCGGGTGATATCCAGATCCAGTCCGCCGCGCCGCCGTTGCCCGCGCTCGATCCGATGACCGCGGACGGCCGCGTGGTCTGGGCCACGCACTGATGCCGCTGGATTGCGGCACGCCATTCAATCCGATCGTGACATATACCAGGTTGCGATCGCTGTCGCGGGCCGCTTGGCCCGTGTGGAGACCAATGATGACCAAGTCCATGAAACCGTTGCATTTGTATCAATTGTCGCGACCGATGCTGATGAAGGCTGCCGAGCTCGATGCCGGCGCCATCGTGTCGGCATTCGAGGACGAGACCTGCATCTTCATCGAGACCGAGCGAGATGAGACACGCTATGTCTGGAAAGGTGGCGAATGGCTGCCGACCGACGCGGTCGGTGGCTAGACCGCTTGCGACGCACCCCATGTTCGCCCGTTGTCTGCTCCTTGGTCTCCTTTGGGTCTGCGCCGCGCAGGCGACTGGCGGCGACTGGGCGGCGGCGGGTGAGCACGATCGCTTGCAGGTTGGAGCGGACCTCGTCTATGCCAAGCGCGCGGCTCAGCGTCGTGCCGACGGTGCCATGCTCAGCGCGCATCTGGCCTTCTTCACCTCGCGGGGCTTCGGACTGACGGTGATCGATCTCGGCGATGGCCCCAAGGCGGCCTATCCGAGCCTGGTCGAGGCCTTCCGCGGTTGCGGCTGTGTCGCGGGTGTCAATGGTGGCTTCTTCCATCCCGACTGGCGTCCTGCCGGTCTGGTGATCGCTCAGGGCGAGCGCATCAACCGGCTGGAGACCGCCAAGCTGCTCAGCGGTGTGATCTATAGCGATGAGCGCGGGATCCATCTGCTGCGACGCGCGCACTTCCGTGATCGAGCGGGAATCACCGCCTTGTTGCAGAGCGGCCCCTATCTCGTCGAGGGTGGGCGGGCGGTCGCTGGGCTGTCCAGTGAGGGCGCCCATCGCCGTACCTTCATCGCCACCGATTGGCGTGGCCACTGGGTGATCGGTGCCACGCCAACCGCGGTGAGCCTCGCCGATCTCGCGGCGGTCCTCGCCGTGCCGGGCGCGCTCATCGATTGGCCTGTCGATCGCGCGATCAATCTCGACGGTGGATCCTCGACGGGCTTTTTCTTCGATCGCGGCCCGACGGCGACGCCAGTGACCTTGCAACCCTGGAAACGGGTGCGCAATTTGCTCGGGATCGTCCCACGATGAGTGAAGGGCCTGGTCTCATCTGGCATGTGGATGACGACAACCTGAGCGGCATCCCTGTCGGCATGCATCGTCTGGGGCCATGGTGACGATTGCCAGGTGCGCTCAGGCAGCAGCCTGACCATCGACCATTCGCTCAGCGAGGAGGCTTGGTTCGGCACTGGAATGCGGAGCAACCATCCATTGCTCGTCGATCCCGTGGCGGGTGACCCCGGCCCGCGCTCCACTGGCGGGCGTGACGCCCCGGCGAATGGTGACTGGATCCTGGATGCCGCGCACAGTCCGGGCAGCGATGTCACTGATCCAGCCTCGCCCTTCGCGCAGGAGCCTCCAGCCGACCTGTCGTCAGCGATCCCAGTCGCGTGGCCATGGCCGTCGGCGCCGAGACCGCGTGCGCGATGCGGGTTAGACTAGCCTCTTTCAGTGATGGGGCGAGCACGAAATGGCGAAATATCAGGTTTATGGGATTGGCAATGCCTTGGTCGACATGGAGTACGAGGTCGAGGCGATCGATCTCGGGATCCTCGGCATCGACAAGGGTGTCATGACCCTGGTCGACGAGGCCCAACAGCTGGCGATCATGGCGCATCTGAAGCGTCATCGTCACCGGCGCGAGTCGGGCGGCTCGGCGGCGAACTCGGTGATCGCGCTCAGTCAACTCGGCGGCAAGGGCTTCTACTCATGCAAGGTCGCCGACGACGAGCTGGGCCATTTCTACATGGAGGATCTCAGCAAGGGTGGCGTTGAGACCAATCATCATACCGAGAAGGCGCAGGGCCATACCGGACGCTGTGTGGTCCTGGTCACGCCCGACAGCGATCGGACCATGTGCACATTTCTCGGCGTCAGCGGCGCACTCTCGGTCCAGGAGCTGGTCGAGGACGCACTCTTGGATTCACAGTGGTTCTACACCGAGGGGTATCTGGTCACCTCCGACGCTGCCCGTGAGGCGTCGATCGCCGCCAAGCGCATCGCCGATGGGGCGGGGGTGAAGACCGCGATCTCCTTGTCCGATCCCAACATGGTCAAATTCTTCAAGGCGGGCCTGCTGGAGATGATCGGCTCGGGCGTGGATCTACTCTTCGCCAACGAATTCGAGGCGATGGGCATGGCCGGCAGCGACGACATCCAGGTCGCGGTCGAGTATCTCAAGACCATCAGCCGATCCTTCGCCATCACCCGCGGTCCGCAAGGCGCGTTGATCTGGGATGGCGCGTCACTGATCGAGATCCCCGCGGTCGCGGTCAAGGCCGTGGACACGGTCGGGGCTGGTGATATGTTCGCCGGGGCCTTCCTCTATGGACTGAGCCAAGGTTGGGATCATGCGCGCTCAGGCCGGCTGGCATCCGCCGCGGCGGCGCAACTGGTCACCAAGCTTGGACCGCGGATCCCCGCCGCCGAGACCCAAGCGATCCTCAGGTCATTCGACGGTTGATGATCGCCCGGTCGACCCCGTGAGGTCGATCGATCGCCGAGTCCAGCGCCAAACCGACTGCTGCATCACACCCTGATTCGGAATCGCACCATGATCCAAACCGACCGCGGCTCGACCGCTATCCTGGTCGCCCTGACACTGATCTCTCTTGGTCTGGCGGGGTGCTCGGGCCCGCGCGAGGACGTGCGGGTGAGCTTCTGCAAGGCATTGGTGAAGACCCAGGTCGCGGCCCCGGACTCACTGCGCTGGACCGCTGTGGAAACCCATCCGCGGGGGCGTTCCGGTCTGTCGGTCGTGCTGGGGTTCGAGGCGCGAGACGCGCCAGGGACGAGCCGTCCTCGCCAGGCGAGCTGTCACTATCGCTACGACGCGGTCGATGACACCGCCTTGACCCTGAGCGATCCTCTTGCCGCCTACGCGACCTCGCCCGAGACCATGACCCTCGACGGCGCGCCGCTTGCGCGGGCGGACCTCGCCGAATCGATCAAGCGGGCGATGATCATGCAGGGTCGGGCGCTCATCGAGCGCGCACGCGAAGGGATCGAGGGCGCAGCTGGAATGGCGCGCGAGCGGCTCGAGACTGGGGGCGGGGGCTGATGCTCAGGTCGACGTCTGCTGGGTTCCATCGGCCCAGTCAGAGCGAGTCCCCGCACACGCGAGTGGCGAAGGCCGCGTCCCTGCTCCTGGGCAATGCCGAGCCCCGCCGCCGCGCCAGTCGATGCATGATCGCCTCTTGGCGCCATCGATCTGCGGCGAGACCTAACGGAAGGGCGTCATGATGGACTCGGGCCGGGTGAACTTGTTGATGTCCACCGCCATGCGGGCCATGTTGGCATCCATGCGCCCGATGGCCTGGTTCATCATGTACATGGATTGATTCATCGTCGACATCGACTGATTCATGGTGTCGATCGAGCCGGTCATGGTGGCGATGTTGACGCTGAGCGAGCCCATGTCCCGGGCCATGCCGCCCATGTCCCCGGTCATCTGCTCCATGCCGGCACGCACACGTGCGAAGTCTTTTGACATCCCGTCTTGGCCCTCGACCATGCTCCTGGCCATGACCTGCATGTCGGCGCTCATGGTCTGCATGTTGTTCGCCATGCTGGTGACATCCAGCCCCATTTGAATCACTGATTTGGTCATCGCGCTCATGTCACGCCCCATGTTGAACATGAACAGGCCCATGCCGGTGAAGGCGCCGGCCGCGATCACGGCGGCGATCCCGATCGCGCCAAGTCGTGCAAGCATGGCCCCGAGTCCGCCCTTGGACGAGTGACTCGACGGCTCAGGCACTGTCTGGGGGGATGGTGTCTCGGTCATCGGTGTGTCCTCATCGGTGGCTTGATTGTTGTTATCCTGACCTGATCGAGGTCAGGGCGATCGCGGGGTCACACCATCAACCCAGCTCTTGAGGAGTCGCTGATCAATTTCAGAATCGCGACGGTAGCCCATCGCAAGTCGCTGATATTCCGATCCCCGATCCCCGATCCCCGATCCAACGGGATCCGAATATTTCAGCGTTTCCTTGATCGCCTGGTCATGTCGCGTTTGAACGATATCCTCAATCGGGTGCCGACCCCAGCCGTCATCCGATGGGCCATGAACGACGGGGCATGCTGGCCGGTCGTTCATCCCGACCGCAGATGCGCTCCAGAACGCCCCGCGACCCGCGCTGCCTCCCGCGATTGCCCAGGCATCGCGTCTGGCCGAGTGTCTCGATGCGTCCGCGTCTTGGCCGCTCATCCGCGGAGTGCGTTGACCGCGCGCACGGCATCGCGCAGACGCTGCGCGCGGTCGCCGCTGATCTTGACGAAGGGTCTGGCGTCGCGCGCGAGTAGCGTCTCGAAATAGTCGAGCATGCCGGCGCGATCGTTCGGCCGGTCACGGATGCCATCGGCCACCCAGGGGACGTCGATGTCGGTCAGGAGATAGAGATCCTGATGGATGAAGGGCAGGGCGGCGTTCAGCTCCGGGGGCGAGGAGCCGAAGAAGAGATCCGAGTAGGCCTTGATGGTCAGCAGATCGGTATCGCAGATGATGAGTCCGCCAGGGGCGCGTCGCGCGATCCGGTTCTCGCGCTCCTGTTGCCCGATCGCGATCGTCAGGATGTCCTCCAGCACGCAGGTCTCGCCGGTGCGCCGCAGCTTCTCGCGGATGAAGTCGCGCGCGACCTCGGCGACGCGCGGTGCACGAAAGTGTGACGCAAGCTGACGCGCCAGCGTGCTTTTACCGGTGGATTCTGGGCCGTAGAGAGCGACGCGTGTGAGCCCTGGGATCCGATCCTGTGTCAGTCGCTGCTCCATCCGGATTGGCCTCGCCCGTGCCGGTGAAACCCGATTTGCTTTGCGTGCCTGGCATCTTTGCGCGAGACTCCAGGACACTCCCATCGCCGGTCGGCTATACAGCCGTGCGGCGCCGTCCTACACTGTCCAAATTTAACACTTCTTGGTTCCATGATGAGCGAACGCACGATCACCGACATCGCCGCCTATATGTCCGACTTGGGCCAGCGCGCCCGCGCCGCCGCCCGTGCCATGGCCCGCGCGGCCACGGCAGAGAAGAATCAAGCGCTGATGGCCATGGCCGACGCGATCGAGCAGCGGCGTCCTGAGTTGGTGGCCGCCAATCGCGTCGATTTGGAGCAGGGCGCCGCCAAGGGTCTGGATGCCGCGCTACTCGACCGTCTGGAGCTGACCGAGGGGCGCATCGATGACATGATCGCTGGGCTGCGTCAGATCGCCGCGCTGCCCGATCCGGTGGGTGCCATCACCGATCTGAATTTCCGTCCATCCGGGATCCAGGTCGGGCGGATGCGGGTTCCGCTCGGTGTCGTGGGCATCATCTACGAGGCGCGCCCCAATGTGACCGCGGACGCCGCTGGACTCTGTCTGAAGTCGGGCAATGCCACGCTGCTGCGCGGTGGCTCGGAGGCCTTCGCGTCCAATCAGGCGATCGCCGATTGTATCCGCGCGGGCCTGGTGACCTCCGGCCTGCCCGCTGATGCCGTGCAGGTGGTGGGGACCACCGACCGTGCCGCCGTCGGCGCCATGATCAGCATGCCCGAGTATGTCGATGTCATCGTTCCGCGCGGTGGCAAGGGTCTGATCGAACGGATCAGTCGCGAGGCTCGGGTGCCGGTGATCAAGCATCTCGACGGCATCTGCCATGTCTATATCGACGCCCATGCGGATCTCGACAAGGCATTCGCGATCGCCATGAATGCCAAGACCCAGCGCTACGGTACCTGCAACACGATGGAGACACTCCTTGTCGATCAGACGGTGGCGGCGACCATCCTGCCGCGTCTGGCCAGTGCCTATCGCGAGAAGGGGGTGGAGCTGCGCGGCTGCGCCCTGACACGCGAGATCCTCCCCGCGATCAACGCGGCCACCCCGGCCGATTGGGATACCGAATATCTGGCGCCCATCCTCTCCATCCGCGTGGTCGCGGGACTCGACGCGGCGATCGATCACATCACCGCCCACGGCTCGGCCCACACTGATGCGATCGTCACCGAGGACTATGGTCGGGCGCGTCGTTTCATCCGCGAGGTGGATTCCAGCTCGGTGATGGTCAATGCCTCGACCCGCTTCGCCGATGGTTTCGAGTATGGCCTGGGCGCCGAGATCGGGATCAGCACGGACAAGCTCCATGCGCGTGGGCCGGTCGGACTCGAGGGTCTGACCTCGGTGAAGTTCGTGGTCCTCGGCAATGGCGAGGTGCGCGGATGAACGACGGTCACGACCTTGACCGAGGCGCGTGCGGGGTCCCTGGCCAATGATGCCATGATCGGCATCCTGGGCGGTACATTCGACCCCATCCATCTCGGCCATCTGCGCCCGGCGCTCGATTGTCTGGAGGCGCTCGGTCTGGCGCAGGTTCGTTTCATCCCGCTCAATGTCGCGGTGCATCGACCCCAGCCGCATGCGCCGGCGGCGCTGCGGTTGGCGATGGTCGAGGCGGCGATCGCCGGTCAGCCGGGTTTTCTCGTGGATCCGCGCGAGCTCGCTCGTCCTGGTGGATCCTACACCTTCGATACACTGGTCTCGCTCCGCGCCGAGGTTGGGCCCAGCACGCCGCTCTGTCTGCTGGTCGGGGCCGATGCATTCAGCGGCTTCCTGGATTGGTACCGCCCCCTGGAGATCCTGCGGCTGGCGCATCTGGTCGTGATGCGCCGACCGAGCAGTGACAGCCAGCTGAGCGCGGACTTGCAGGTGTTGCGCGCACGCCATGGCTGTCAGGATCACGCCGAGCTGTCACGGACGCCGGCCGGCCTGATCCTCGATCAGGCGGTCACCCAGCTCGAGGTCTCCTCGACGCGGGTGCGCGAGCTCATCCGCGCGGGTCGCAGCCCCCGTTATCTTTTGCCCGACGCGGTGATCTCGATCATCGCCTCGGCCGATCTCTATCGGTGAGCCGGAGGCGCGCCGATTTGTCGGACCACGCTAGCACCGTTGTCCGGCGAGCCTGGCCAGGGATGGCTCGGTCGTCATCGCCGACCGCGAGACGCTGCCAAACCTCGCGTGACCCGAGCGGTCGCGCCCCGATTCAAGAGCAGAGGAGTACGCATGCAGCTTGATGCACTGAGACAGCTCGTCATCGACACGCTCGATGACATGAAGGCCCGTGATATCGAAGTGATGGATGTGCGAGGCAAGACCGCCATCACCGATTACATGATTGTGGCGTCCGGCACCTCGGATCGTCATGTCAAGGCCATCGCCGAGACCGTTGCCTATCGGGCGAAGGAGTCCGGCGAGTCTCCACTCGGTCTGGAGGGTGTCAACGAGGGTGAATGGGCGCTGGTGGACCTGAACGGTGTCGTCGTCCATGTCATGTTGCCCAAGGTCCGAGACTTCTACAACCTGGAACGGCTCTGGTCCGCGCCGGCCCTCGTCCCCAAGACGGCGGTCGGCTGAGCGAGCCGAGAGCCGCGGCGGCCTTCCCTCCGCCCCTTGCGCATGCCGTCCGCTGCCAGACGGCAGCGCCGACCGCGCCGAGGCCTGATCGCGAGCCGAGACGACCAAGTGTGCGTCTCTGACAGCCCCAGAGCAACACGTCTCGGACAGCCCGAGTGCAAAAAAAAGCCCGGCGGGGAGCCGGGCTATAAACGTCTCATGATGAGAGAGACGAGGAGGACTCTGTTTCGATCCGGGGCGTTCGGGTCGGTCTCTGGTCAGACCAGGCCGAGCCCCTGGATGCAGATCGAATTCTAGTGAATGAAGAGACCGCCGTTGACGGGCAGGTTCGCTCCAGTCATGTATCCACTCTGATCGCTGGCCAGGAAGGCAATGGCGGCCGCGATCTCATCGGGCTGGCCCATGCGGCGCATCGGGATCCCGGAGATGATGCTGTTGCGTACGGCATCGTCCATGGCCAGGGTCATCGCGGTCTCGACATAGCCAGGCGAGACGGTATTGACGGTCACTCCCTTGGCGGCACCCTCCTGAGCCAAGGCCATGGTGAAACCATGCATGCCTGCCTTCGCGGCCGAATAATTGGCCTGGCCGAACTGACCACGCTGACCATTCACCGACGAGATGTTGATGATACGCCCGAAGCCGCGCTCCAGCATGCCATCCCAAACCTGACGAGTGACATTGAAGACACTGTCGAGATTGACCTTCATGACGGCTTCCCAGTGGGCCAGCTCCATCTTCTTGAAGGTCTTGTCGCGCGTGATTCCAGCACAGTTGACCAGGATGTCGATCGGACCATGACGCTCGACGATCTCCCCGACCATACGGGCACTGTCATCGAAGGACGACACATCCGCGGCGATGGTCTCGATCGTCAGGCCCTCGGCCGCGCGATCCTTCTTCCAGGCCTCGGCGGCCGCCGACTCGGACGGGTGATGATTCGCCACGACCGTGCAGCCATCCTTCGCGAGACGGGTGCAGATCGCCGTGCCAATGCCGCCGATGCCACCGGTAACCAGTGCGATTCGAGCCATTTCTGTTCCTCCAGATCGTTATTGATGTCAATGGTTTGGTCAGTCGTGCCATTCGCAACGTCCCAGTCGGGGCGTTGCGAATAGCAGCCCCGGCGCTGCTCGCCGGGACTACCGGGTCAATGCATGACCCGCTTAGGCTGCCGAAACGCCCTTGCGCAGATCGGTGGAGATCTCGGCCATGTTCTTCTCGAACCAGGTGCGATAGTCGTCGCGGATCGCGCTGATCGCCTGGATGCCGCTCTTGCCTTCGGTCAGGATGCGCTCGCTGAGCTCCTTGGTGGCGTCGACTTGGCCCTTCATCAGCTCATTGTAGCCCTTGGACTCGGTGGCAAGCTTCACGACACGCATGGCGTGCTCCATATAGAGGGACATGGTGTCCATCTGGAGCGCGGACATCTTCTCGAAGATGCGAACATTGAGCTCGCCGAGGCTGTTCATGCGCTCGACGGTCTTGTTGGTCATGTCGTTGATGGCATTGATGGTGTCAGTCGTGTTCATTGATCAGTGCTCCGAAAGTTGTGCAGTGCAGCAATTGTTGCAGTGCACAATAATGACTCAGGGAGCAGCTGTCAAGCGACGATGCGTCAATCCTCAGGATTGTCTTTCTTTGGGGCCTTGGGTTTGTCCGCGACGGGTGTCGTGTCTCGGGACTTGCCCTTGCGGTCGCTGCCGAGGTCGAAACCGGCGGCGCGCATGAGCTCGCCCTGGATCTCGCCCCACAGATCGAGCTGGCGTTGGGTCATCCAGTTGATGGCATCGAAGGGGCTTTCGCCCCAGGAGCGGACCAGGTCTTGATGTTGCTTGGCGAACAGATCCAACGAGCCCTCGAGATACCGCGCGAACATGCCCTGAAGCGTGCCGCCGTAGAATCGGATGATCTGGGAGAGCATGGTCGCGCTGAACAGCGGCTCGCCGCCACTCTCCTCCTCCAGCATGATTTGGAGCAGGATGGAGCGCGTGATGTCGCTCTCGTTGGCCGTGTCGACGACCTTGAAGCTCGTACACTGCATGACTAGGTTACGGACGTCGGCCAAGGTGATATAGCGGCTCACCGCGGTATCGTAGAGGCGGCGATTCGGATATTTCTTGATGATACGTACGTCTGTCATGTGCCCTGAGCCCTGTCGTCACTGGATCATTGCCGCCACGGATGGCCTTGGGGAGGCCGCATGCCGCGGTGTCTGCCTGCCGACGGCATCGGGCACGCCGGGGCGCGATTCGCCCCGGCGTGCGGTCGCTCAGATCCGTTCGACCGCCAAGGCCACACCCTGGCCGCCACCGATACAGAGTGTCGCCAGCCCCTTCTTGGCGTCGCGCTTCTGCATCTCGTAGAGCAGTGTCACCAGCACCCGCGCGCCGGATGCGCCGATGGGATGACCGATCGAGATGGCGCCGCCGTTGACGTTGACCTTGTCGAGATCCCAGCCCATCTCTTGGTTGACCGACATCGCCTGGGCCGCGAAGGCCTCGTTGGCCTCGATCAGATCGAGATCGGCAGCCGTCCAGCCGGCCTTCTCCAGACACTTGGTCGAGGCCGGGATAGGGCCAGTCCCCATGATCGCGGGATCCACGCCAGCGCTTGCGAAGGCAACCAGGCGGGCCATCGGCTTCAGCCCCAGCTCCTTGGCCGTCGACTCCTTCATCACCACGACCATGGCGGCCCCGTCGTTGATGCCAGAGGCATTGCCGGCGGTGACCGTGCCAGCCTTGTCGAACGCCGGGCGCAGCTTCGCCAGGCTCTCCGCGGTGGTGCCGGGGCGGGGGAACTCATCCGCGCCGACGACGAGTGGATCGCCCTTGCGCTGCGGGATCGTGACCGGGATGATCTCGTCGTCGAACCGCCCGGCCTTCTTCGCGGCCTCGGTCTTCTGCTGCGAGCCCGCGGCGAATTGATCCTGTGCCTCGCGAGTGAACCCGTACTGCTTGGCGATGTTCTCGGCCGTGTTGCCCATGTGATACTGATTGAAGGCGCACCAGAGGCCGTCGACGATCATGGTGTCCTTCATCTGCCAATCGCCCATGCGTTGGCCCTCGCGTGAGCGCGGCAACACGTGCGAGGATTGACTCATGCTCTCCTGACCGCCCGCGATCACGATCTCGGCGTCGCCACAGGCGATCGCCTGCATTGCCAGATGAACGGCCTTGAGACCGCTTCCGCAGACCTTGTTGACGGTCAGGGCCGGCACCTGGTGCGGCAGGCCCGCGCTCAAGGTCGTCTGACGGGCGGGATTCTGGCCAACACCGGCCGTCAGAACCTGACCGAGGATGACCTCGTCGACTCGTTCCGGGGCGATCCCGGTGCGCTCGATCAGCGCCTTGAGCACGGCCGCTCCGAGCTCGGTCGCGGACAGGGACGAAAGGCTGCCCCCGAAGGTGCCAACCGCGGTACGGCCCGCGTCGACGATGACGATATTCTCGCTCATGATGAATGCCCTTATCGTTCTAGATAGTCTGGCCATCGGCACTGCATGGTTTCAGGAGAGACAGTCGTCGGTGCTCGCGTCGCGCATGCCAGCTGGGGCGGTGGCGAGGACCGGCGACTCTCTCGCTCGCTGATCATACGCCGCGACTGCCCGCTGTGACATGCTGAGTGCGCGACGGATGAGCAAGCATAAGTTTACGCCGCTTTGTTGCAGTGCACAAATCGGCATGATACCTTGACGCGATCACATCCCGAAGGAGGGCATACCATGAGTAACGCAAGCCTTTTCAATGACAATTGGCTGGACCTTCAGCGCCGCTACTGGGAGAGCTGGACCGAGATGAGTCGCAAGGCGATGGGTCTCGAGGGCGCGGGGCAGCGCACCACGCCCTGGGAGAGCGCGCTCGACAACTGGTGGAAGGCCTTTGCCCCGGCGGCGCCGGATGCCTCCAAGGCCTTCATGGAGAAACTGATCGATCAGGGCAAGCATTTCTTTCGCTTTGGCGAGGCATTCGGCACGGCACCCTCCGGCGAGACCTCTTGGAGCGATGGGATGGCCTATTGGACCAAGGCCATGGATGACTTCCAGCAGCGCTTCACCGGCTCGCTGACCGACGGTGACGTCGCCACTCAGCGCATGCTGTCGTTCTGGGAGATGCCCTTCGACAATTGGCAGCGGATGATGTCCTCGATGTCGCCCCTGCCTGGCGATGCGCTTCGCAACATGCCGCACGAGCACATCAACCGGGCGCTGTCGGCTCCCGGACTCGGGTATACCCGCGAGGAGCAGAGTCAGTACCAGGAGCTGATGCGGGCGGCCATCGACTACCAGAAGGCACTGCAGGAATACACCAATTTCTACAGCCGTGTCGCGGCCCGGTCGGTCGAGCGCATGGGCGGTTATCTTCAGAGCGTGATGGACAGCGGGAAGAGCATCGATTCCGCGCGTTCACTCTATGACAACTGGGTCATGTGTTGCGAGGCGGTCTACGCGGAAGAGGTGGCGACGACCGAGTATGCCAAGATTCATGGCCATCTCGTGAATGCCCAGATGGCGCTCAAGAAGCGGATGTCCGTGCTGGTCGATGAGAACCTCGGGGCACTGAACATGCCCACGCGCACCGAGCTGCGGACCCTGCAAGACCGTCTGCAGGAGACCCGGCGCGAGAACAAGCAGCTCCGCCACAGTCTCCATGCGCTCGAGCTCCAGGTCGCCGCCATAACCGGCACCCCGGCGCCCTCGACCGCCATCAAGGCGGTTGCCACCAGGGCACCGACGGTTCGCAAGAAGACCGCCGTCAAGACCGGTCAGACCATCTGATCTCGATCGAGCTTGAGGACCAGTGCCCGGCCGGAAGCGCCCCGCGCGCATCCGGGGGCCAGATCAAACGACCATCGCGAGGAAACCAACCTTGATCCCCATCGATATCCGACCCGACAAGCTCACCCAGGAGATGCTCGAGTACTCCCGGAAGCTCGGCCAAGGCATGGAGAATCTGCTCAACGCCGACAAGATCGACACCGGCGTCAGTCCCCGCCAGCCCGTCTATGCCGAGGACAAGCTCGTCCTGTATCGCTATGACACGCCGGAGGGTGTCACGCCCCATCCCATTCCACTGTTGATCGTCTACGCCCTGGTCAACCGGCCCTACATGACCGACATCCAGGAGGATCGCTCGACAGTCAAGGGGTTGTTGGCCACTGGTCAGGATGTCTATCTCATCGACTGGGGTTATCCGGACCATGCCGACCGGGCGATCACGCTCGACGACTATATCAACGGCTACATCGATCGCTGCGTGGATCACATCCGCGAGGCCCACGGTGTCGAGAAGATCAATATTCTCGGGATCTGTCAGGGTGGCGCATTCAGTCTGATGTACACTTCCATGCACCAGGACAAGGTCAACAATCTGGTGACCATGGTGACCCCGGTCGACTTCAAGACACCGGACAACCTGCTGTCAGCCTGGGTGCAGGATGTCGATATCGACCTTGCCGTCGACACCATGGGCAACATCCCGGGTGAGCTGTTGAACTGGACCTTCCTGTCGCTGAAGCCATTCAGCTTGACTGGCCAGAAGTACATCAACATGGTGGATCTGCTCGATGACCCGGAGAAGGTCAAGAACTTCCTGCGCATGGAGAAATGGATCTTCGACAGTCCCGATCAGGCCGGCGAGACCTTCCGACAATTCATCAAGGACTTCTATCAGCGCAATGGCTTCCTGAACGGAGGTGTCATACTCGCCGGTCAAGAGGTCGATTTGAAGCAGATCACCTGCCCCGTGCTCAACATCTACGCCCTGCAGGATCATCTGGTGCCACCCGATGCGTCCAAGGCGCTCAATGGATTGACCTCCAGCTCGGACTACACCGAGTTGGCCTTCCCGGGCGGGCACATCGGGATCTATGTGAGTGGCAAGGCCCAAAAGGAGGTCACGCCCGCGATCGGGAAGTGGCTCAACGAGCGCTCGGTCTGATGCGGCGCCACGCGCCTGGGGCCGCCCCGGGTGCGGGTGGTGGGCGCGGGACAGGCTGAGGCGAAAGGAGGCCGGGGCGGGAACGTCCCGGCCTTCGCTCTGGTCAATCTCGATGTCCTCGGTCACGCTGGTCGGCGTCCTGGCGCATCTGGCGTATCATCCCTGTGCTGTCCATCCCATCGGAGCTTCATCATGAAAACCATTGCCATCACTCTCGTCCTGACCGCGTCCTTCGTGCTCGCTGGATGCGGCACCTCGACGAACGCGCGCGTCGCCAGCGGAACCCTGCTCGGGGTCGCAACAGGCGCCGCGATCGGATCCTTCAGCGCGCAGGCCGGTGCCGGTGCATTGATCGGCGCCGGGGTCGGCGCGCTTGGTGGGATCCTGGTCGACGAGCACCGACGCGGCAACCTCTGATCCCGACCGCGGGCCCTCGCCACAGCCTCCGCGGCGCGCTGGCCTGGGTGCTCAGGATCCAGCCTGGTCGCCGGGTCGAGTCACTCGGGCAAGTGGATCCTGAGCCAATCGAGGATTCGGTGCCGCGACATCGCTCCGCTGAATCGCGCGACTTCCTCGCCGCGATGAAAGAGGATGACGGTCGGAAAGCCACGCAGCTGATAGCGCCCGGCGAGTTTCATATTGTCACCCTCATCGACCTCGAGCTTGGCCAACCGCACGCGCCCGCCTAGATCGGCGAGCGCGCGCTCCAAGTGCGGTACCAGCGCATGGCAGGGACCGCACCAATCCGCCCAGAAGTCGACCAGGATGGGATGGTCCGTGGAGGCCGCGATCACCCGCTGCTCGAAGCACTGGGTGTCGACATCGAAGATGTGTGAGGCTGACTCGCCTGGATGCGTCATGGCTGTAATGTGACTGGCTGGTTGAGCATCTGGCGCCGGGCCGATGCCGTGACTGATCCTGACCCGACGGACTGGAGCCGTCCGGGCGCCTGAGCTATTGTATCCATAGTCAGCACCGGGGTGGTCCCGGTCGCGCCGGCTGCTTTATGTCCGAGGATCCTCCATGCCCGATCGTGATGCCCAACGAGCCGCCTTTCCAGTGACCCGCATGCGTCGCATGCGTCGCGACGAGTTCTCGCGACGTCTGATGCGGGAGACCCATCTGACACCGGACGACTTCATCTACCCGGTCTTCGTGCTCGAGGGGTCCGGCCAGCGCGAGCCGGTCGTCTCGATGCCAGGGGTCGAGCGTCTCAGCATCGATCTGCTCGTCGAGGAGGCCCAGGTGGTGCGGCGTCTCGGCATCCCGGCGATGGCGCTTTTTCCGGTCACGCCCGTGGAGGTGAAGTCGCTCGATGCCAAGGAGGCCTTCAATCCGGATGGGCTCGCGCAGCGCGCGGTTCGCGCCCTGAAGCAGGCGGTGCCCGAGCTGGGCGTGATCACGGATGTCGCGCTCGACCCCTTCACGACGCATGGTCAGGATGGTCTCATCGATGCGAACGGTTACGTGATGAACGATGAGACGGTCGAGGTCCTGGTCCGACAGGCGCTCTCACATGCCGAGGCGGGCGCCGACATCGTGGCGCCCTCCGACATGATGGACGGACGGGTCGGGGCGATCCGCACCGCGCTCGAGGCCGAGGGACACATCCATACCCGCATCCTCGCCTATGCGGCGAAATATGCCTCCAGCTTCTACGGACCATTTCGCGACGCGGTCGGCTCGGCGGGCAATCTCGGCACGGGCAACAAATACAGTTACCAGATGGATCCAGCCAACTCGGATGAGGCCCTGCACGAGGTCGCGCTCGATCTGGCCGAGGGCGCCGACATGGTGATGATCAAGCCTGGTCTGCCCTATCTGGACATCGTGCGCCGCGTGAAGGATCAGTTCGGGGTCCCGACCTTCGTCTACCAGGTCAGCGGTGAGTACGCCATGCTCAAGGCGGCGAGTCAGAATGGGTGGCTCAATGAGCCGGCGGTGGTCTTGGAGGCCCTGCTCTCGATCAAGCGTGCTGGCGCCGATGGCATCCTGACCTACTACGCCAAGGATGCGGCGCGCTGGCTCGGCGGGGCGCACTGAGTCTGGTGTCGCGCGGGCCGTGCGAGCGCCTGCCGCGATGCCCAGCCGGGGCGGCTGGAGGATGATTCGATGACCGATCGCTATGCCGTCATCGGCAACCCCATCGCGCACAGCAAGTCACCGCTGATCCACGCAAGTTTCGCGCGTGCCACCGCGCAGGATCTCGAATACGGACGCATCCTGGGCGATCTGGACGATTTCGCGGGTGATGTGCGGCGTTTCTTCGCCGGTGGCGGGCGCGGACTCAATGTCACCGTCCCCTTCAAGGAGTCGGCCTGGCGGCTCGCGGACGAGGTCGCGCCACGCGCCGAGGTCGCGCGCGCGGTCAATACACTGATTGGTCTGGCCGATGGGCGCCTGCGGGGCGACAATACCGACGGAGCAGGCTTGGTTCGTGACCTCGAGTGCAATCATGGCTATCGCCTGGAGGGCGTGCGCATCCTCCTGCTCGGCGCGGGGGGCGCGGCGCGTGGGGTACTGGCCCCCTTGATCGAGGCGCGTCCGGCCCGACTGGTCATCGCCAACCGCACCCTCGCCACCGCGGAGCAGCTCGCCACGCTCGGGTCGACCCTCGGGGCGGTCGAGATCGATGGGTGCGGTTTCGACGCGCTTGCCGGCGCGCGCTTCGACCTCATCATCAACGCGACCGCGGCCGGCTTGAGCGGGCAGCTTCCGCCGATCCCTCCAGGCTGCCTGGCGCCGGGTGGCTGGACCTACGACATGCTCTATGGTGATACCCCAACGCTGTTCAGTCGCTGGGGACTCGAGCAGGGTGCGCAGCGGGCCTTGGACGGGCTGGGCATGCTGGTGGAGCAGGCCGCCGAGTCCTTCTGGCTGTGGCGTGGCATCCGGCCCGAGACAGGCCCAGTCCTCGCCCAGCTGCGTCACCCCGCCGTGGTGGGGTAAGCGGCGGGCAATGGCCCGTGTCGAACCTTTATCGTGCTTGGCTGGCCAAAGGGATCACACCCGATCGCCGGTGGATTTTCCCTCGGCGTGCTCCGGGTGTCTCAGCCCGGACGACCGACACATGAGTCACGACCCCATGAAGACTGCGCCACCAAGTGCCGAGGATCTCCCGTCGCGGGTTGGTCGGGTCATGCTGCTCGGGGCCTGGATCGTCGGACTGATCCTGCTTGCCATGCTGTTCGAGGGACTGACGAGCCGCCAGCACAATCCAAATCCGCATCCGACCGCGATCTTGGGCCATGCGAGTATTCCCGAGGTGCAACTGGAGCGCAACCGCGCCGGACACTATGTCGCCAACGGTCGGATCAACGGTCAGAGGGTGCGTTTTCTCCTCGACACCGGGGCCACCGATGTCGCGCTCCCACTGCATGTGGCCGAGCGACTCGGTCTGCCACTGCAACCGGGTGGCCTCAGCAAGACCGCCAACGGCACCGTGCGCACCTGGAGCACCCGTCTGGAGAGCGTCGATCTCGGCGGACTGGTCGCGCGCAACGTCCGCGCGACGGTCTTGCCGAACATGCCGGGCGAGGACATCCTCTTGGGCATGAGCTATCTGAAACACTTGGAGATGATCCAGCGCGGCCGGACCCTGACACTCCGCCCGCAAGCGGGCGGTTGAGCCCGGCTGTCTTGGTGTGAGGCGTGTGATGTAGTCCGAGTGCGCCGATGTGGGTGTCGAAGACTCGTCAAGTCGGGTGGTTTGGGTTTAAGCTCATCATCGAGCGCCAGTCCGGTGAGCGGAGTGGAGACCGGGGCGCGGTCGCTTCCGGAGACCCTGACCATGATCAGCAGACTGCGACAAACGGTGTGGCACGCATTGGGCTGGCTCAAACCGAGATGGCGGCTCGTCGGTTTTCTCTCGGTGACGCTCGTGCTGATCCCCCTTGCCTACGAGCAGAGCGCGCGGCGTCACAACCCCAATCCCAATCCAGTGGCCTATCTGGGGACCGCGGGGGTGCATCAGGTCGTGTTGAGGGAGAATCAGGTCAATCAATATGTCGTCACCGGTCGGATCAATGGCACGCCGGTGGAATTCCTGGTCGATACCGGGGCAGTGGATATCGCGATGCCCTACATGCTCGCCCAGAGCCTTGGATTGACGCTGCAGACCGGTGGGATCAGCAAGACCGGCAACGGTGACGTTCGCACCTGGACCGCGTCACTGGACAGTGTCGATATCGGCGGTCTCGTGGTCAGTGGTCTGAGTGCGACCGTCCTGCCCAATATGCAAGGAGATCAAGCCTTGCTCGGAATGGCCTACCTGCGATACATGGAGCTGATTTTGCGCGATGGTGAAATGACCCTGCGCCATCATCGTACACCCTGAGCAAGCCCCAGGACCATGGGTATGCAGGGCGCGGGTGAGCGAGTCCCACCTGGCCCTGGATCTGCGTTAGGCTTGCTTGGCCTTCACCCTCGATCGATCTCGACACCCCCGCATGGCTGACAACATCGACGCACCCCGCAAAGAGCAGCAAGCCGACGCGGCTTCACTGCGCCAGGCACTCGGCGAGATGCGCCGGGAGGCCGAGCGCGAGGTCGCACGTATCAATCTGCGTCTGCGCGAGCAAGCACAGGCCCCGGAAGACCCGGCCGTATCCGCGACCGAGCGCTTCGCGCTGCGGCAGGAGCTCGATAGCCTCCAACAGATCCTGAGTGCCAAGGAGGCGGCGCTCGAATCCATCACCGAGGAGTGCCGCCGTCTGGAGGACGTGCTGGAGGATCGGAATCTCGTTTTTGATGGACTGCGCAAGGAAGTCGAGCGCCGTGACAGCTCGCTGAAGGTCGCGCAGGCCGAAGCCGAGCGGCTGCGTCATGCACTCGAGGATCTGCGCAAACAGGCCACCGAGTCCCCATCACCCGCGCTCGAATCAACCTTGGCCGCGCCGCCCGCGCGGCACCCGCCGGCCTCCATGCGCGGGTGGCTGATCGCGGGAGGGCTGATCATCGCGGTGATCGCGGTCGGCGCTTGGCTGCTGCTCGGGCCCAACTCCCCATTCGCGCCGGCTCCAATGGATGCATCGCAATCGCCCGCGCTCGCCACGCAGGATCTCGTGCCCAAGACGGGCGACGCCATGACCGCTACCGCTGAATCCAAGGATGCGCGCCTGGATGCTGTCTCAATGGAGGACATGCCGCCTCGACTCAACGATCGGCTCAGTGACGGCAGCTTCGGTCCAACCTTGGCGAGACTGCCGGGCGGGACCTTTCGCATGGGGCACAATCTAACCACGATCAACGACTTCGGCCCAGCGCGCGAGGTCGCTATCCCGCCCTTCTTGATGGGTGCCTACGAGGTCACCTTCGACGAATTCGACCGGTTCGCGCGCGCCACGGGGCGGGCTGCGCCCGACGATTATGGCTGGGGGCGAGGCACCCGCCCCGTGGTCGGGGTGAGCTGGGATGACGCCCAGGCCTATCTGAGCTGGCTGTCGCGCGAGACGGGTCAGGTCTATCGGCTACCGACCGAGGCCGAATGGGAGTACGCGGCACGTGCCGGTGCACGCGGATCCTATTGGTGGGGTTTCGGCGTCGAGCCTGGACGCGCGGCCTGTTTCGATTGCGGCAGCCGTTGGGACAACCGCTCGACCGCGCCGGTCGGAAGCTTCGACCCAAGTCCCTTCGGTCTATTCGACACCGCTGGCAATGTCATGGAATGGGTCGCGGATTGTTACCAGTCCGGATACCGTGGTGCACCGAGCGACGGCAGCGCCCGGCTCGATGGCGACTGCGCCTACCGGGTGGCGCGCGGCGGGGCCTTCAGTAAGCCGTCACCCTCGATGCGCGTCTATGTCCGAGATCGTTTCGTGTCGACATCGCGGCTGAACCTGCTAGGTTTTCGTGTTGCACGCGATCCCTGAGCCACACACAGACGATCAGGGTGAGATCCTGGGCGTTGGCATCGCCACGCTCGATCTGATCAACGAGGTCGCCTGCTATCCCGCCGAGGACAGCGAGGTCCGCGCCCTGGCGCAACGCCGCCAGCGTGGCGGAAATGTCACCAATAGCCTGACCATCCTCGCTCAGCTTGGCCATCGCTGCCGCTGGGTCGGGACCCTGGCCGATGATCCAGCGGCCGACTTCATCCTTGCCGAGCTGGCGCGTCATGGCATCGACACGCGAGCCGTCGTGCGCATCCCAGGTGCCGCGACACCCACGTCATACATCGCGCTGAGTCGCGCGAACGCCAGCCGCACCATCATCCATTTCCGTGATCTTCCCGAGCTGAGCGCAAGCGACTTCGACCGGGTCTCGCTCGATGGGATCGGCTGGGTGCATTTCGAGGGACGCAACCCGCCGCAGACCCGCCGCATGATCGAGCGAGTGCGGCTGCGCGCGCCGCGAGTCCCGATCTCGGTCGAGCTGGAGAAGCACCGCGATGGCATCGCCGATGTGCTCGATGGACCACGGGTGTTGTTGGCGAGTCGTGCCTTTGCGCTGGCCAGCGGGTTCGAGACGCCGGGGGCCTTCTTGCGTGACCTCTCAGGACGCACGCACGCGGAGCTCTGTGTCGTGGCTTGGGGCGCCGCCGGGGCAAGCTACATCCGACGCGACCACGGCCAGGTCGAGGACGTGCCGGCCGTGGCCCCGGCACGGGTCGTCGATACACTGGGTGCCGGGGATGTCTTCAATGCGGGTGTGATCCATGGACTGGTGAAGGGGCTGAGCCCAGCCGCGGCGCTTGCTGGCGCGGTCGCGCTGGCCGGGCGCAAATGCGGCCGTCGGGGTCTCGATCTGGCCGAGCCGGTCGATGGCACCGCATCGACCGCGCCCGTCGATGGCGCCGCGCCTGGCTGAGCGTCCTGCGCCAGGCGCGGGGGTGATCCGCCCCCGTCGATCGGCTGATCGAGCTCGCGGCTCAAGCTACGCTGGGTAGTCCAGCCAATGCCATCGCGATCTCCTCCTCGGCGTAGGTCAGCTCCTTGAGCTTGCCACCGAGATAGTCGGTGTAAGCCTGCATGTCGAAGTTGCCATGCCCACAGAGATTGAAGAGGATGGTCTTGGCCTCGCCCGTCTCACGGCAGCGCTCGGCCTCATGGATCGCGGCCTTGACGGCGTGGTTGGCCTCGGGCGCTGGGACGATCCCTTCGGCCTTGGCGAACTGGATCCCCGCGGCGAAACAGTCCAACTGGTGATAGGAGCGCGGCTTGATGTAGCCGAGCTTGGTGAGGTGACTGATCTGCGGCGCCATGCCGTGATAGCGCAGCCCGCCAGCGTGGAACCCTGGTGGCACGAAGCTTGAGCCGAGCGTATACATCTTGACCAGGGGTGTCAGCTTGGCGGTGTCGCCATAGTCATAGGCGAAGAGACCCTTGGTCAGGGTCGGGCAGGCCGATGGCTCGACCGCGATCAGCTCGACCTCACGGCCGCCGCGCAGTTGCTCGCCGAGGAAGGGGAAGGCGATACCGGCGAAGTTGCTTCCCCCGCCCGTGCAGCCGATGATCATGTCCGGGTAGTCGCCGGCCATCTCCAGCTGTTTCTGGGCCTCCACACCGACGACCGACTGATGCAGCAGCACATGGTTCAGGACGCTGCCGAGCGCGTAACGGGTATCGTCGCGTTGGGCGGCGAGCTCCACCGCCTCGCTGATGGCGATGCCGAGACTACCGGTGCTGTCTGGATGCTCGGCGAGGACGGCGCGACCGGACTGGGTCGTGTCGCTCGGGCTGGCGATGCACTTGGCCCCGAAGGTCTCCATGAAGGCCCGCCGATAAGGCTTCTGGTGGAAGCTGACCTTGACCATGAAGACCACGACCTCGAGCCCAAACATGGAGCCGGCCAAGGCGAGCGAGGAGCCCCACTGTCCGGCACCCGTCTCGGTGGTCACCCGCTTCACCCCTTCCTGTTTGTTGTAGAAGGCTTGAGCGATGGCGGTGTTCGGTTTGTGGCTGCCGGCGGGGCTGACCCCTTCGTATTTGTAGTAGATCTTCGCGGGCGTATTGAGCGCCTTTTCCAGGCGCCGCGCGCGGAACAGCGGGGAGGGACGCCACTGCCGATAGACCTCGCGCACCGGCTCGGGGATCTCGATCTCGCGCTCGGTGCTCATCTCCTGCTCGATGACGGCACGCGGAAAGATCACCGCCAGATCATCCGGCGTGATTGGCTGTTGAGTCCCCGGATGGAGCACCGGGTCCAGGGGCACTGGAAGATCGGCGTTGATGTTGTACCAGAAGCGCGGAAGATCCCGCTCGTCGAGGAGATACTTGACTTGATCGCTCATGCTGTCGTGAGACCTCGGAGATGAGTGTGACGAACGGCGCGCGGACACGCCGATCTCGATCGTGCGCGACGATCCACCATGGCACATCGGTCAGCGCTTCTTGCGGGTCGGGTGGCGCCTGGCGGAAGGGGTCGTGAGGCCATCCCACTCGTCTTCGCCGCCGGGTCCCGGCTGTCGCAAACCCATCCGGCATCGATTGCGCCGGTCGAGACTCGACCGCGAACCGCCGTGTGCTGGTCGAGTAAGTGTGCCAGTTTTACTGTCCCGCTTGAATCCCGGCGGGCAGGATCCCGGCGGCGAGCTGCATGCTGATGCAGTGTAGGCTGCCGCCCTGCTCGATGAGTGGTCGACAGTCGAGCGGCAGGACCGTGCGCCGCGGGAAGAGATCGCCGATGACGGCCAGTGCCTCGGTATCGGCTGGATCGGCGTAGGTCGGCACCAGGACCGCGCCGTTGATGATGAGAAAGTTGGCGTAGCCGGCCGGAAGCCGCCGACCCGCCGCGTCCAACACGGGTGCCGGCATCGGCAAGGGGACGAGATGATAGGGATGTCCCGCCGGATCTCGCAATGCACGCAGCTCGCGCTCCATCGCTTGGAGCTCGGCGAAATCGGCATCGGCTGGATCCTGGCAACGTGCGTAGCAGATGGTCCGCGGGGAGCAGAAACGGGCCAACGTATCGATGTGGCCGTCGGTGTCGTCGCCGCTGATGGCGCCGTGCTCCAACCAGAGTAGATGATGGATGCCCAGGCGCGCACTCAGAATCCGCTCGATGTCGGCGGCCGTCCACCCAGGATTGCGCTTGGGGTCGATCAGGGTGCGGGCCACCACCAGCAGGCTGCCACGGCCATCGGTTTCGATCGCGCCACCCTCGAGCACCAGGTCGACCCGCTCCATGGCGACAGCGCCGAAGACCCCGGCTGCGGCGAGTGTGGCGCTGATCCGATCATCCTGTTCAGCGGCGAACTTTCCACCCCAGCCATTGAAGCGGAAATCGAGCAGTGCCGGCCGTCCATCGGCCGTGATCACGCCGATGGGTCCATGGTCGCGCGCCCAGGTGTCATCGCTGGGGGCAATGGCGATCCGCTGCGCATCCAGGGTCGCACCCGCCGCGGCGATCAGGGCGCGCACGCGCTCGGCGTGGCGCGGATCGCGACAGACACTCAGCACCGGCTCGAAGCGCCCGATCAGGGTCGCGAGCTCGGCATAGAGCGCCTCGATCTGCTCGAGGCGATCAGCCCAATCGGTTTCGTCGTGGGGCCAGGTGAGCATCACCCCACTCTGGGGTTCCCATTCCGCGGGGAGTCGATACATGGTTGGATCTGGAGCGCGGTCGTCGCCAAGGACGCCGGCGAGTGATCACGCCGGCGCCGTGCCTGGATCACTCGCTGGGCAGCATCGCCTTGAGGCGCTCGATCTCGGCTTGGAGGTCCGCAGAGAGCGAATCCTGCATGGCGGAGACTTGATCGAGAAGCGCGCGAGCCTGATCCATGCGCTCCTCGCCGATCAGTGTCTTGGCCTCCTCGACCAGCGCCGCTGCTTGATCGGCCCCTGCATCACGCAGACCAACCGCTTCACCCACCACCGTTTCGACCATGCCGGGGACGGCGTCCAGCGCCTCGCTCGCTTGTTCGCTCAGCTGCTCCGAGAAGCCCTTCGCCTTGTCGATGATGGATTCTTGCTCGGCGGGTGCCATGGGCTCCGCCACGGGCGCGGCGGGCTGCTCCTCCTGCACGGGCGCGGGTGCGTCCTGGCCACACGCCACCAATCCGAGTGCAACCGTCGTGGCCAATAGGCCGATCATGATGTGTCTGCTCATCTCCAATGCCTCTTTAGCTTGATGCTCGACGCGGGCGCTCGTCTCCCGTGCCGACCATTTGATCGATGATTCGAGCTCATGCTCATCCGATCCAGCCGCGTCACGACGCGGTGGAGGCAACGTGCCCCAGCTCGTGATTCAGTCCCGCGCGCTGATTGGCCCGGCTCACCCTGCAGTTCCATTCTATACCTGTCGTGCGACGGTTTTGGTTTTTTCCGAGTGGGCTGGTGACTCGACGGCAGGGATGCTGGCATGAAGTGGGCCGTGGTCTCAAAAGGCCAGTGACTCGATGTTGCGGCTCAGGTTCCTGCCATAGAAGATCTCGGCCAGTTCGCGCTGCACCAGTTTCTGAATCCGCTTGCACTCACGCTCGGACAGATCGTCGGCCTTGATGCAGAACAGATAGTCATCGAGCTTGAAGTGCTTGACCACCATCTTGGTATGAAACAGATTCTCCTGATAGACATTGACGTCGACCATCTGAAACCGATTTTTGGTGTCAGTGGAGAGATAGTTCTGGATCGAGTTGATGTTGTGATCGATGAAATGTTTGCGCCCACCCACATCCCGAGTGAAGCCACGCACCCGGTAATCCATGATGACGACATCGGACTCCAGGGCATGAATCAGATAGTTCAGCGCGCGCAGTGGCGAGATCTGGCCGCAGGTCGAGACATCGATATCGGCACGGAAGGTACTGATCCCAGTCTCGGGATGACTCTCCGGGTAGGTGTGGACGGTGATATGACTCTTGTCGAGGTGCGCGACGACCGCCTCCGGTAGAGGGCCTGGTGAGGTGGCATTGGAGATCTGGCCCGCCGCCACCGGCTCCTCGGCGATCAGCATGGTGACCGACGCACCCTGTGGGTCATAGTCCTGATGGGCGATGTTCAGGATGTTGGCTCCGATGATCTCGGCGACATCGCTGAGGATCGCGGTCAGGCGCTCGGCATTGTAGGCCTCGTCGATATACTGGATATAGGCGTTGCGCTGCTCCTCCGAGCCGGCGTAGCTGACGTCATAGATGTTGAAGCTGAGCGACTTGGTGAGGTTGTTGAACCCTTCCAGACGCAATTTTTTCAGTGGTGTCGGCATCGGCTCATGTTCTCTGGTACAACGGGTGCGCGCTCGCTACCCTGGGGAATCGATCGATGTCTGGCTCGCTGCGGTATCTTGGATCTCGAAATCGTGAGTGATCCGCGCCGTCGCGCCCAGCATGATGGAGGCCGAGCAGTATTTCTCAGCGCTCAGCGCGATGGCGCGTGCCACGCGCGAGGCATCCAGTCCGTGCCCGGTCACGATGAAATGGACATGGATCCTCGTGAAGACCTTGGGGTCGCTCGCGGCTCGCTCGGCGGTCAGCTCGACCACGCAATCAGTGACGTGCTGACGCGCCTTGCGCAGGATCAAGAGGACGTCGAACTGGGTACAGCCGCCGAGTCCCATCAGCAACATCTCCATCGGCCGCACGCCGATATTGCGTCCGCCGAGATCGGGTGGTCCGTCCATCACGATGGCGTGCCCCGAGCCGGCTTCGCCCAACATCGCCGCCCCCTCGATCCATTTGACCCGTGCTTTCATCACCATCCCCTCGAGTCGATCGATCGTTGAATCATGGCCATATCGTATCTGGGTTACATCCGGTCAGTGGCCGACGGGTAGAACAAGCGAGCCAGCTCCTCACCCGGATCCTTGGCACGCATGAAGGCCTCGCCGACCAGGAAGGCATGGACGCCGTGCGCCCGCATCCGGCTCACGTGCTCCGCCTGCAAGATCCCGCTCTCGGTCACCACCAAGCGTTCGGCGGGGATCCGCTCGAGCAATCCCAAGGTCGTCTCGAGTGTCACCTCGAAGGTCCGCAGGTTGCGGTTGTTGATTCCAAGCAGGCGTCCCGGCACCGCCAGTGCCCGCTCCAGCTCGCCGGCATCATGGACCTCGACGAGCACGTCCAGACCCAGCTCGCGAGCCAGTGCGCTCAACTCAGCGAGCTGGACATCGCTGAGACAGGCCACGATCAGCAGGATACAGTCAGCGCCCAAGGCGCGCGCCTCGTAGACCTGATACGGGTCGAGGATGAAATCCTTGCGAATCACCGGCAGCTCGCAGGAGGCACGCGCGACCATCAGGTCCTCGTCACTGCCCTGGAAAAAGTCACGATCCGTCAGCACCGACAGACAGGTTGCGCCATGTCGGGCATAGCTCGCGGCGATCGCGTCCGGCTTGAAATCGGCGCGAATCACGCCCTTGCTCGGGCTCGCCTTCTTGATCTCGGCAATCACCGCTGGCTCGCCAGCGGCGACCCTCGCCTGGAGCGCATCGGCGAAACCGCGTGGCGCGGCGGCCGCGCGCACCTGCTCTTGCAGGCGCGAGAGCGGGTGGCGCCCCGCGCGGGCGGTCACTTCCTCGGTCTTGCGGTGCAAGATTTTTCTTAGGATATCAGGGGTGTCGGCCATTTTGATTACCGTTTCATGAAAAGCTGGCCGTGAGCGCGATGAGTCGCTCCAGTCGGCGCAGTGCCTCGCCGCTCGTGATCGCCTCATCCGCCAGCCGCAGACCGTCCATGAGGCTCGAGGCGCGGCCTGCCGCATAGATGGCCGCGCCCGCATTGAGCAAGACGATGTCGCGCGCCGGCCCGGGCCGATCCGCGAGCACGCCGCGCAACATCTCGAGACTCTCGGCCGGATCCCGCACCCGAATCGCATCCAGATCGGCCCGTTGCAAGCCGAAGTCCTCGGGTTGGATGCTGAAGCGATGGATCAGACCATCCTTGAGCTCGGCCACATCCGTGATGTCACCGATACTGATCTCATCCAGACCGTCGCGCGCATGGATCACCAGGATATGCTGGCTGCCGAGACGCTGCAGGACCTGGGCCAAGGGTTCGACCAGCTCGGCGGCGAACACCCCGAGAACCTGATTCGGCGCGCCAGCCGGATTGGTCAGCGGACCCAGGATGTTGAAGATGGTCCGCACCCCCAGCTCGCGACGTGGACCAATGGCATGCTTCATCGCGTTATGATGACCGGGGGCGAACATGAAGCCGACCCCGATCTCGCGCACGCAGCGCGCGACCTGCTCGGGGCTCAGATCCAGACGCACCCCGGCGGCCTCCAGTACATCGGCCGCTCCAGAGCGGCTGGACACCGCGCGATTGCCATGTTTGGCGACATGACACCCGGCCGCCGCGGCGACGAACATGCTGGTCGTCGAGACATTGAAGACCCCGGCGGCGTCGCCTCCAGTTCCGACGATATCCACGACATGCTCGAGCCCACTGATGTCCACCCCGGTGGCGAGCTCACGCATCACCGCCGCCGCCGCCGCGATCTCCGGGACCGACTCGCCCTTCATCCGCAGCGCGATGAGGAAGCCCGCGATCTGTGCCGGGGTCGCACCGCCGGTCATGATGGTGTGCATGACCGCGCTCATCTCTGCGTCGGTCAGGTCCTGGTGCCCGACACAGCGGTTGATGGCCTCTTTCAGCTCCATTTCGATCGCGCCTCCGGTGGATGTGTGGCGAGTGTTTCGTCTTGACCTGGTGTGACTCGATGCGTGCCGAAGCGATGCGATTCGATTCAGTGTCGGGTCCGTGGCGAGCCATCTCCGACCGGGCCGCGCGGCGCGCCGGATGTCGCTGCGACCAGATCGTGGCACGGCGTCTCGCGGCGGTACGTCATTGAATGAAGTTGCGCAAGAGTGCGTGTCCGTGCTGGGTGAGGATGGATTCGGGGTGGAACTGCACACCCTCGATGGGCAGCGCGCGATGTCGAATGCCCATGATCGCCTCGCGTTCGCCAGCCGGGGTGCTGGTCCAGGCCGTGACCTCCAGGCAGTCTGGCAGACTCTCCTGCTCGATGACGAGCGAATGATAGCGTGTCGCCTCGAAGGGATTCGGTAGCCCCCGGAACACCCCGACACCGGTATGCTGGATGGCCGACGTCTTGCCGTGCATGACGGTCGGTGCCTTGATGATGCGTCCGCCGAAGGCCTGTCCGATCGATTGGTGACCGAGACACACGCCGAGGATCGGCACGCGCCCCGCCATCGCCTGGATCACCGGGACCGAGATCCCGGCCTCGCTCGGGGTACAGGGTCCCGGCGAGATGACGATCCGCGCGGGCGCGAGCGCGATCACCGCCGCGACATCGAGCTCGTCGTTGCGTACCACCCGCACCTGCGCGCCCAACTCACCGAGATATTGCACCAGGTTGTAGGTGAAGGAGTCGTAATTGTCGATCATCAGGACCATGGCGTCAGCACTCACCCCGCGACCTCGTAGACCTTGTCCGTCTTGCTCTTGCAGCCAGATATCAGTTTCATCCGCTCCGTGCCCCCGCCGACGCGCGTCCTGATCGCATCAGTGCCAGCGCGTCACTGATCTCCGATGCGCTCGATCCCAGCCGCGGCGGCGGCCACGGCACGGAAGACCGCGCGCCCCTTATTCATCGTCTCCTGCCACTCCAGCTCGGGGAGCGAGTCGGCGACCACCCCGGCGCCAGCCTGGATGTGCAGCTGGCCATCCTTGATGATCGCCGTGCGGATCGCAATCGCGGTATCCATGTTGCCATTCCAGGCCAGATAGCCGACCGCCCCCGAATAGATCCCACGCTTGACCGGCTCGAGCTCGTCGATGATCTCCATGGCGCGGATCTTGGGCGCGCCCGAGACCGTGCCGGCTGGGAAGGTCGCGCGCAGCACGTCGATGGCATCCATCCCCTGACGCAGCTCGCCGACCACGTTGGAGACGATATGCATCACATGCGAATAGCGCTCGACGATCATTTGGTCGGTGACGCGCACGCTGCCGATCTCGGCGACCCGTCCGGCATCGTTGCGTCCCAAGTCGATCAGCATCAGATGCTCGGCCAGCTCCTTGGGGTCGGCCAGGAGCTCGGCCTCCAGTGCCCGATCCTCGTCCTCGGTTTGGCCGCGACGGCGCGTCCCGGCGATCGGTCTGACGGTGATGGTGTCGTCTTCCAGGCGGGTCAGGATCTCGGGCGAGGAGCCGACGATCTGAAAGCCGTCCAGATCGAGAAAGTACATGTAGGGCGAGGGATTGAGTCCACGCAGCGCGCGATAGAGATCGAGCGGTGGTGCCTGGAAGGGGATGGACAAGCGCTGCGAGAGCACCACCTGCATGCAATCCCCGGCGAGGATGTAGTCCTTGATTCGCGACACCGCCTGCTTGAAGCCGTCCTCCGTGAAGCCAGAGACGAAGTCGGACTCGCTGACCCGCGCGGCAGGCTGGAGCAGGCGTCTGGGTGTTCCCTCGCGCATTCGCTGGCACAGCGCGTCGATGCGTGCCTCGCCGGCCTCCAGTGTGTCGCCCGCGGTCGGATCCAGATTCAGGATGATGTACATGCGCCCACTGAGGTTGTCGAACACGACAATCTCGTCCGAGACCATCAAGAGGATGTCGGGTGTCTGCAGTTGATCCGGGTTCGGGCACAGGGCGAGACGCGGCTCGATGTAACGAATGGTGTCATAGCCGAAATAACCGACCAGACCGCCGGTGAATCGCGGCGGACAGGCGAGGTCGGCGACGCGGAAGCGCTTCTGAAAGGCGTCGATCCAGGACAACGGATCCGCGGTCTCGACCGTTTCGATCACTGCCCCGTCACGCTCGAGACTGATCCGCTGACCCTGCACCCGCAGCAGGGTGCGACAGGGCAGACCGATGATCGAATAGCGTCCCCATTTCTCGCCCCCCTGCACCGATTCGAGCAGGTAGGAGTAGGGTCCCTCGGCGAGCTTGAGATAGACGCTGAGTGGTGTGTCGAGGTCGGCAAGGACCTCGCGCAGGATCGGAATACGGTTGTGGCCCTGGTCGGCGAGGGCACGGAAGGTACTGGGGGTCATGGAAGTCTCCAAGCAAAGCGCTGAAATGGTTGGGAAGAGCCGGGTAACAGACTCAGCCTCGCCATCGCCGCTGGAGCATTGCCGCCATGATCCTCTCCAAGGGAAAGACTAGCGCATGAGACTCATGGTCACCGATTCGCTCATCCGGCGAGCAGTCCCGCCAGCTCCTCCATCGAATCGATCACCGCATCCGGGTTGGCGGTGCGGATATCCTGTCCATGGTTGTAGCCATAGCTCATGCAGATGATCTTGAAGCCGGCGGCGCGCGCCGCCTTCACGTCGCTGACCGAATCCCCGACCATCAGTGCGTCGCTCGGGGCCACGCCAAAGCGCTCGGCGGCGTACAGCAGGGGCATGGGATCGGGCTTCTTCACGGGTAGCGTATCACCGCTGACCACGAGTGCGAAATGCTCGCGAACCCCGAGATCGCGCAACAGCGGCTCGGTGAACTGGGCGGCCTTGTTGGTGACGCAGCCCAGTGGATAACCCGCCGACTCGAGGAAGGCGAGCCCCTCGCGCACGCCCGGATAGAGCACCGAGCGCTTGGATGTGTTCTCGGCATAGAGCGCGATGAAGATGGGAAGCGCCCGCTCATAGTCGGCCTCGTCGGGCTCACCCTCGAGCCGACCGATCAGTGCGCGGCGGACCAGACGCTCGACGCCGTTGCCGACCCAGTTGCGAACCGCCGCCTCACCGTGAGGTGGACGACCGAGTCGCTCCATCATGGCATCGACGCAATAGGTCAGATCCGGAACACTGTCGACCAGCGTGCCGTCCACATCGATCAGGATCATCTTGGGTTTCAGCATGTGAAACAGCTCCGAGGCTGAAGGTCGAGTCGTGCGTCGAGTTGGGATTCAGTGTCCAGTGGATGGGCCGCTAGATCATTCGGAGACCTGCCGCGCATCGCATCCGGATGAGGATGCAATGCGCGGCAGCGCTGCGCTGGCTCAGCGCGCGACGCTGGCCAAGGCCTCGCGCATCTGGCCGATGATGCTGTCATAGCGATGCGGGTCGCCGTCACGTCCCTTGCCGAAGATCCCCGAGCCCGAGACGAAGGTATCCGCGCCGGCCGCCTTGATCTCGGCGATGTTGTCGGCCTTGACCCCGCCGTCGATCTCGATGCGAATCGGGAGACCCGAGGCATCGACGAGCCGGCGCGCCTGGCGCAGCTTCTCGATGGTCGCCGGGATGAAGCTCTGGCCACCAAAGCCGGGGTTGACCGACATCAGCAGGATCATGTCGATCTTGTCCATGACATACTCGAGATGGCTCAAGGGCGTGGCAGGATTGAAGACGAGCCCCGCCTTGCAGCCCTCGTTGCGGATCAGCTGCAGCGTCCGATCGATATGCTCGCTCGCCTCGGGATGGAAGGTGATGTAGGTCGCGCCCGCGGCGGCGAAGTCCGGAATGATCCGATCCACTGGCTTGACCATGAGGTGGACGTCGATCGGCGCCGTCACGCCATGCTTGCGCAGTGCCTCGCAGACCAGCGGTCCGATCGTCAGGTTCGGAACATAGTGGTTGTCCATCACGTCGAAATGGACGATGTCCGCCCCCGCCGCGAGGACGTTGTCCACTTCCTCACCGAGCCGCGCGAAGTCGGCGGAGAGGATTGAGGGTGCGATCAGATCAGGCATCATGCTGGTGTCCCCCGCGATCTTGGTCGGCCGGGGCGCGCGCCCGGATCCGAATCGGTGTTGGCTGTTTAAAGCATCACACTCTACCCGATATGGCCTGGGTTTTCACCGTGGGCCGGGCGCGTTCGGTGAGGGCGAGCGTCCGCGCTGGCCTGGCCAGCCGGGGTGCTGGCTCATTTCCCCTTCAGATACTGTTCATCGCTGAATGAGTAGACCCAACGTGGCTTGAAGGCCACCAAGACCGCGAGGATCCAGCCGTTGAGAAAGGCCTCCGGCATGAACATGAGCGGGAAGTAAGGCACCACCGATTCGTTGAGATCGGAGAAGCTGTAGGCGCCACTGAGCACCAGCAGCGCGGTCGCGAGATAACCGGTCATGACCCCGACGACACCGGCGGTCAGAAAACCATTGACCAAGACATAGACGAAGAAATGCTTCGGCAGATACCAGCGGATCAGGATCAACAGCAACTGGCTCAAGGTCGCGGGGACGACGCCGGAGAGGATGGCGTTGAGCGCGAAACCCTCCCACCCAGTGCCGGCGCTCAAGGTCACCCCGAGTAGCGCCAAGGCCGTGCCGATGACCGCAAGCGACCAACCGAACATGAGCGTGATCGCGGTCACGCCGAGTAGATGGAATGAGAGCCCTGGCTGGACCTGGGCATCCAGATGCCAGAGTGCGAGCAAGCTGACCACGGTGCCGAGAAAGACGTGCATCTGCTCGGGGTCGCGCAGCTTGCGCCAGGGCGCCAGCCGCACCGCCAGTGCCAGGAACAGGGCAAAGACGAGTGCGGTCAGCCAGAGCAGGGTAGAGCTGAATAATGTGCCGTCGATCGTCATAATCGAATCCTCCAGAGCATCCGGAGTGTGAGCCAGGTGGTGTCGCGCGCCTGATCGGTCAGCGCATGCGCGCGGCGCGGCCATGGTGCCAGCGGGTCGCGGTCCAGGTCACCGCCACGTCCGGCGGCCTGGAGCCAGGATCCTCGTCATTGAAGACACATGGATGGAGCATGAGCGTTATTTCAAGCTTGCACGGCCATGGCCATGGCCATGGCACTCGGAGCAGGCGCACGCGGCCATGATCATGGGCGAGATTCGCCAATCTACCAACCACACGAGCATCAGGAGATCGAGAGTATGGAGCTTAGAGCACTCGGGCGGACCGGTCTGCGGATCAGCGCGCTCGGACTTGGCACCATGACCTTTGGTGAGCAGAACACCGAGACCGAGGCGCACGCCCAGCTTGACTTGGCACTGGCCGCGGGCATCAACTTCATCGACGCGGCCGAGCTCTACCCGGTCCCGCCGCGCGCCGAGACGGTCGGTCTGACCGAGACCTACATCGGCACCTGGCTGAAGTCGCGTGCCTGCCGTGATCGCGTCATCCTCGCCACCAAGGTGGTCGGCGCCAGCACTTGGCTGCCACATATCCGCGGTGGCGCGGCGCGGCTCGATCGCGCCAATATCGAGGCGGCGCTCGATGCCAGTCTGCGACGTCTGCAGACCGATTGGATCGATCTCTATCAGCTGCATTGGCCCGACCGCCAGACCAACTATTTCGGCAAGCTCGGCTACACGCCGGTCGCGCAGGACGACAGCATCCCGCTCATCGAGACCCTCGAGGTGCTCGCCGATCTCATCACCGCGGGCAAGGTTCGCGCGGTCGGTGTCTCCAACGAGACACCCTGGGGTCTGATGCGCTTCCTCAACCTCGCTGAACAAACTGGCCTGCCGCGCATGGCCAGTATCCAGAATCCCTACAGTCTGCTGAATCGGACCTTCGAGATCGGCCTGGCCGAGGTCGCCAGCCGCGAGGAGTGCGGACTTCTGGCCTACTCTCCATTGGGATTCGGCGTCCTCAGCGGCAAGTATCTCGACGGACGCCAGCCCCCCGGCGCGCGTCTGACCCGCTTCGAGCGCTTCGACCGCTATTCCAATCCGCGCGCCGAGTGGGCGACCCGCCAGTATGTCGACCTGGCGCGGCGCCATGGGTTGGATCCGGCTCGCATGGCCCTGGCCTGGGTGACCAGCCGCCCCTTCACGACCAGCACCATCATTGGCGCAACCACCTTGGCGCAACTGGAGTCCAACCTGGCCAGCGCCGAGCTCACACTCTCACGGGAAGTCATCGACGAGATCGAGTCAATCCACATCCAGCAACCCAATCCAGCGCCCTGATCCTGAAAGGAGCCTCAACCATGCGTTATCTGTTCGGTCTGCTCGCGCTCGTCGTCGCCTTTCAGGCGCGGGCCGCGATCCCCGCGACCCCGGTCATGACCCTCTATCAGTTCAACGGACCGCTCGAGATCCCCTACTACGACGCCGATCGCTTCGCGCGCGCTGGCGCCACCTCACCAGCTGGAACCTTGACCCAGGGCACCTCGGTCATCCCCTGTCTGGTGATCCGCAATGGCAAGCCGCTGACCGATGACTCTGGCACGCCCTTCGTTGGCTTCGAGGTCATCGTCGATCCGCGCAAGGCGACCCGCGCCGAGACCGAGCGCTTCAAGCGCGCGGTATCCGAGCGCAGATCGCAGACGGTTCGGAATCATCATTGTCCCTCCAGCGTCAAGCACGTGGTCAATGTCCGCAATCTCTACGCGCTCTCCAAGGCCCCTTTCTTCGACCCGCCGGGTGGCGGTCGGGGCGGCCAACCGGAAGGGGCGAGCGAGTTGGATCGGATCGTCCGCGCCTTCCACGCCTCGCCCCAATGCGAGGAGGCCAACCGCCGTCTGGTGGGTCGCCGCGACGCGCTCGATCGCGCCTGGAGCGACTTCATTCGTAGCAACGCCAGGCTCGGCGGCGCCAGCACGCTCAATCGCGCCAAACACCTCGACTACAGCATGCGCACCGCCATCTACGAGGGCCATCTGGAGCGTGGCTGCAACGCCTATGGTGCCTGCGAGCGCAACATCGTCCTGCTCTCGATCCGCAACCGCGCCGAGGGCCAGTGTCTGAGCCGGCAGGGTTGCAAATTTCCGGGTGATTTCCAGGGCGTTTCCTCCGCGGTCTCTCAATACAACATCTGGGATGAATACCTGACCCAGATCTCTGGGCTCACCGCCTGTTATCTGCGGCCGGACCTCGCCAACCAGGATTACTACGCGAAGATCCAGACCATGTACCAGCAGACGGTGGGTGACGCCGAGCGCATCCTCTTCGGCAGTGAGCGCGACATCCAGGCACTCTTTCCCGACAATCGTCTCGCCGACCTCACGGCATTGCGCCATTACTATCATGCCCCGGCGATGGGCAAGTGTTTCCCCACGCACACGCGGGTCGAATACATGACCGGCGCGGTGGCGCGCAATGGCGATGATTTCGCCCTGATCGCCAATACCCGGATCAAGGTGGGAGCGGCCAGCGGTGACGGCTACCGCTTCGAGGAGTTTCGCTTCGACGAGACCCCACGGCGCGATGTCATCCGGATCGAGGACAATTACCCGGGCTTCATCGTCGATGGGCGCAAGGTCTCGTTGCGTCAGCCACGCGCCTGTCCGCCCTATGGCATCCCCAGCGGCTGCGCGTCGTCGGATGTCGGCCGTTATCGCACCACACCAAGCTGGCTCTCGGCGGGACGACCGATCGAAATCATGTGTCGTATCCAGGATCGCGGCGAGTCCTGCCGAGACTCCGCCAGGACGCAGACCGCGCGGGTCGGTGGCGTCTGCGACAAGGAGATGAGGCCGGTGGCCGGGGTCGAGTGAGTCTGGACACGCGCGATCAGGCGATCGCGCGTGTCAGGCGTGCCCATGGACAAGGTCAGTGGACCTGGACCGCGCTCTTGCGTCGGTCCAGTGGCCGATTCAGGGGCCGCTTGGCGCCGCGCGACTGCAGCGAGGCACGCTCGCTCAGGCGCTCGCTTGTCTCTGCCCGGTGTCGGGCGGGAACCGGGCGGACTCGCCCGCGCTCACCGGGGTCATGTCGAGGCGTTCGGCCAAGGCGCGCACCAAGCGATCCTTGGTCTCGTCCATCGTGACATCGGCGACCAGATCGCTGACCTGGGTGAGCGCGAGTCCAGGATAACCGCAGGGATCGATGCGGCTGAAGGGACTCAAATCCATGGCCACGTTGAGCGCCAGCCCATGATAGCTACAGCCGTGACGAACCCGCAGACCGAGCGAGGCCACCTTGGCGCCCGCCACATAGACACCAGGGGCATCGACGCGGCGCTGCGCATCCACCCCCCAGCCGGCCAACAGGTCGATGACCGACTGCTCGAGTCGGTGCACCAGTCCCTTCACACCTAGGCCGGCCGCTTTCAAGTCGAGCAGGAGATAGGCGATGAGCTGCCCGGGGCCGTGATAGGTGACCTGTCCACCCCGGTCGACCTTGATGACCTGGATGGATCCTGGATCGCGCAGGTGTGCCTCGCGACCAGCCTGCCCCAGTGTGAGCACCGGCGGATGCTCCAGCAGCCAGAGCTCGTCCGCGGTCGCCGCGTCACGCTGATCGGTGAAGCGGCGCATCGCCTCCCACACCGGTAGGTAGTCTTGCAGGCCGGGTGGACGCCGGACCAAGAGTCGGCGGGCGCGAAGCGGCGCCGTGCCGCTCATATCACCCAGACGATCCGCTCATGGGCGGTCAGCTCGCGATAGATGGCATCGAGCTGTTCTCTGCTGCGTGCCTCGATGGTCAGGGTCACGGAGACCCACTTGCCCCCGCGGCTTGGCCGCGAGCGCACCTCGAGCGCGGCGTGCGCATCCAGATGCCGGCCGACGATCTCGCTGACCAGGCGCTCGAAGTCCGGGCCGGCAAGACCCATCGCCTTGATCGAGAACTGGCAGGGAAAGACCAGTGGCGAGTCGACATCGACGTCGCCCTCCGCGGCTGGGCTGAAAGCGGTCTTGGACATGCGGCAAGCACCTCAGCGATCGAATCGGACGTCGGGTCGTTGCTAGAACAGCTTGAGTATGCTGTCGATGAGCCGTCGCCAAAGATTTCCCTGCTCGACATCCACGAGTGCCACCAAGGGGACCCGATTGATGACCTCATCGCCAAGCATCACCTGGATCTCGCCAATGGGTGTCCCACGTGCGATCGGCGCATCCAATTTCTCGGCTGGCTTTTCGATGCGGGCCGACAACTCGTCGTAACGCCCGCGCTGGAAGGTCACGAAGATGTCGCGCGCGGGTCCGACCGGTAGCATCTGTTCGCGGCCCTTCCAGACGCGCAGTGTCTCGACAGCCTGATCGGCGGGATACAGACGATGGCTCTCGTAGAAGCGGAAGCCATAGCTCAAGAGCGCCTGGCTGGCCTCGGCCCGGGCCTTCGGGGACGGCGAGCCCATCACCACGCCGACCAAGCGCATCTCATCGCGCTTGGCCGAGGACACCAGACAATAACCAGCCGCCGCCGTATACCCGGTCTTGACCCCATCGGCCGGCGGATCTTGACGCAAGAGTGGATTGCGATTGGGCTGGGTGATGCCGTTGAAGGTGAACTCCAATTGGCTGTACCAGGGATAGAATTGCGGAAACTCGCGAATGATCGCCAGGGTCACCGTCGCGATGTCGCGCGCCGTGATATAGAGATCAGGGTCTGGCAGGCCATGTGGATTGGTGAAGTGGCTGCTCGTCATCCCGAGCCGCTTGGCGTGGTTATTCATCAGGTCGGCAAAGGCCTCGACACTGCCGGCGACATGCTCGGCCAGTGCCACGCTCGCGTCATTGCCCGACTGGATGATCATGCCCTGCAACAGATCCTCGATGGAGACCTGCTTGCCGACCTCGATGAACATCTTCGAGCCCCCGGTGCGCCAGGCGCGCTCGCTCACCGTCACCTGATCGGTCAAGGCTAACTTGCCGGTGGCAAGCTCGCGAAACACCACATAACCGGTCATGATCTTGGTCAGACTCGCCGGCTCCAGGCGCTCGTCGGCGTTCTGCTCGGCGATGATACGGCCGCTGTTGAAATCGATCAGCAGATAGCCCTTGGCCGGGATCTGGGGTGGGTCTGGGATCGGTGGCAGGGTTTCGGCGACCGCGGTCGAGAGGATGCTCGAGGCGATGAGCACGAACAAGAACAAGAGCTTGGTGACTGACGTCATCTGGGATGATCCGAAGGTGGGGTGGCGAGACGAGGCGTCCGCGATGGGACTATTTTAACCGGCCGCACTCGATTTGCCACCCGCCAGGCTAGGGCGCGGCACCGTCCGACGCCGTGACGCGCGAGGCGATCGCCTCGCTCAGCTCATGAACGGCCAGCGCATAGAGGTTGCTGAGGTTGTAGCGGGTGATCGCATGGAAGTTCTGCAGACCGATCCAGTATTCATCGGTGTCCCCATCCAGCCGCATGAGGATCGCGGGCGTCGTGGGCGCGAGCGGCGCGAGCGGGTCGGACCACTCGAGACCCGCGGCACTCAGCTCGGCGAGCGTCGTCTCGGGTGCGCGTGGCTGCTTCTCGGCGATCGGAATGTGGTCCGGGATCTCAGCGCGCGGTCTCGCCCGCATGGCGACGGGCGCGCCCGGCTGCCAACCATGGCGCCGCAGATAGTGCGCGACACTGCCGATCACATCGGCATTGCTGCCCCACAGATCGCGTCGTCCATCACCATCGAAATCGACCGCGTAGGTGCGATAGCTCGATGCGATGAATTGCGGTTTACCCATGGCCCCGGCATAGGAGCCGACCGCCGTCAGTGGATCGATCGCCTCTTCGCGACTCAGCAGCAGAAAGGCCTCGAGCTCGCTACGAAAGAAGGCCGAACGCCGAGGGTAGGCAAAGCCGAGTGTCGTGAGCGCATCCATGACGCGGTACGTGCCCAGGTTGGCGCCATAATTGGTCTCCACCCCGATGATGGCGACCATGATCCCTGGACTGACCCCATAGGTGGACTCGGCGCGCCCAAGCAGCTCGGCGTTCGCGCGCCAGAATAGCGTCCCCGCCTCGATCCGCTCGGGGGTGAGGAAGAGCGAGCGATAGGCATGCCAGGGTTTCGCCTCGAATGGACGATCCATCGCATCGACGATCGCCTGGCGATAGCTCGCCTGCTCGATCAGCCCTTGCAGCCACGCGGGGTCGAAGCCGTGGCGCTCCACCATCTCACGCGTGAAGGCCGCGGCCTCGGCGCGGTAGCTCGGTGGCTCGGCGCGCGGGCTCAGCGTCAGCATGGCCAGGACGGGGGCCAGCAGTAGGGTGTACTTGGCATGCATGTCGAGATCCTCGTCGATCGGCGCATGAAGGCCCGCGCCACATCAGGACGCGGCCCATGCCGAGATGGCCTCGGTCGAGCCACGCGCGGACCCATGGCGGCGTGAAGGCTGTTCAAGGCGTCGCGCATCCCATGTTCGATCCGCCGGGTGAATCGGATTGTCTGTCATCCACTGGAAATTATCGATCATTCCTCATCGGTTCGCGGCGAACATCGATCATTCCTCACGACTTGCGGCCATCGTTTGGATGTGCGGATAGCGCCCACCGCCTGCGCATCTGGTGCCGTTGTTGAAGAAGTCGGCGGGCGGGCGCGAGATTTCGGGGTTGATGGCCTATGAGTAACGCGAAAATCCGTTGCGTCGACACCATGCGAATAACTCGATATGGTCTCCCATCTGGTGATGACGACCGAGGTCTTTAACCCATCCCATTGCACACAAGTCCACGTGTGTGATGTAAGTCGTTGCACTGAAGACCTGTCCGCTCGACAGCCGTGCGGCGACCACATGACGCGCCAGTCAGGGTTCTTTTTCTCGGCCTGCAGCAGGGCGTCCTGGTCTGCAGCACTCAGGGCCAACATCACGCGCAGCGGCATTTCACGACTCTCGATGACGGTACGGACCGACAACTGACCGCAAACGAGACCTGCCGTCACTGATGCCAACAATTTTATGTCAACGACTTAATCAGCGTCTCCCTAGAAGTCTAGAGCAACGCCGCTTTGTGCCCACATGGGAACCAGCTTCCACGCATCGCGCATCTTGCCATGTAACACATCGGTGTTCGGCTCGAATTGGCGAAGATGAGTCCAAAACCGGTTTGAGTGATTGCGCTCCAGAGTATGGCAAAGCTCATGGAGGATCACATAGCGCACCTGCTCA
>RZZN01000186.1 GCA_009929855.1 Gammaproteobacteria bacterium
GCCCGACAGATCATCGCGCCGCGCAACAGGTGACCCGACTGCACCGGTTGTCGTGCCGGCCGTATCTTGCCAGACGGTGCTAGGCTTGGGCTCTGGCCAATAGCCGCCGAGTTCGCCGCTTGAGAAGAGGCGTTGAATGCTTCCAATGGTAGGCCGGCTCGCCTCATGGGCTTGTCTCAGGAGGTTCACGCGGGCACCCGATCGACGGCTGCGGAGAGGACAATCGTGCCGTCAACGCTCTGCACAAAGAGCGCGATCGTCTGCCCGGTCGTCGGCGCGAGTGCGACGGCGACGCCATCGGCCCAGCGCACGCCTGCGGGCGGGGCTAAGACATTGGTGCCGTTGGCGGAGCTGGTTAGGCGCAGCAGGCAGGCGGCGTATTTGCCTGCGGCTGCTGCCGTCACGGTCAACGTGCCGGCGCCGGTAAGGTTGGCGGTGTAGATGCGATCGAGTGTGTCGACCGGGGCGACAGTGATGTCTGTGCTGTCGCCGAGGGCGGTCAGAGTTGCGGGCTGAACCGCGCTATCGGCTTTGGTGCCCTGTGCTGCGGTCGCAAAGTCCGTCGCCGCGGCGGCTGCTGCGGTGCCGAGCGTTGGCGTGCCGCTCAGGCTTGCGTATGCGATCGTTCCGCCGTCGCCTTCGCTGTGGTCGTGCGCGTTGCCGTTGGTCACGCCGTTGGCCGCAGGGGCGAAGGCACTGGCGTCCTGGAGCGCGCTGTCCGCCAACGCCAGCGACTCCATCAACCCCTTGCCGTATCGGTTGGATTGAAAGCCTTTAACGGGGCTCTGGTCTTCAGTGGGAAGTGGTTCAGCCATCGGTTCTCACCTGAAATTCCTCCCAACCAGAATCGTCTGGCTTGCGAACAAGGAAAGGCTCCCAGCCGCTGTCGTCGGCCTTGCGGACGAGGAAGCGTTCGTAGCCAGTTGGTTCTGAGGTCTCCGCACCGCTGCGATGCTGCAGTCCGACCCCGATGCCGACACCGAGCATGTCAGTATCCGGCGACGATCGTCACGCTATCCGTGCCGGTGGCATGGATGCGGCGCGGGCGGATCGGGTTGAAGCCGGCTTGTAAGGGGACGTCGATGGCTGCCCCGCCCCCGAGCATCTCCAGTCTGACCGTCGCCACATCCGAGAGGATCAGCGCACGCGGCACGAAGGGCAGGTCTTCGTCGTCGTTCGGGGTGACCGCGTAGAGCACGGTCAGCGGAGACTCGAGGCCGGACGTGCCGGTAGGGTAAGGGACACTCACTGGATGAGATCTCCGTGTAGGAAAGAATACGGTTCCGCGACCAAAGATTTCAGGGCCTCTGACCAGGCTTTCGCACCTGGCCTAGCCGTTCCAACACGGCCCCTTCTACGAACTCCGTCATCGTAAGACGCTCCGCGCTCGCGGATGCCTTGATCCTGGCCTTTAGCTCTGGGGCTAAGCGGAGCTGGATAAATTCCTTCCGATTTTTCAAATATGTCATGACACGCCAGGGCTGCTGTGCTATGCTTTACGTCATGACGATGATAGCATACAAATTCCGGTTCTACCCCACTTCCGCGCAAGAACAGGCTCTCTGTAAGATGTTCGGGGCGGCTCGCTGGGCCTGGAACACGTGCCTCGCATGGCGCAGTGCCGCCTACACGCTCGACGGCGAGTCGGTCTCTGGCATGAGTTTCTCCAAGGAGCTGACGTGGCTCAAAACTCTGGAACCATTCTCGTGGCTCAAAGAAATACCGACGGTCGTATACAATCAGGCGCTGAGGGACCAAGACAAAGCGTTTTCTGCCTTCTTTGCCAAGCGCGCGCGATACCCAAAGTTCCGCCGCAAGGGCGGTCCTGAGTCGATCCGCTTTCAGCTGAACCAACGAACGGTGATGAGCAACTTCCGCGACGGGGAGCTTCTGAAACTCCACGGCCTCGGAAAGATCGACGTATGCTGGTCCCGCAAGATGGGCGGGGTTCCTAAGATGGTGACGGTTAGGCGCGATGCGTCCGGGCGTTACTTCGTGTCGATGACGGTCGAGACGGTGGTCGATCCCCTGCCGCAGAAAACCAATGCGGTCGGCATTGACGTCGGGCTCAAGGACATCGTGGTCACCAGCGACGGTATGAAAACCGGTAACCCTAGACACTTGCGCAAAGCGGAGAAGAAGCTTAAGCGAGCGCAGCGCCAAGCGAGTAGGAAGGTTAAGGGCAGCAACCGGCGCAAAAAGGCTGTGCTGAAGGTCGCAAAGCTGCACGCCAAGGTGGCCGATACGCGCGCGGATTTCCTGCACAAGCTCAGTACTGGACTGATCCGCGAGTACCAAATCATCGCGATCGAAGACCTGTCGATCAAGGGCATGGCGCGTGGGCGACTCTCCAGAAGCGTAGCTGATGCCGGGCTCGGCGAGCTGCGCAGACTGTTGACCTACAAGGCTGAGTGGTATGGCCGGAATTTGGTCGTTATTGATCGCTGGGAGCCGACGAGCAAAGTTTGCTCCGAGTGCGGCCACAAGATGGATTCGATGCCGCTGACCGTGCGTGAATGGACGTGCCCCGAGTGCGGGTCCGACCATGACCGGGACGTAAACGCGGCTCGTAATGTGTTGACGGCGGCTATGGTCGGTAGGACCAAAGGCAGCGCCCAATCTGCCAAAGCGCGTGGAGTGGAAGGCTCTGGCGCAGTGCCTCCAGTCACTGCGCGAAACCAGCCACGTTGAAGCGTGAACCTGAAGATGTCGGGGTCGCTGATAGAGATCGTAAGCGCCCTCGATCATGGAAGGACTTCACCATACGCGTCATAGATGCCGAGGCCCAGCGGCCAGGGCTCCCGCACTTCGAAATCGGGGTCGTTCGGGGAGAGGCTCCAGCGACCGGTAGGCTCGCTGCGAGGTGGGAATTCCTCGGCGGTGCCGTCTTCCGAGAAGCGCATGCGCTGCATTGCGAAGTCGGCCATGTCAGAGCAGCTCCAGGCCGCCGACGGCGATCTGATTCTTCACCCAGGCATCCAGCACCAGAGGGGTCGGCGTGCGTGGAGCGAGCGTCT
>RZZN01000187.1 GCA_009929855.1 Gammaproteobacteria bacterium
TGCTCGGCGAGAAGCTGTGTCCCAAACGGATCCACTGACCCGCCAAGCTCTTCGAAGGCCACCGCGTATCGGTGATACCAGCCATGCACCGATAGCCGGGTCGCGTCCGCCGTCATCTGCATGGCGAGGTCCGGCTCGGCATCCTGGATCCGTCGCCACAATTGATCTGCGGTCATGGTTCGGCCCTCCGCTTCAGGTTCAACGCCAACAGCCACCGCCCACCCGCCGCCGTGGTTTCCCGTGACGTGACGATAAGACCGAGCCCGCCGACCGGGGCGGGGATGTCTTGCGCCGTGGTGGGTCGGTCGAGACGAGACCGGGATAGCCGTGGCGGGCGAGCCCGAATGCTCGAAATCGCACCGCGCGGTGACTCTATGGTGACTCAAACCAAAACGGCTCAGGCCAATAAAGCCTAAGCCGTTGATTTTATGGTCGGGGTGAGAGGATTTGAACCTCCGACCACCTGAACCCCATTCAGTCGGCAACGACATGAGCGCACTACGACCGACGACTATAGTTTGCTTCTAAACAGCATCTTACAGCACCATGCGCCTTCGACTTGTGCTATGATTTACGCTGAGTCACCACTAAGCACGCCGCTTGCTGGTGACTCAATGGTGACTCAAAACCAAGAGGGGGCGTACCTGTGAAACTGACGAAACGAACGATCGACGCCGCGCGCTACACCGGCGACGGCAACGCGCGCTGCGTCCTATGGGACACCGAGGTGCCCGGCTTCGGGCTCCGGCTCTTTCCGAGCGGCGCCAAGAGCTTCGTCCTGAGCTACCGGGCGGCTGGCCGCAAACGGATGATGACCATCGGCACCTATGGCGTGCTGACCCTGGACCAAGCCCGAACCCATGCCCGCGCCGAACTGGCGAAGGTCGAGACCCAGGGCGCGGATCCACTGGCGGACCGCGAGAAGGAGCGGCGCGGCAAAACCATGGCGGATCTTTGCACGACCTACCTGGATCGGCACGCGAGCACCAAGAAGACCGGCGATGAAGACCAGCGGCGCATCGACAAACACATCCTGCCCCGTTGGCGAGCCTTGAAGGTCAATGCGCTGACTCAGGATGACGTGGAGAATCTGCACACCAAGATTGGTGCCACCGCGCCCTATGAGGCGAACCGGGTTATCAACCTGGTCTCGACGATGTTCGATCTCGCCCGGCGCTGGAAGTTTGTCCCGCATGACCACCCAAACCCGGCGCGCGACATCACCCGATTCAAGGAAACCAAGCGCGACCGCTGGTTGACCGCCGCCGAGCTGCCCCGGCTCGCCCAGGCGATCGACCAAGAAGCCAACGACACCGCCCGCGCGGCACTTTGGCTGTACCTACTGACCGGCGCCCGGAAGAAAGAGCTGCTGACCGCCCGATGGGATCATGTGGATTGGGACCGAGGGGAGCTGAAGCTACCCGACACCAAGAACGGCAAGCCCTTCTATCTCGCCCTGTCTGGCCCCGCGCTGGCGCTGTTGCGCTCGATGCCCCGGACCGATGGCAACCCATTCATCCTGCCCGGACGCGGACCCCGGACGGCGACGGCTGAAGAGAAGGCGCAAGCCCCGGCCCACCTGGTCAACATCGAGAAGCCGTGGGCGCGCGTCAAGACGACGGCGACGCTGGCGGCATGGCGTGAAGATCCAAAGGCGGCGGCACTGATCGACCGCTTGACCGAAGAGCGCACCCGGGCCCAACACCGCAACGCGCCAAAGATGTTCATCCCGACCCCGCCCTTGAATGAGATTCGCGCGGCGGCGGCGGCTGAAGGTATCGAGCTGCCTCGGGCGATCGACGATGTTCGGCTGCATGACTTGCGGCGCACGGTTGGCTCTTGGCTGGCCCAGGCCGGTAACAGTCTGCACCTGATCGGCAAGGTCTTGAACCATTCCGACACCAAGACGACCGCGATCTATGCCCGGTTCGGTGAGGACTCGGTGAGGTCGGCCCTGGAGCAGCACGGCGCGCGCATCATGGGCGCGGCTGGCATCACCCCATCGGCGGACGTGACCCCCATCAAGCGCACCGCCTGAGGACAAACCAACAGGCCCGAGGCGGCACCACCCGCCCCGAGGCCCTAACCACAACCCAACCTGTAGAGAGGTTCGGCCATGGCTGACCAAGAGAATACATCATGCGATCCTGAGGAGCTGACGCGCGAGCGCGCCCGGTATTGGCTTCGCGCGGCCGAGTGGTCGGCTTGGGAGGCATCCGCCCTACTGCAAGGATGCGACCCCCGCGCATTCCTCATCCCCGAGGCGAATGGCGCGACTCACAGGTTCACGATCGACGCGGGCAGGTGGGGCGAATGGGAGTGGTCTGCTCGCGACCTGCTCGAAGACATCCGGCACGTCCACCGCGCGGCCGAGTTGGAGCAATGGGACACCTGGACCCCTGAGCAATGGTTGGGCGCGGCGCGCAAAGCCCGTGTCACCGTGCCCACCGTGCTGGCCAACGCTTTTGGCACCCCCATCGGCGCGGGGGATAAGCCTCTGCGTCCGACCGAGCGGAAAACCCTGTTGCTCATCATCGAAGCCCTAGCGCGACACGCCAACATCAACACCGCCCGTCATGAAGCGGCCGGGGCCAAGATCGAGCGGTTGACGGACCTGATCGGCGCTCATGTCGATGCAGGCACCATCGCCCGGCACCTCAAAGGAATCCCTGACGCCATCGAGGCCCGCGCAAGATAGCCCGACAATCCTCATGAGGATTGCCGTAATCCTCATGAGGATGCAAGCCGAAACCCATCGTAAATAATGCCCTCGCACTGTCACCCAACGACGCCCGAGGCATACAGACGATGACCGCAGTTACATCTTTCCCCCGCCTGAATACCGAAAAGGAAGAGGCCGCCCGGCTGAACCTGTCTGACCGCACCCTACAAGCCTGGCGCACCCGTGGCGACGGTCCGCCCTTCGTCAAGCTGGGTCGCGCCGTCCGCTACGACCCTCGCGCGACCGATGAATGGCTCGCGACCCGAGCCCGACGCAACACGGCCGATCCCGGCCC
>RZZN01000031.1 GCA_009929855.1 Gammaproteobacteria bacterium
GGCGGGGTCGACATGAAATGTCCGACCGAGATCGCGATCAGCGATCGGCGCGAGGCGGAGCTGGCGAAGAACGGATTCATGCCATTGATCCATAAGAAGAATACTGACTTCGCCGCGTTCATCGGGGCACAGTCGCTGCAAAAGCCATTCGAATACGACGATCCGGATGCCACCGCCAACGCCAATCTGGCGGCGCGTCTACCCTATCTGTTCGCGACCTGCCGCTTCGCGCATTATTTGAAATGCATCGTGCGCGACAAGATCGGCTCATTCAAGGAGCGCGAGGACATGCAGCGCTGGCTCAACAAATGGATCCTCAACTATGTCGACGGGGATCCAGCGCATTCGAGCGAGACCACCAAGGCCAAGAAACCACTCGCCGCGGCCGAGGTGGTCGTCGAGGAGGTCGAGGGCAATCCGGGCTATTACACCTCCAAGTTCTTCCTACGCCCGCATTATCAGCTCGAGGGCCTGACGGTGTCGTTGCGTCTGGTCTCCAAACTGCCGTCGGCAAAGGGCGCTTGATGGCATCCCCGGTAATGGCGCCGACGACATACTGGCCGGCCCGTGGCATGCCCGTCCGTTTCGCACGCAGGGGGGGCTCCATCACACGCAAGATGAGGGGTAGATGAGAAATGGCTCAAGATATCTTTCTGAAGCTCGACGACGTCAAGGGTGAATCACAAGACAAGGAGCACAAAGAAGAGATCGATGTGCTGGCCTGGTCATGGGGCATGTCTCAATCCGGCACCATGCACACTGGTGGTGGCGGTGGTGGCGGCAAGGTCTCGGTCCAGGACCTGTCAGTGACCAAGTATATCGACAAGTCCTCATCCGTCATCTACGACTATTGTACGGGTGGGAAGCAATTCGAAGAGGCGACACTCACAGTGCGCAAGGCGGGGGGTGACGCGCCGCTGGAGTATCTGGTCATCACCATGAAGAAGGTGATCGTCACCTCGGTCAGTACCGGTGGCTCGGGGGGCGAGGATCGGCTCACCGAGAACCTGAGTCTGAATTTTGCCGAGTTCAAGACGGCCTATCAGCCCCAGAAACCCGATGGGAGCGCCGATGGCGGCGCCATCGAGTTCGGTTGGGACATCGCGGGCAACGCGAAGGTCTGATCGAAGAGGTCCTGGTCCGATCCGGAGACGGCGCGCGGTTCACCGCGCGCGGCCCGGTGGGGGCCATCTGAGCAAGGGGGAGGGTGTCCGATGCGCGCGGAAGAGGCCTTGCGTCAGGGCGATCTGGACGAGTCACTGCGCCAGCTCCAGGAGCAGGTGCGGCGCGAGCCGGCCAACGCCAAATATCGGATCTTTCTGTTTCAGCTCCTGGCCCTGATGGGTCACTGGGGGCGTTCGCTGAATCAGCTCGAGGTCGCCGGCGAGCTGGATGCCGGTGCACTGGCGATGGTGCAGACCTATCGCGAGGCCTTGCGCTGCGAGGTGCTGCGCGCCGAGATCTTCGCCGGACAGCGCTCGCCGCTGGTCTTCGGCCAGCCCGAGGAGTGGCTCGCGCTCCTCATCGAGGCCCAGCGTCTGGCCGCGCGAGGGGTTGAGGGGGCCGCGCAAGTGAGGTCGCTGCGCGAGCGCGCCTTGGCGGCCGCCCCGGCGACACCCGGTCGGATCGACGAGACCCCCTTCGACTGGATCATGGACGGCGATGGCCGGCTGGGGCCGGTCTTGGAGGCCATCGTCAACGGGCGCTATTACTGGGTGCCCTTTCAGCATCTGCGTGCGATCGCGATCGACCAGCCCGAGGACTTGCGCGACCTGGTCTGGCTCCCGGCCCATTTCACCTGGGCCAACGGTGGTGAGTCGGTGGGCCTGATCCCGACCCGCTATCCGGACTCCGCGGACTCCAATGACCCGGAGCTGCGCGCGAGCCGGCGCACCGAGTGGATCGAGCAGCCCGACGGCACCTTCGTGGGGCTGGGTCAACGCATGTTCTTCACCGATCGCGGCGAGTATCCCTTGATGGATGTACGCGCCATCCTGCTGGAGACGGCTGGCGACGAGACCGCGGCCGAGCCTGGCGAGGACGCGACCCTTGGCTGACCTGAGACATCGCGAGCGTCTGCAGCCCTCGCTGCTCGATCGTCTCACCGATGATGAGCCGGGCACGCGGCAGGAGTCCCAAGCGATGCGCGACTTTTCCTTGACGCGTCTGCGCGAGACGGTGCTGCGCGACCTGGTCTGGCTGCTCAACACCACCAATCTGGCCGCGGCACAGTCGCTCGAGGGCGCTCCCGAGGTCGCCGCCTCGGTGCTCAATTATGGTGTGCCTGAGCTCTCCGGCCGAACCCTGTCCGGGACCGACGGCCCGGCCTTGGAGCGGGCGCTGCGTCAGTGCATCGCGGCCTTCGAGCCGCGTATCCTGCCCCAGACACTCAAGGTTCGGCTCGAGGTCAACGAGGAGCAGATGAGCCACAACGCCATGACCTTTTTGATCGAGGGCGACCTCTGGGCACAGCCCACGCCGCTGCGACTCTATCTCAAGACCGAGATCGATCTGGATCTCGGCGATGTCAAGATCAGTCCGCAGGTCGGCTAGGGCCGCACCCGATGGATCCTCGTCTGCTCGACTATTACAACCGCGAGCTGCGCTTCATGCGCGAGATGGGCAGCGAGTTCGCCGGCGAATTCCCCAAGGTCGCCGCCCGCTTGGGACTGGAGAGCTTCGAGTGCGCCGATCCCTATGTCGAGCGCCTGCTCGAGGGTTTCGCCTTCCTCGCGGCGCGGGTGCAGCTGAAGATCGACGCCGAATTTCCGGCCTTCACGCAGCACCTCCTGGAGATGGTCTATCCACACTATCTGGCGCCCACGCCCTCGATGGCGGTGGTCGAGCTGCAGCCCGATCCGAGCGAGGGCGCGCTGGTGGAGGGTGTCGATCTGCCACGTGGGACCGTCCTGCGCGGGACGCTCGGTCGCCAGGCTCAGACCGCCTGCGAGTATCGGACCGCGCATCCGGTGCGTCTGTGGCCGATGGAGATCAGCGAGGCCGAGTATTTCAGCCATACCGGGCCGGTGGCACGCGCCGATCTCGGGATCCTACAGCGCAGCAAGGCCGGGATCCGACTGCGTCTGCGCACCACCGCCGAGCTGACCTTCGACCAACTCGCCCCGGGGGATCCAGACCGCTTCCAGCTGGTGCTCTTTCTCCAGGGCGCGGATCAGCTCCCATTCGAGCTCCATGCCCGGCTGCTGGGCGATCTCGTCGGGGTCCTGGTCCAACCGACGGCGCGCCCCGTGCCCTGGATCGAGACCCTCCCGGCAGACCGGGTCAAACCGCTCGGTTTCGACGATGAGGAGGCGCTGCTGCCCTACAGCCCCCCGTCCTTCCAAGGCTATCGCAACCTCCACGAGTACTTTGCCTTTCCGCGGCGTTTCCTCTTCATCGCGATCGATGGCCTGGGGCCGGTGCTACATCGTCTGAAAGACCGCGAGCTGGATCTGATCCTGCTGCTCGATCAGGCCGCGCCCGTCCTGGAGCGGGCCTTGAGCGCCGCGAATTTCGCGCTGCACTGCACACCGGCCATCAATCTCTTCCCTAAGCGCTTCGACCGCATCCATCTCGGTGGTGCCGGTCCCGAGTATCATCTGCTCCCCGACCGGACCCGTCCGCTGGATTTCGAGGTCTATCGGGTGGACGCGGTCACGGGTTTCGGGGCCGGCACAGCCGATGCGCGCGAATTCCATCCCTTCTATGCCCCGTCCGATCAACTCGCTGCCGGGGGACAAAGGCCCGCCTATTTCAGCGTTCACCGAGTGCCGCGACGGCTGTCCTCACGCCAACGCCAGCGCGGTCCACGCTCCAGCTATGTCGGCAGCGAGGTCTTCCTGAATCTGGTCGACACGGCCACGGCGCCCTGGTCGGCCGAGCTGCGACAGCTCGCGGTCACCGGGCTTTGCACCAATCGTGATCTGCCGCTCCACCTGCCGATCGGGGTCGGCAAGACCGATTTCACCCTGGAGACCGGGGCGCCGGTGCGGGCGGTGCGGGTGCGCGGTGGGCCGACGCCACCCCATCCATCCCACGCCCAGGGTGACACCGCCTGGCGGCTCATCAGCCATCTCTCGCTCAACTATCTGTCGATCGCCGACAGCGAGGGCGGCACGGGCGCCGCGGCCTTGCGCAGCCTCTTGGCACTCTATTGCGACCTGACCGACAGTGATCAGCGCAAGCAGCTGGAGGGTCTGCGTCGGGTCGCCTCGCGCCCCATCGTCCGCCGGTTGCCCGGTGCGCGACCCATCGCCTATGTGCGGGGCCTGGAGATCACGCTGGGCTGTGACGAGACCGCCTTCGAGGGGACCGGGGCCTTCCTGCTCGGGGCCGTGCTGGCCCGCTTCTTCGCCCGCTACTGCACGCTCAACAGCTTCACCGAGACCCGGCTCGAGACCAGCCGTGGGGAGATCATGCGATGGCCAGCGAGCATCGGTCGCCGTCCGGCGCTGTGACTGCTAAGCCATCCACGAGGGTCCTCGACGAGGATCCACGCCGCGCGCTCGAGACCCTGCTGAGCTCGCTGGCCGAGGCCCCCTGGGATGCTGGCTTCTTGCATACGTTGCGCCAGCTCGATTGCCAGCAACCCGAGCGACCACGCATGGGTGCCACGCTGCGCCCAGCCGAGGATCCGGTGCGGCTGGGTCAGCGCCCGTCGCTGCGCTTCGCCCCCGCTGAGCTGGCCGCGCTCGAGCGCCCCGCGGGCGGGCGAGCGCCGCGTCTGCTGGTGTATTTTCTCGGCCTGCTCGGACCCAATGGCCCGCTGCCGCTGCATCTGACCGAATACGCGCGTGACCGGTTGCGCAATCACGACGACCCCAGCCTCGCGCGCTTCCTGGATCTCTTCAATCACCGCATGCTGTCACTGCTCTACCGCGCCTGGGCCCAGGCCCAGCCCGCGGTCAGCTTCGATCGGCCGGAGCAGGACCGCTTCGGGGTCTATCTCGGCAGTCTCAGCGGCATCGGCATGCCCGCCTTTCTGGGCCGGGACGCCATGCCCGATCTGGCCAAGCTGCACTTCACCGGCCACCTGTCCTGCCCGACGCGCCATCCGGATGGGCTGCGCGCCATCCTGACCGGGCTGCTGCGACTGCCGGTGCGGATCGAGGAATTCGTCGGCGGCTGGCTGACCCTACCGGACGACTGTCGCTTGCGCCTCGGCGAGAGCCCGGCGACCGGCGCGCTTGGTCTGACCACGACGCTCGGCGGGCGCGTCTGGGATCATCAGTCGCGCTTTCGTGTGCGCATCGGCCCGGTGGGGCTCGCCGATTATCTCAGTCTACTGCCAGGTCAGCCGCTCCTGGAGCGGGTGAAGGCAGCGGTGCGCAACCAGGTCGGGGATGCGCTCGCCTGGGATCTGAATCCGGTCCTGGCGGAGTCCGAGGTTCCGCCACTGCGCCTGGGTGCCGGTGGGCGCCTGGGCTGGAGCACTTGGCTCGCGAGCGGCCGGCTGGGACGGGATGGTGACGATCTCGAGCTGGATCCGGACCGGACCCGACCTGAGCGCCCGCGTCGCCAAGCGGTGGACTGGACCCCGCCGGCCGGAGCGCCACCCCTGATGGGCATGTCCGATCTCCAGGGGGCCGTTAGCCCCGCATCTCCATTCAACCTAAATCCGGCGATTGACTCACGCAAAGACGCCAAGAACGCAAAGAAAACAGAATCTCGAGTCAGTGAAGGGACTCATCGGTGAGGTGAACGGCATGGCACTGCTCACTGATTGAAAAATCTTCGCGTCTTCGCGCCTTTGCGTGAAAGCTGCTTTTTTTGGGTTCAACGGCATCGACAAGGGGACGATCACATGACCGAGATCAGCCGCGCCGCCCTGTTCGGCAAGCTCAACCCGCTCGCCTACAAGGCGATCGAGAGCGCCACCGTCTTCTGCAAGATGCGCGGCAATCCCTATGTCGAGCTGGTGCACTGGCTCAATCAGATCCTGCAGACTCAGGACTCGGACCTGCACCGCATCATCCGTCGCTTCAGTCTGGACCCGGCGGGTCTGGCACGGGATTTCACCGAGTCGCTCGACCGTCTACCGCGTGGGTCGCGCTCCATCTCGGACCTCTCGGCCGACGTGGAGGAGGCGACCGAGCGTGCTTGGACCTATGCGAGTCTGCTCTTCGGCGAGCCCCAGGTGCGCACCGGCTATCTGCTGGTGGGCATCCTCAAGACCCGCGGTCTGCGCAACGCACTGCTCGGGATCTCGCGCCAGTTCGAGAAGATCCAGACCGATGCACTGACCGAGGGCTTCGCTGAGATCTGCGCGGGCTCGCCCGAGGAGCGCATGGTCGCGAGCGACGGCTTCCATCTCGGCGCCGGTGCGGCCCCGGGCGAGGCGAGCGCCGCCATGGCCCCGGCCCAAATGGGCAAGCAACAGGCGCTCAATCAGTTTTCGGTCGATCTCACCGAGCGGGCCCGCAAGGGCGAGCTCGATCCCATCGTCGGGCGCGACGAGGAGATCCGCCAGCTGATCGACATCCTGATGCGTCGCCGGCAGAACAACCCCATCCTGACCGGTGAGGCCGGGGTCGGCAAGACCGCGGTCGTCGAGGGCTTTGCCCAACGGATCGCCGCCGGCGATGTGCCGCCGCCACTGCAGGGTGTCAGCCTGCGGACCCTGGATGTGGGTCTGCTCCAGGCCGGCGCCAGCATGAAGGGCGAGTTCGAGAACCGGCTGCGTCAGGTGATCGAGGAGGTCCAGGCCTCGCCCAAGCCGATCATCCTCTTCATCGACGAGGCCCACACCCTGATCGGCGCGGGTGGTGCCGCGGGCACCGGCGACGCGGCCAATCTGCTCAAGCCCGCGCTGGCCCGTGGCACGCTGCGCACGGTCGCGGCCACGACCTGGAGCGAATACAAGAAATACATCGAGAAGGATCCCGCGCTCACCCGTCGCTTCCAGGTGGTGCAGGTGGACGAGCCGAGCGAGCAGAAGGCGATCCTCATGGTGCGCGGCATCGCCTCGACCCTGGAGAAGCATCACCGGGTCCAGCTCCTCGACGAGGGACTGGAGGCGGCGGTGCGTCTGTCGCATCGCTATATCCCGGCGCGTCAGCTCCCGGACAAGGCGGTCAGCTTGCTCGACACCGCCTGCGCCCGGGTCGCGATCAGCCAATCCGCCGAGCCCGCCGAGGTCGAGGACTCGCGACGGCGGATCGAAGGCCTGACCACCGAGCTCGCCATCATCGACCGCGAGCGCGCGGTGGGGGTCGAGACCAGCGAGCGCGAGCGCTCGGCCAACGCGCGCCTGGCCGCCGAGCAGGCGCGCCTGGCCGAGCTCAAGGCACGCTGGGAGTCCGAGAGGGCACTGGTCCAGCAGATCCTCGACCTGCGGGCGCGACTGCGTGGCCAGCAGGCCCCGGTGGAGGGGACCGGCAGCGCATTGGAGCAGGCGGCGGGCGCCGTCGCCGCGTCATCCGTGCCTGACCCGGCCCAGCCTGATCCCCTGCCCGCGGGCGCATCCGTCGCGGCCGACTCGGCACCGCTCGATGATCCGGAGCGCGCTGATGCACTGGCGAGTCTGCGCGACCTGCAAATCGAGCTGCAGGCCGTGCAGGGCGAGCGTCCGCTGATCCTGCCCAGCGTCGATGCCCAGGCGGTCGCCTCGGTGGTCGCCGACTGGACCGGCATCCCGGTCGGGCGCATGGTCAAGAACGAGATCCAGGCCGTCCTCGAGCTGGCCGAGACGCTCAACAAACGGGTCATCGGTCAGCGTCATGCCTTGGAGATGATCGCCGCGCGCATCCAGACCTCGCGTGCCCGGCTCGACAATCCCAACAAGCCGATCGGTGTCTTCCTGCTCGCCGGCCCGTCCGGTGTGGGCAAGACCGAGACCGGACTGGCGCTCGGCGAGGCACTCTATGGCGGTGAGCAGAACATCATCACCATCAACATGAGCGAGTTCCAAGAGGCCCATACCGTCTCCACCCTCAAGGGCGCGCCGCCCGGCTATGTCGGCTATGGCGAGGGTGGGTTGCTCACCGAGGCCGTGCGGCGCAAGCCTTACAGCGTGGTGCTGCTCGACGAGGTGGAGAAGGCGCACCCTGACGTGCACGAGATCTTCTTCCAGGTCTTCGACAAGGGCTGGATGGAGGATGCCGAGGGTCGCTATATCGATTTCCACAATACCGTGATCCTGCTCACCACCAACGTGGGCACGGATCTCATCATGAGCCTCTGCAAGGACCCGGAGCTGCTGCCGGATGTCGAGGGCCTGGCGCAGGCGCTGCGAGCACCGCTCCTGAAGACCTTCCCACCCGCGCTCCTGGGGCGCGTCGTGACCATCCCCTATTACCCACTGAGCGACGAGATCCTGGGTCTGATCATCCGGCTCCAGCTCGAACGCATCGTGCGGCGGATCGCCGAGAATCATCGCGCGACCCTGACCTACGACGAGTCGGTCGTGGAGCTGATCGCCAAGCGTTGCGCCGAGGTCGAGAGTGGTGCGCGGGTGGTGGATGCGATCCTGACCAATACGGTGCTGCCGGCGATCAGTCGCGAATTCTTGAAAAAAGCATTGGATGGAAAATCGCCCAATCATGTCAGTCTAGGCGTGCTGGCATCAGATTTGACTTATCATTTCGGCTGAGACGCCATGAATCACACTCCTCCAAAAGCGCGAACATGATTCTTGATTTGCTTGGCTCTCGACCGCACAAGCCCGTAAAAGTTGGGGTTATTCTGGCGGATCATAGGCGTGGATCAATTCCCCGTCCTTGAACCCTTCCACAAGAGAGAAATCGGAGTGACAAATGGCCAGAGTTTATGTCTTCACATTGGCGGTGACCCCTTCAATGAAGGTGCTCTATTCCGTGGACCACGAGGTTGGCCCGGGCTGCCGAAATGAAAGACAGGACGTACTGTTGGTGCAGTTCTTTCTCTTCTCAGCCGCTCAACCCGGAGGCGGTCTGCAACCCATTCAGCCGCCCGGCCAACAGCCAATCAAAATAGACGGTATTTACGGGCCCCAAACGGCGGCCTATATCAAATACTATCAGCAAGCCAGTGGGGGGCGGGCGGTTATTGATGGGAAAATAAGCCCGGTACAGGGCGGTAGTGATATCGGGGCCATTCACGGCAAAGCCCTGACCATTTCCCATCTAAATGGATCATATGCTAAAAGATTTGGTGTGGAACGACATTTTCGATTGGATATGGATGTCCATTTTCCGGCGGCACTGAAAAGTGCTCTCTTCATCTGAGGCTCTCATTGCTCAATTTTTGCCAATATTGAACGCCAAGTGAGGACTCATGGTTAGATGTGGCATTCATAAGACGCAATGCCAATAATGGTCAGTGTGCCAATCGACACTTTATCGTTACTCGAGAGGATTTCAGCTAGAATCACCTCGAGTCAGTCGACTGCCGGATCTTTCAGGGGCAGAGGGTATCAAGAGAGGGCTATCTCATGATCGCAACTCAGTCGAATCGCACGATTACGGTCGATACGGTGCTGGGTCCGGATGTGCTGCTGCTCGCGGCGGTGCAGGCGACCGAGCGGTTGAGCCAGCCCTTCGAGTATGACCTGGAGCTGCTCAGCGAGCGCATCGATGTCCCTGCCAATGACCTGCTGGGCACGCCGGCGACGGTCGCGCTGCGGCTCGCCTCGGGTGGGCAGCGTTTTTTCAACGGCTATATCAATCGGTTCTCGCAGATCGGTTGGGATGGGGCCTATGCGCGTTATCGCGCCACGCTGGTGCCCTGGTTGTGGCTGCTCTCGCGTACCGCCGACTGCCGGATCTTCCAGGAGCAGAGCGTACCCGACATCGTGAAGTCGATCTTCCGAGAGCATGGCTTCAGCGATTTCGAGGAGCGTCTCTCCGGAAGCTATCGACACTGGACCTACTGCGTCCAATATCGCGAGACCGATCTGAATTTCATTCAGCGTCTGCTCGAGCACGAAGGGATCTATTACTTTCACGAGCATCGCGACGGCAAGCACAGCCTGGTGCTCGCCGATAGCTACAGCGCACACTCGCCCGCGCCAGGTTATGAGGAGGTCGTCTTTTATCCACCCGGTCAGGAGCCCACGCCGGATCACGAGCGCATCCATGAGTGGAGCGTGGCGCACGAGGTCCGACCCGGGGCCTTCGCCCACACCGCATTCGATTTCACTGCACCGCGCAAGGATCTGCTCGCGCGCCGCAGCGCCCCCAAAGGCCACGCCCTGGCCGAGGAGGAGGTCTTCGAGTTTCTCAACGACTATACCGAGGGTGACGAGGGCGAGAGCTATGCCCGCATTCGGCTCGAGGAGCGTCTCGCCGACCAGGAGCTCGCGCGAGCGGACGGCAATGCCCGGGGTCTGACCTGCGGTGGTCTCTTCACCCTCAAGGAGCATCCCCGCTCGGATCAGAACCGCGAGTATCTGATCCTCTCGGCGAGCTATCGGCTGCAGTCGGATGACTACGGATCGGTCGACGCTGCACCTGGGGAGTGCCCGGTCTATGGCTGCCACCTGACCGCGATCGATGCTCAGGTCCCCTATCGTCCGCCTTGCCGGACGCCCAAACCGCTGGTGCAGGGCCCCCAGACCGCCATCGTCGTCGGCAAGTCGGGCGAGGAGATCTGGACCGATCGATATGGCCGGGTGAAGGTGCAGTTCCATTGGGATCGCTACGGTAAGGAGGATGAGAACAGCTCCTGCTGGGTGCGGGTCTCTCATCCCTGGGCGGGCAAGAACTGGGGCGCGGTGGCGCTCCCGCGGATCGGCCAGGAGGTGGTGGTGAGCTTCTTGGAGGGTGATCCAGACCGACCCTTGATCACCGGGCGGGTCTACAACGGTGATTCCATGCCGCCCTATGACCTGCCGGCCAACCAGACTCAGAGCGGCATCAAGAGCCGCAGCAGCAAGGGCGGGAGCGGCTCCAACTTCAACGAGATCCGCATGGAGGACAAGATCGGCGAGGAGGAGCTCTTCATCCATGCCGAGCGCAATCAGACCATCGAGGTCGAGGCCGACGAGTCGCATTGGGTGGGGCATGATCGTACCAAGCAGGTCGACAACGACGAGACCACCACCATCGGCAACAACCGCACCGAGTCGGTCGGCGTCGACGAGACCATCGATATCGGCGCCAATCGCACCGAGACGGTCGGTGCCAACGAGGACATCAGCATCGGCGCCAATCGCACCGAGAGCGTCGGCGCCAATGAGGACATCAGCATCGGCGCCAACCGCACCGAGACCGTCGGGGCCAACGAGTTGGTCAAGATCGGCGCCAACCGGACATTGGATGTCGGCGCCTCCGAGACGGTCAAGGTCGGCGCGAGCCGCACGGAGCAGATCGGCGCGAGCCTGACGCAGAGCGTCGGTGGGAGTGTCAACCTCAGCTCGGGCGGGCCATTCACGATCAACGCGACCGGCGGGATGACCGTCATCGCGCCGGGCGGAACCAAGATCATCGATTTTGAGTTGAATCAGGTCGGCGGAACGATCAAGGAAGGCTATGCATCCAAGATGGATTTCAATGGGGCTGTCATGGAGATGAATGGTCTCAAGGCCGAGGTGACGGGCTCGACCAACGCCGCCGTTGGTCTGAAATTCGAGAAGGTCGGGGCCGATATGAGCGCCGGGAGCTTGAATGATCAGAAATTCGCGTTGACCATGCTCTCCGAGGCGACCGGCATCGACATGGCGACCCTCAAGATCCTCATGTAACCGTCCATCCCCAGATGCGTACCGTCAAGCCACTGTCCGCCTCGCTCCTGACGCGTCCATTCGAGCATGGCGGGCGTTTCATGCTCGGCGTCTCGGTCATCCTGTTCTCGACCCTGGGACGCGCGAGCCGGCTCCTGACCGAGCAGGCGCTGTGGCCGTTCTGGGCGAGTCGTCCCGAATCCCAGGGACCCTTGGAGGAGGGTTATCCGCGTCCGCGGGCCGAATATCTGGTCGGCGGGACCGCCTTCACTCGTCCGGATCGACCACGGGCCTGTCGGGTGCGGGCCCAAGTCGGCGATCTCGTCAAGGAGCTGGTGGTCTGGGGGCCGCGCTTCTGGGAGGGCGAGCGAGCCTCGGTCCCGCTGCCCTTCGAGCGACTGGCGCTCGACTGGACCCAGACCTATGGCGGCGAGGATGTTCCCGCCAACCCCGTCGGCATGGGGCGCAGCGACAGCGCGATCGAGGGCACCCGCATGCGTCTGCTCCCGCGGGTCGAATATCCCGACCAGCCCTTGACCAGCCCGAGCGGTCCCGGTCGCCCGGCCGGTTTCGGACCTCTGGATCAGACCTGGTCGACCCGGGCCGCCAAGCGCGGGACCTATGACCAGGCCTGGCTGGAGCAGGATTATCCGGGGCTGGCCCGGGATCTGGACGGGAGCTTTTTCAATCTGGCCCCGGAGGACCAGCAGCAGGCCAAGCCCTTCCGCGGGGACGAGGTCTATGCGCTCGACCTCATGCACCCCGAGCTCGATCGGATCGAGGGTGTCCTGCCCGGGCTGGCCACGCGGGTGTTCGCCACGAGACGCATGGCGGCGGGCGAGACCTTCGAGGAGCTCGCCATGTCGCTCAAGACGCTCTGGTTTTTCCCGGAGGAAGAGCGTCTGATCCAGATCTTTCAAGGCTGGATGCGGATCGACGAGGATGATGCAGCGGATGTTCAGACCCTGCTTGCCGCCGTCGAGCGGCTTGGCGAGACCCGTCCGCCCGAGCATTATCGTGCCGTGCAGGGGCGTCGACGCGATCCGGACCAGGGTGCGCTGGAGTCGCTGCGCGAGTCCGACCTGATGCCGGCGGATCTCGCGGTGTCGCTCTTCGATCCGCCGGACCAGCCAAGCCCGGCCTATGAGCGCGCCATGCGCCGCGCCGCGCGGGAGCGTGCCGAGGCACGCGCACTGGTCGCGTCCCATGGTCTGGACCCGGACGAGCATGGCCCGCCGGCCGAGCTCCCCGAGCCACCGCGGATTCGCACCCTCGATGATCTGATCGCGGTGCGCAAAGGCATGGAGGCCGAGTCAGCCGCGCTCCCCGCGCGCCTGGCGCAGGAGAAGCGCCGTGCCCTGGACGGGGTCCGCGCGGTCGCGGCCCGCGAGGGCGTGGACATGGCGCTCATCGAGCGCGAGATGAGCGGCGAGCTGACGCGGGGTCCGCCGCGGCCGCGCGCCGAGTCCTTGATCGCCGAGCTGACCCGCTTGGCCGAGGAGGGGCGCGGGCAGGGCTCGGACGTAGCCGAGCTGGAGCAGATGCTGGCCGATCCGCAGGTGCTGGCGCGTTGGCGCGAGGGTGATCGCCAACAGCTCGCGGCCTACCAGTCCACCGGGCATCACCAACGGCCGCCCGACCCCCTGGCCGAATCCGCCCGGGCCGAGCTGCGCGCGCGTGTCCAGACCGAGCTCGCGCGCGGTGGCTCGCTCGCGGGCTGGGACCTGACCCGGGCCGATCTGAGCCGCATGGACCTGCGCGGTGCCGATCTGACCGGTGCGCTCCTGGAAGCGGCCGATCTCAGCGGTGCGCGGCTCGATCGGGCCAAGCTGAGCCGGGCCATGCTGGCCCATGCCCGGCTGATCGGCACCCGTCTGGTGGACGCGGATCTGCGCGAGTGCAACCTGGGCGCGGCCCAGATCGCACGCGCCGATCTGAGCGGAGCGGACCTCGGCGAGGCCATCCTGGAGCTTGCCCGACTGAGCAGCTCCAGCCTGCACGGCGCTCGGATCGAGGGTCTGCGTCTGACCGGTGCCGAGATCGTCGCGGTCGACTTCTCGGCGACCCATGCCGAATCGACGGTGCTCTGGCGCGCGACCGACCTGCGGGGTTGCTCCTTCGCCGGGATCCGCTATGCCCAGGCGGTCTTCCAGGATTGCGACCTCGATGAGACCGATTTCAGCGGTGCCGCCATCACCAAGGGTGCCTTCGTCGGAATCCGGGCCAAGGGCGTCCGTTTTCGTGATCTGAGCCTGGGAACCGGCTGTTTCGCCTTGGCCTGCCGGCTCGATGAGGCCGATTTCAGCGGTGCCCGTCTGAGCGAGGTCTCCTTTCGCGAGGCCAGTCTGCGTGGCGCGGATTTCTCGGGGGCCGAGCTGCGCGGCTGTGACTTCAGCAGCTGCGACCTGCGCGAGTCGCGCTTCTATGCCGCGGATGCGCGCGGTGCCCGACTGGTGCGTGCGGATCTCGGCGGTGCCGATCTCGGGAGCTGCAATCTGGCCGGGGCGGTCCTGCAACATGCGCGGCTCGATCACACCGAGCTGTCCCATGCCAATCTGCACGAGGCCGATCTGGCGCGGGTGCGGGTCGGCCCCGGGGTGCAGTTCGAGGGGGCGATCTTCACCCGGGCCCGGACACGTCCGCGCCATCGTCCGCCCGAGCGACCGAGCTGATGGCCGAGATGGACCGTGCGACCATCGAGCGTCTGGCCCGGGATGCCGATCTCCTGAGCGGTGCGACACTGCGCGGGCTCGACCTGCGCGGCGCGGATCTAGCGGCACTGCGGCTCGATCACTGCGTGCTCGATGGGGTCGATCTCGGTGGTGCGGACCTGACCGACTGTCAATTCACCCATTGCAGTCTGAGCGGCTGTGGGTTCGCCGCCGCCCGTCTTGCGGGCACCCTGTTCCATGCCTCGGAGCTGCGAACGGTCTCCTTTGCCGAGGCCAGTATCGAGAATGCCAACTGGCATGAATGCCGTTTGGAGGCCGTGGCCTTCGACCGGGTGAGGCTGAGCCGGGCCGTCTTCAGCGGGAGTCGGCTCGCCAAGATCGGCTTTCGCGAGTCCCGGATCGAGCAGCTCGTCATGGCCAATCTGGACTCTGGTCCGCTGGATTTCACTGACGCCCAGCTGGAGCGGAGCGTCCTGCTCGAATGCGATCTGCGCCAGGCCGATTTCACCGGGGCGAGCTTCGTCACCCTGGTCTTCAACAAGAGCAACCTGGCCGGGCAGCGCTTCGCTGGTCAGGCATTCGAGGTCGTCCAATTCAGCGAGGCCGATCTGACCGGCTGTGATTTCAGCCATGCGCGGATTCGACAAGGCAACTTCACCTCGGCGCGGCTCCAGGGGGCAGGCTTCGGCGGGGCCCTGGCGAGGGGCGCGATCTTTTTACAGGCCGATCTGGAGGGAGCCGATTTCAGTGGGGCTGATCTGACCCAAGCGATCTGGCAGGGCGCGCGGGCCGCGGGCGCGTCTTTTGTGCGTGCCAATCTCTATCAGGGGAACTTTCTGTCGGCGGATCTCGGCAAGGCCGATCTGCGTGGTGCCGACCTGACCTATGCCGACCTCTCGCGGGCCAATCTCGAAGGGGCCGATCTGACCGGGGCGACACTCTTTCGCGCCAAGCTGCACCGGGTGCGCGACCGCGACGCCCGCTTCACCGACCGTGCGCGCGCCCTCGGCGAGGATCCCGAGCAGCTCGCCGCCGAGGCCTGGCGCCCGCGGCCCCGTCCCGACTCGGGTGTCTGAGGCTCATGCCTCGTTTAGCCCGCTCAACCATTCACGTCGAGTCCGGCTTCCCGAGCCGGGCCCATGACCAGAGGAGAAGCCCATGGATGCCTTGAGATCCGATCAGCCGAGCGCGCTGCGACCACAGCCGATGCACCTGGAGGGCGAGGTTCTTGAGGTGGGGGAGGGCGCGACCTGCTCCATTCAGACCGCGAGCGGCGTCCTGCGGGCGCGGCGTGCACTCAGCTGTCTGGTCTGGCCGGAGATCGGCGACCGGGTCTTGGTGACTCAGGGACTCCATGACGAGACCTTCCTGATCGCCATCCTGGAGCGTCGCGCGGCCGGACCGCTGCGTCTGGTGCTGCCGGGCGAGACCAGGGTCGAGGTCGCCGAGGGGGCAGGTCTGAGCCTGCGGGTCGAAGGGCCGCTCGCGCTCGGCTCGCGCTCTCGACTGAGTGCCGAGAGCCCGGAGGTCTCGCTCAGGGCCGCGCGTCTGACCCTGGTCGGGGGCCGGCTCACGCTGATCGCACGCGAGGCACTGGCCGCCTTGCGCTCCAGTCGCTTGATCGGCGATCTGGTCGAGGCGACCGCCGAGCGCTTGAATCTCAGTCTCGATCAGTCCCGGCGCAGGGTCCGGGACCTGGATCAGGTCCATGCCGGGACGGTCGAGATCCGCGCCGAGCAGGTCACGCGACTGAGCTCGGAGACACTGCTCGCCGACGCACGTCGTCTGGTCAAGATCGACGGCGAGCAGATCCATCTGGGTTAGGAGGTCTGAACGATGTTCGCCAATGCGCAGATGATGGGCACGGACACCGGCTTCCCCGATGTCTGTCTCACCCCCAGCCCGGTGGGTCCGGTGCCCGTCCCCTACCCGAACATCGCCATGGGCCCCATGGCGGTGCCCAATGTCCCCAATATCCTCTTTGCCGCGACGCCCGCGCACAATCTCGGGACCACCATCCCCATGACCAACGGTGACAATGCGGGCTTGGCCACGGGGGTGGCCTCGGGCACCGTCATGGGACCCTCTCGTCACCTGACCGGCGCCTTCTCGGTGCTGATCAAGGGGATGCCGGCCAGTCGGATGACCAGCATGTCGCTGCAGAACAATACCAATGCCCCTGGTTGTCGCGTCGTGCCGAGCCAGACCAAGGTCCTGATCCTGGCGCCATAGGTGTGTCGTTAATCAATCCAGTTTGCAGGAGGTAATCATGCTGGTTCGTGCGCGTACCATGGACGCCTGCCGCGTCTACCGTTTCGAGGGTGGGGTGTCGGCCTGGACGATCGCCAAGTCGGTCGGGCTCGGTGGAGTCAATCGAAAGGAGGATGTCCTGACGATCCAAACGCTGCTGAATCGTATTGCCGTGGTTGACGGTGGCCCGCTACCGCCATTACAAGAGGACAGTCTGATTGGCCCGAAAACCATGGGCGCGATCAGGCACTTTCAGCAGTGGCACCAACTCGTTGCCGATGCGAGGGTCGACCCTTCTGGGCCGACGCTCAAAAGGATGAATGAGTTGCCCAAACGTGCACTGGCCGAGCGCAACGCGGCGCTCCTGAGCCGTCTGGCCGCGTCGATGCCCGATCTCATTGCCATGGCCAAGAGCGCGCAGCGCATCGCGGAGGCGGCAATCGATCATCTTCAGCTTGGTACGGCTAGTTTGACGGGGACGCAACGTCCTTACCAACTGGCCGACCTGTACTTCGCGTTTGGTCAACAGTCTCAATCCCAGACCCTGCTCGAGCTTCGATTCATTCGAGCCACCTTTGTCCGTGTGGGCAGCGTCCTGACTTCGCGGCATCCGTCTGTCTTCGGTGGGAATCCTTTCGGAGTGTCAATCTTTACGATCGATCCGCTGGGTAAGGATTGGATGGCCTACAGCGTGATGCAGGCTGGTGATGAGCGTCGGGAGATCCCGGAGGTGCACTCCGGCCACGTGTACCTCTGTAGGTCGCTCGATCAGGTCTTGAACGAGGACTTATTCAAGCACATCATGTTTCACGAGATGATTCATTTCGTCGACGACGAAAGCAAGGAGCGTCAGATCATCGATCACGGCTACAAGGAACATGCCTTGAAGCTGACGCATCAACTGCGTATGCACAACGCAGACAATTATGCCTTGTTTGCGTCTCATGCCTGGTTTGGTCGGGCGCGTCTGGTGGCGAGTCAACCGAGCCTGGCAGGACTCATCCCAAATCATTTGTGAGCGACGGCCATTCACTGGACCTATCGTCTTCCAGGGTCGCTTCAAGGTTGGTACGGGCAGGTATCGGGAGACACCGATCTCGGCCATAGGCATCAATAGCGCACCAGCTCCACCCGTCGATTCTGCGCGCGCCCGTCCTCTGTCTGATTCGAGGCGACCGGCGCCGCGAATGAGACGCCCACTGGCAAAAGACGCCGCGCATCTACGCCGTGATCCTGTGTCAATCTCGCCACCACGGCCTCGGCACGCCGCTGCGAGAGATCGCGGTTGTAGTCGAAGCCGCCGGCGTCATCGGTATGACCGACCACCAGCAACTTGAGGTCGGCATCTGAACGCAGCAGGGTCGCGATCTCGGCGAGGACGGCCGCGGATTCGGGTTTGACCGTCGCCTGATCGAAGTCGAACAGAATGCCGTAGAGCGCGATGCGGCCGGTCGCGTCGATCGCGCGCGCCATCTCGGGTGCGTCGACAGTCACCATCCGCTGTTCGCGCGCCTTGCCCTCGACCAGATCGACGACGGCGATGGTACGTCCATTCAAGGCCCGGCAGGAGTGTCCGGTCTGCAAGACATAGGCGTGCACCGACAGATGCCCGAGCGAATCCGGCAAGGAGGCTGCGAGGTAGCGCTGATCCTGGATCCGCTCAGTCTGAGCGCAGGCGCCGGTCGACAGGGGCGGGTCGGCGATCCGCTCGGCGGGGCGCAAGACCATGGCCAGGCTCATCTCGCCTCCACCTCCGCCGCTCGAGCGTCCGGGATCGCCGCCGCAGTCCTCGCGCTTGCACTCGAACAAGACCTGTCCAGCGAGCCTCTCGATCTCGTCGCGATAGTTGCGCACCACCTCGAGCGGTGAGCGGCCTTCCGGGATCAGATACACGAGACGGACGACGCGTCCCTCCAGCTCCACGGACTCCATTGGGGTGAACCAGCGGTTGTTGTGTCCGTCCCGGCGTGCGCGATCAGGGTCGATGCGCAACGGCGCGATCGGCAACAGATACTCATCGAACGCCTTCACCTCGTATGAGACGATCAAGGAATCCTCGTAGCGTTTCAATGGTGCCGGGTCTTTTGCTCCGGCGAGATCCAGGCTTGGAATCGTCGCATCTGCGGCGACGCTCGAAGCCGACAGTGTGAGGGCCAGTGCCATCGCGATCATGCCTAACATGGTGCGGACTCCTCGAGCTGTAGATGGGGTGGTGGACGTCATGCTGGACGAGGGTCTGGCCGTCTGATGGGAGCCATGTCGACCGGTCCGATCCGAACGCTCGTGCTTTGGCTCAATCCATCGAGAGTCGCTGCATGCGTCGCCAGAGCGTGCTGCGGTCCATGCCCAGGATCTGGGCTGCCAGTGTCTTGTTGCCCGCGGCTTGATGCAGCGCGAGGGCGATGCGGGTGCGCTCGCTGGTTTCGGAATCCTCGGCGACTGGATCGCGCTGGCGGCGCGCGGCGCAATAGTCGCGCATGCAGTCCGGCAGGCTGTCAGGCGCGATCTGTCCCTCGGTGGCGCAGATCACGCTGTGCTCGACCGCGTTGGCCAGCTCGCGGACATTGCCTGGCCATGGGTAGTTCATGAACGCGTTGAATGCCTCGCGGTTGAGCTCGAGCCCGCCTGGATAGCCGCGCATCTCCAAACGTTTGAGGATTGCCTCGATCAAGAGTGGGATGTCCCCGGGCCGTTCACGCAGCGGTGGGACCTGTAGCTTGACCACCGCGATGCGGTAGTACAGATCCGAGCGGAACTCACCACGATCGACCAGCTCGCGTAGATCGCGATTGGAGGCCGCGACCAGCCGCACATCGACCTTGAGGGTGCGGTCCGAGCCGACCGCTTCATAACCGCCATCTTGCAGCACCCGCAGCAGCTTGGGCTGGAGCTCGCGCGGCAGCTCGCCGATCTCGTCGAGGAATAGGGTACCGCCATGCGCGGCCTTGAAGCGGCCCAGCCGGTCCTTGTAGGCCCCGGTGAAGGCACCCTTGACATGTCCGAACAGCTCGGTCTCGATCAGCGAGGCTGGGATGGATCCACAGTTGACCTCGACGAATGGACGCTCGGCGCGCCGACTGCGCCGGTGCAGCAGACGCGCCAGCTCGGTCTTGCCGGTCCCGGATTCGCCTTGAAGCAGGACCGCGGCATCGCTGCCGGCGACCAGGTTGAGCCGCTCCACCAGCCGGATCATGTCAGGATCCCGAGCGACGAAATCCAGGCTCCCCTGGTCCTGCATCACGGCCGAGAGACGCCGCTCGGCGGTGATGTCGCGCAACCGGATCATGCGCAGCTGATGGTCCTTGCCGTTCAGTGAAACCAGATTCGAATCGATACGCAACCAACGCGGCGCCCCGTCCACATTGATCTCCTCGTCGAATTGCACGCTGGCCTCACAGTGATGCTGATCACCCTGGGCTTGACCCAATCCAGCACGGATCAAGGCGGCACGCAGGTTGTAGGTGCCGAGTCGCGTCAGCGAGAGCGCCCCTGATGCCTGTGCCAGACCAAACAGGCGGGTGACTGCTTGATTGTGTACGAGTGGATTGCCATGACGGTCGGTGATGATGACGCCTTCTTGGATCGGCTCCAACAAGGGCTTGAGCAGCTCGAGGAGCTGGCGTTGATTGATCATGCAGTCTTCTCCTCATGGTCTCCTCTTCGGTGTGGCACCAGGCCCATGACACTGCAACAGTGCAACACTCGGAAGGCAGGTCTCAGCCTGCAAGTCCTTGTAATAATTGTTCTTCGAAATTGGCCTACATCGTGCTGGTACATGGGTCGCTTGATGTAGAAGTACAAGTTTCGACCGGCGACCGACACGGATCCCGCAGCGTCCGCGGGGCCGTGGCCGGATCGCCCGAGCGAGCGACTGTCAAGCCAACCAAAGGAGAAGATGATGTCCATGAGCACCCCGAGCGCGGCGTGGCGCTTGCTTGTACCTGAGCGTGTCCTCGCGCTCGCCCTCGTTGCCAGTTTTCCGGTGTTCGCGGGGAGCGCCGAAACCGCGACGAGCACACCGGAGGATCGACCGTTTCCGCCGTCCTATGTCACCATCGAGGGTCACCGTCAACTGACCCCCGAGGACTGGAAGGATCCGCGGCTCTGCGGCCAGTGTCATACGACCCAATACGAGGGTTGGAATGGCTCGATGCATTCCAACTCGTTCACCGACCCGGTCTACCAGGCGCTCTTCGCGCTTGCCGTCAAGGCCGATCCGAGCAACATCAACCACTGTGGAACCTGCCATACCCCCATCGGGGTGACGACCGGCACGCTCGAGTTTCACCCGGACAAGGGGTTACACGGCTCATTCACCGCGCCACCGGTCGCGGCGATGGGAGTCTCCTGTGATGTCTGCCACACCATCTCGGGGACCAACGTCCAGAAGACCGCGGTGCTCGAGCACGGGAACGCCTCATTCGTGGTCGATCCAGGTCAGACCAAGCGCGCGACACTCGATGACGCCAAGTCGCCGTTCCACGAGACCGCCTATTCGGAGCACCACGGCAAGGCCGATTTCTGCGGAAACTGTCACCAGATCTTCCATCCAGGCAACAATTTCCCGATCGAGCGCACCTATGACGAGTGGAAATACTCGATCTATGCCCAGAACGACATCCAATGCCAGGACTGCCACATGGTTCCGGTCGAGATCGCCAACCGGGTAGCCGACGAGCTGAAGCTGCCCGAGGCGCTCGATGAACCCTCGCTCGAGGGCTTCGCGGCGCTCGGTGGGCCTTGGCGCAAGGTCGTCCATACGCATGCCTTCATCGGTGGCAACGCCGTCATCACCGAGCTGCTGGGCAATCCAGCCGAGGATTCGGACAAGGCCCAGGATCTGGGCCGCTCCGGCAATGCCGCCGAGGCGATCAAACGCTTGCAGAGTGTTGCGTCGCTCAAGGTCGATGTCACCCCCGAGGGTGGGGCGCTGCATCGCGTCAAGGTCAAGGTGACCAATGAGCGTGCCGGACATCATCTGCCGACCAGTCTCACCGAGGTCAGACAGGTTTGGCTCGAGGTGGTGGTGAGCGACGATCAGGGCCGTGAGCTGCTGCGCAGTGGAACCCTGACCGAGGAGAACCGGCTCCCGCCAGACACGGTGATCTTCAACAATCACGCGGTCGACAAGGACGGCAAGGACACCCTCCTACCCTGGGAGGTGGCACGCTTCACCGAGATGAACACCATTCCGCCAAAGGGCTATCGATACGGTAAATATTTCTTCAACCTACCCCCGGATGCGACCGAGGTCAAGGTCAGCGCCAAGCTGCACTATCGCTCGTTCGACCAGAGCGTGGCCGATCTGCTCTTGGGTGAGGGTGCCGTGCGGGTGCCGTCGGTCGAGATGGTCGCCTTCGAGGAGAGCATCCCGGTCGCGGCGCTGAGTGCGCCCAAGACCGCTCAGCTCGCGACTGATCAGTGAGACGGCCCGACCACCAAGGAGCATCCAATCATGAAAACGACCTTGATTCTGAGTCTCGGACTCTTGATGGCGGTCCCCGTGGCGTTTGCCGAAGAGGACGCGCCGTTCGTCTGGAGTCGCGCGACCTTGGCCCTGATCGAATCGGGCGATCCCGCGCGTGGTCAGGAGGTCGCGGACAAGGCCAGGTGCCAGAAGTGTCATGGCGAGGTGGGCGTGAGCGAGGATGATGCCACACCGAGCGTCGCTGGACAGGTCCGCGGCTATGCCTACAAGCAGCTCGTCGATTTCAAGACGGGTGTACGCGAGAACCGTGACATGCAGAAGGCGACCCGCAAGCTGAGTCGGCAGGACATGGCCGATCTCGCGGCCTTCTATGCCACCCAGACACCCGAGCCGCCGGCGAGCACCGCACCGGCGCCACGGCTGGTGGCGCTGGGCGATGAAGGCCGTCTGCTCCTGCCTTGCGCGGTCTGTCACGGGGAGAACGGGGAGGGCTGGGGCCAACAGGTGCCGTCGCTCGCTGGTCAGAAGATCGATCATTTCGTCGAGACCATGACGGCGTACCAGAATGGTGAGCGGGCCAACGACGAGTTTGCGCGAATGCGCTTCATCGCGGGTCAGCTCACCACCGAGGAGATCACCGAGATCGCGACTCACTATGCCGCGGCTCGGGTCGAGGAGGAAGAGGAGTAGACAAGAAGATGGCATGATGCCAGTGAGGCAGGCGCACCGCCTGCCTTCGCCGCGACTCGGGTGGGCGTGCCGAGTCGAGTCGAGTGCAACACGGGGCGCGCGGTGGCTGGATCCAGGATCTCGTCGATCTCGAGACAACTAGGCTATAGTCTCTTGAGTGGTGAGACTGGACGACGGCAGTGGCCGTGGCCATCCGTGTGACGAGTCAAGATGACGACCAACGACGAAACCGTCCTGGCGCCGCGCGAGGGGCTCCCGAGTACCGCGCCATCGCCGATCGAGGTGGAATATCAGGACGCCCGTGGGCTCATCTGCCGCGTTCGGCATCACCAGGCGCTCTTGGTCGGGCGTGGTGAGGATTGTGGTTTGCGGATCCCGCACGCGGGTGTGAGTCGGCACCATCTGGCCATCGCTCCAGAGGATGGACGCTGGTGGGCGCGGGATCTCGCGAGCAGCAACGGGACTTTCATCGACGGACGGCGGATCGAGCGGCTGCCGCTCGCCGGGACGACCACCCTGACGCTCGGTGACGGCGGACCCCAGATCAGGCTCATCCTGCCGCGGCCGGACCAAGCCTCCTCGGGTCCAGGCTCGTTGGAGCAGATCGCACGCCATTATTTTCGCGGCGAGCAGCCCGACGGGGCCGGCGAGCACACCCGAATGGTCCGGCGGGCCTATCGTGATCTCGAGCGCCGACAGCGCAGGCTCTATCTCGCGCTGATCGGTGTGGTGTTGGTGTTGCTGGCGGTGCTCGGCGGCTTCGCCCTGCATCAGCATCAGCAGCTTCGCCACACCGAGCGTCTGGCCAACGATATCTTTTACGATATGAAGGATCTGGAGCTGCAGATCGCCAACCTCGAGGTCAGCATCGGGAGCGAGGCGTCGGCTGAGCTCAAGGCACGAGTCGCCGAGTCGAAGCTGCGGCTTGCCGCGATGCGCGAGCGTTATGACCTCTTCGTGGAAAAGATCCAGGCCGCGCGGGCGGTGCCGCTCGACACCGACGACAAGCTGATCCTGCACATGGCCCGGGTCTTCGGCGAGACCGAGGTGGGTGTGCCGGCTGATTTCTCCGCCGAGGTCAAGAGCTACATCCGCAAGTGGCAGTCCTCTCCGCGGATGGTCCGCGCGATCCGTCGACTCAATGAGAATGGCTATGCGCCGACCATCCAGCGTGCCTTGAGCGAGCAGGATCTGCCGCCTCAGTTTCTCTATCTGGCGATGCAGGAGAGCAACTTTCAGCCTCGGATCGTGGGTCCACCGACCCGCTATGGACGAGCCAAGGGGATGTGGCAGTTCATCCCCGAGACCGGTCGGCGCTATGGATTGCAACCTGGCCCGCTGCAGCATCTGGGTGAATATGACCCGGCCGACGAGCGCCATGATGTCGTCAAGTCGACCTTCGCCGCGGCCAAGTATCTGAAGGACATCTATCGCACCGATGCCCAGGCCTCAGGCCTGCTGGTCATGGCCTCCTACAACTGGGGCGAGGGCAATGTCATCAAACGGCTCCGCCAGATGCCGGCCAATCCGCGCGAGCGCAATTTCTGGAGCCTGCTGCGCGAGCACAAGATCCCGAAAGAGACCTACGATTATGTCTTCTACATCTTCTCGGCGGCGGTGATCGGCGAGAACCCGGCCTTGTTCGGATTCGACTTCGAGAATCCGCTCTTGCCATGACTCGGGCGCCGGCCGGGTGGCTCGCACGGGGCTCGATCAAGCCCGCGGACAGTACCGACCTGGGCGCGCTCAGGCGCTCGGGACGCGCCCGATCCTGGTCTGTGTCCTTGATCGGTCTGGCGGCGTTGCTCGTGGTGGGCTGTGCGCAGCGGGTGAATCGACCGGACGACGCGCCATTCGTCCTGGAGGATCTGGTCGAGACCCAGGTGATGGGCAAGGGATTCAGGCATCGAGTCTATCGGCGCGCGGGCGAGACGCTCGGGCTCGCGGATGCACGGCGGCTCCATGTCTATCTCGACGGCGATGGGCGACCCTGGTCGAGTCGGCATCGGGTGGCGCTGGATCCGACCGGCCGGGATCCGCTGGTCTTGCGCCTGATGATCCGTGATCCGGTATCCTCGCTCTATCTCGGCCGGCCCTGTTACCACGGATTCGTCGAGGATCCGGCCTGTCGTCCATGGCTCTGGACCCATGGTCGCTATGGTCCAGAGGTGCTCGAGTCGATGCTCGCGGCGCTCGCGAACCTCTTGCCAGAAGGGCGGCGACCGCGGATCACACTGATCGGATACAGTGGTGGCGGTGTCCTGGCGCTCTTGATCGCGGGACGGCTCGAGGGTGTCGAGCGGGTGGTGACCATCGCTGCCAATCTCGATCTGGATGCCTGGGTCGATCATCATGGCTACACTCGGCTCGGTGGATCATTCAACCCGGCGACTCAGCCGCCACTGGATCGGCGCATTGCTCAGCTTCATTTGGTCGGTGGACGTGACCGGCGGGTGCCACCCGCGACCCTCGCGCTGTTTCAGGTCCGCAACCCCAGTGCACGCATCAAGGTCATCCCCGACTTCGATCATCATTGCTGCTGGAGCCGGTCCTGGCCAGGGATCATCGATGGGTCGGGATGGTCATCCCGATGAGTGGGTGAACCCGCGAGACTCGATGCGTCCGATACCAGCCAAGCGGGTCCGCGTCCTGAGTCCGACGGCATCCAGTCGGGGCCGCCGCGATCCTGTCACCGGAGCATCCGCGCCGCCTCGCCAAGCGCGTCGACCAGGAGCGCGCGGCCGCCCGCGCGCTCCTGATCCACATCCCTACTGGTTCGATCGAGACCGCGCGCGCCGGATCAGAACTCGATCCGGATGCCGGCCGTGACACTGTGCTCCGAGTAGTCCTGCATCCCCAGGGCGGTCTGATAGCTGATGAAGGCGGTGCGTCCTTCTCCGAATTGAGCACCGAGCCCGAGACCGAGACGGATCAGATCCTCTTCTAGTCGATCGGTCGGCAGGCTGAAGCCGAATTGATTGGGATCATGCAGGAAGTGGCCCGCGACCTGGTCGTCCCCCCGCTCGAGCTCATGCTCCCATTCGATCCAGCCCTGCGGGATGAGCACGGCCCGGCGCGTGCTGAACGAGCGCGAGACCTGGGTGCCGAGGATGGTCTTGAAAGAGATGGCGTCCTGATCCGCGATGACCAGGTCCAAACCACTGGCGCCATGCTCGCGGTAGTCCTCGAGCGAGGCGTTGGTGTAGCGTAGACGTCCATACAGATCGACGATGGTCGCGCCGCTCAACAGGTCATAGCCCGCGCCCAGGAGCAGCGTGTATTGGTTGCCGTTGAAGCTGGCCTGGGCGGTGCGTTGCTCACCCAGGAGGCTGTAGTCGATGGTGCGGTCCTGATCATAGCTGTCCCAGCCGTAGGTGACCGAACCCTCCAGATAGAGATGATCGGTTGGATAATAGGTGCCGTAGAGCGACAGGCTCCAGCTCTGCGCATCCAGTTCGCCACCATTCGCCGAGATGTCTGCCGTGGTGCTGGCATAGCCCAGCGCGGTCCCTAGAACCAAGCCATCGGCGAAGCGGTAGTCGGCGCCCGCGGTCAGGCCGAGTGTGTCGAAATCGAAGCCATCTTCGTTGATCGTGCGATCCTTGCTGCCCCATTGCAGATCGCCCGTGATGAAGAGGCCGAGACGCTCGAAGGGCCAATCCTCATCCGCGCTGGCCGCGCCGCCGCTGTCCAGACTCGGCGTGAGCGCCTTGCTCAAGAGCGCGCCCGAGACACTCTGCTCGCCGAAACCGATCCGTAGCCCACTGAGGCTGATCCCACGTGCCCCGCGGCGCAGTGCGCCGAGACGGTCGGTCAGATTGTCGACCTGCACCGAAGAGATCTGGGTGATGAGCTTGCGCGGTGCGCTGGCCTGCTCGGGGGTGAGTGCGGCGATCCCTTGAGCGACCCCGCCCGGATTCGCGCCAGAGGCGGCGATGAGTGTCCGGCATTGGCTGAGTAGATCCTGCTCGCCGGCGGTCAGGGCGCGCTGACTCGCGATCAGGCTCAGGTTGGGGCACAAGGCGTCGAGCGCGCCAGCGACCGAGCGTTGCCCTGGGGTCAGACCGGGAAGATCGGTCAGGGGCGAGGAGGCGATGGCGGAGAATTCGATCCAATCACCGGTCGCGGCGAGCGTGGCGCGGACCCGCGGCTGAGTCTGGACGCCGGGGGTGAGCACCGTGCTGGTCTCGCCGTTGGAGTCGGTGGTCGATACGGTGCGCGAGAGACCGCCGTCACCCTGCTCGAGCGTCCAATTGACGGTCGCGCCGACGATCGGGCCGCTCGCGGTCGCGACGCGCACCACGAATGGCTGGAGGGGCTGGCGCGAGGTGGCGAGCTGATCATTGCCTGAGATCACCGAGATGAGCGCGCGCGCACGTCCGACGATCGCGACCGAGGCCGAGGCGCTCGTTCCGATCTGATAGCCCGCGCCGGGTTGGAGCGTGACGGTCAGGACGCTGTCGACACCGTCGGGCTCGCCGGGCAGCGGCGTGACCCTGAGTGTGGCGCTGGTCTGGCCGGCGGGGATGTCGAGACTGCCGGGCAGTGGCGCATAGTCGACACCGGCGGTGGCGCTGCCGCTGAGTCCATAGGGGATCCGGATACCGCCCTCGGGGGCTGGATTGCTCAGACTGATCCGCAGCTCGCCGGCCTCCAGGGTCTCCTTGGAGGCGGTCGGGATCGTCGCCTCGATCGTGGCGAGAGGGGTTCGATCGAGGATCAGCATGGTCGCGGATGCCGCGCAGGGGGTTGTGACGAGTTGATTTCCGGTGTCGTGGCGGCAGACCGTGCTGCTCAGGACGATCGTTTGATCCGGGTCGATGCGCGCGTCGGCGAGTGCCTGGATGCTGATCGTCGCCTCTCCCGAGGCCGGGCCGCTGATGCGATCACCGCCCAGGATGGTCATGGGGACCTGGACGCGGTTGTCCGGCGCGCCCGTGGCCTGATACTCCACCCCCAGGGTGGCGGTCCCACCAAAATCGACCGCGACCTCGACCACGGGGGCCAGATCGGTTGCAAAATACGGGAAGTCCGGATCGTTCACCTGGACCCTGAAGAGGGCGGGCGCCCCGCCCTCCACGACGCTGGAGGGATCCGCCGTGATGGTCACCGCGGGGGTCGCCATGACGGGCGCGGCGCCCAGGAGACTCACGAGCAGCACCAGGAACGGCCAGACCCAGGCCATCGGCAGAGTCCGACGATCGGCTCGGCCGAGCGGTCGCGGCGCCGGGGTGCATCGTGCCGGGAGCGGATCCCCGGTGGTCCATGCGGGTCTGAGGTACATCATGGCGTTCGTCCCCCTGGTTGTCATGGTGTCCCGAGCTCGGGTCACGCTATTGTTGAGCCATCACCGGCGCCGCCACGTCGAGGACGCGCTCGAGACTCTCGGCGGCGATGCGTTGGGTCTCGGCCTGCTGGGTGAGCGCGACATACTGATCGATCAGGCGGCGGTCGGCGCGGATGACCGGTGCGGTCTGATCTAACAGACGGGTCTCGCGACTGCGCAGCACGATCTCCTCCTTGGCGCGGTCGCGGGCGTTCTCGGCGCGCACGAGCGCCTGCTGGCTGGTCGCGGCGACCGTGGCGAGACGGCGCAGTTCGGCCTGTGCCGACTGGGTGAGTGCTGGCGCGCCCTGGTCGGGCTGGGGCTGCCGTGCTGGTTCGGGGCGTGTCGGAGCCGACCCCGTCGGCGCACTGGCGCGCGGCGTCGACCGGGGCTGGCGAGGTTTCGCCTCGGCCAGTGCCTGCGAGAGAAAGACCACCTTGTCCTGCTGCAAGCCGGCGGCTCGACGATACCAATCGAGCGCCGCGACTGGATCGCGCGGTACCCCCAGACCCTTCTCGTAGAGCGCGCCAAGACTGAACTGGGCCCGCGCGAAGCCTTGCTCGGCGGCCTTGCGGTACCACTGGGCGGCGGTCGCGTGATCGGGCGCGCGCCCGAGTCCGCGCTCGAGGATCTCGCCGACCATGCTTTGTGCCGTGGGGTCGCCCTGCTCGGCGGCGACCTGCCACACCGCCAGTGCCGTGGAATAATCGGCACGGTCGAAGAGGACGTATTGACCACCGAGGATCTCGCAATCGCTGATGGTCTGTTTGGTGGCGCGCGGCCGGCCGACCCAGGTGAGGGTCCGGCCCATCTTGCGCAGACGTCCTGGCAACAGACAATCCACCACCGTGAGATCCTCGATCTGGCCGATCACCGTGGCGACCGCGCCCGGCGCGTCGGCGGGGCCAGCGGCGCGGGCGTGCAGGGTGGACTGGTCCACTGGACCATCGCTCGCGCAGCCCGTGCCAAGCAGCACCAGTGCTGCGCTGAGCACCAGGGTCATGCGTGAGCTGGAGGATCGCGAGCTCATCTGATACGCACCTCGCCGATGCCGGGGTCCCTTGGTGAGCGTCAGAGACGCTCAATCGAGCGGTTGCGCGTCGCCGCGGATCTGCTCGGTCGCCAGGACCCGAAAGCCGATCGTGTTCAGGCTCAGATTCGACGGCATGCCATCACGTGCCGCTGAGCGCGCCAGATCAGGGGCGCTCAACCACGCGCCTCCGCGCAGCACCATCGGCGCGGGTCCGGCCTGCTCGCGCGGGTCGTGGCAGCGTGCCTGGCCACCGCCATAGCTTGAATCATAGACCGAGCAGGTCCATTCCGCGAGATTTCCGATCATGTCGCGCAGACCGAAGGGGTTGGCCGCATGACTTCCCACGGGCGCGGCATGGACATGGCCATCCGAGCAGGTGACCCGCGCGCCGGCGATGCGCTGCCGCGCATCCGTGTCATGCAAGACCGTCTCGTCCGCCAGGTTGGCATGGTCACAGGCCATGTTGGGATCATCGCCCCAGAAGCGGCTGCTGGTGGTCATGGCCCGCGCGGCATATTCCCATTCCAACTCGGTCGGCAGCCGGTAGTGACGCCCGGTCTGCGCGCTGAGCCACTCGGTGTAGGCGAACGCGTCGTTCCAGGTGACGCAGGCGACCGGATGCTGTTCGGTGACTGGATAGCCAGGGTGCTCCCAGGAGAGGCTGAGGTCCGCGACGAGCGCGACCCCGGCCTCGTCCAGACGCAGACAGGCGCCCACCCGATCGGCCTCGGTGCGGTAGCCGGTGGCCTGGGTGAAGGCTCTGAATTGACCGATCGTGATCTCGGTTTCACTCATGGCGACGGGCTCGGCGAGGCGTGCCTGGTGCAGACGCTCATCGGGTTGGCGTCCGGGCTCGTCGGCTGGCGACCCCATCAGGATGTCGCCGGGCGGGATCCCGATCATCGTCGGTCCAGTCCCGCCGCTGCGCAGCGTCTCGGTGAAGCGCTGTCCGGGCGTGATCCGAGCGATCGCGGGCGCCACTGGCGCCAAGGTCGCGATGGGCGCGGTGGTGGGCCGCGGTATCGGCACGGGTGTGGCGGTCGGTGATGGGGTGGCCGTGGGCCCTGGGCGCGGTGTCGGCGAATGGCGCGGCGCGGCTGTCGGCTCTGGACCGGGACTCGGCGTGGGCACCGGCGTCGGCGCGATCGGCGTGGGGCCGGGCGCGGGCCGGTCGAGCGGACGCTCGCTCCACCAGAGCCAGGCCGCGGCGCCGACCGTCGCGCATAGGGTCGAGATGACGAGCAGCCAGCGCCATCGGTGATGTCCCGAGGGTGACGGCGCTTGCTCGGCTGGCGTGGGTGGACCCCCCGTGGCGGGCACGCCAGGTGTCGAGCGCGCTGTCTGAGCAACGGCTGGAGTGGGGATCAGGCGGGTCGGCGCGGTTGCCGAGACTCGTGGCAGGACGATGGTCGGCTGGTCGCCCGCGCCCGTATCGAACAACTGCTGGCGCCATTCGCTGACCGACCGCGGCCGATCCTCCGGCCTGAGTGCGCAGGCGCGATCGATCGCCTGCAGAAAGTGATCCGGATAGCGACCGCGTGCCAGGGTTGCCGCCGGCTCCTGGCGCGGCTCGAGGAGCTGCTGCGAGGCGGACCTGGGGGTGATGCCGGTGACGGCGCGATAGAGTGTCGCGCCCAATGCATAGAGGTCGGTCCAGGGGCCCTGTTGGCCGCTCGGATCATACTGCTCGATGGCGGCATAGCAGGGTGTGTAGGTGGTGAAGATCGAGGTCTCGCCGCTCGACGTGGCGTTGCGCGCGGCGCCGAAATCGATGAAGACCGGCGAGCCGTCGGCGCGGATCAGGATGTTGGCCGGCTTGATGTCGCGATGCAGGATGTTGGCCGCATGCACGCGCGCGAGTCCATCGAGCAGCGCGGCGACGATCGGTGCGAGCTCCTCGTAGGGGAGTGTGCCACGACGCTCCAGGAGATCCGAGAGTGCCTCGCCGCGCTCGAACTCCATGAACATGTAGGCACTGCCATTGGCCTCCCGGTAACCGGTGACCCGCACGATGCTCCGATGGGGTGTAGGATGGCCGAGACCCCAGAGCGTCCTGGCCTCCTGCAGAAAACGCGCCCGGGCCCAGCGAAAGGCCTCGGCGGTGGCCGCTGAGAGCGGCCTGATCCAACCGTCCGGCTCGCGGCGCGCCAGCTCGGTGGGCAGGAACTCCTTGATGGCGACCGTCTCATCGAGATGGATGTTCGCGGCCTCGTAGACGATGCCGAAATTGCCGGCGCCGAGGATCCGCACCACGCGGAACTCCTCGATCATGCCGCCAATTGGGATCGTTTGATCTGCTGAATCTGCCATGCGGGCTCGGCACGAGCGGTTGAGTGCTCGGTCTCGCCCGCGCGCGCGGGCTGACCCCGGATGATGCGATGCTCGATCCCGCGCCTCACACGTCTCGGAGCCGAACATCGATCGACAAGCGGCTATAGTATAGAGGGATGCGCATCAACGTGACCGCTCAACCTCGGGGGAGGAATCACATGATCACCGCGCGCAGGTGCAATGCTCGGACGCTGGTGCCCGGCCGATGCGTCTGAGGCTCTCAGTCCGATCATTGCGTGACCAGGGCTCAGTACCCAACGAGCGGGTCTTCACCCTCGGCACCATCATCATCGGGCGTGGTCGTGATTGTACACTCCTGCTCGATGATTCAGAGCGTGTGGTCTCCAGTCATCATGCGCGGATCCAGGTCCAGGCCGATGGGGTCTGGATCACCGATCTCAGTCGCAACGGGACCTATCTCAATCAGTCCGACGAGCCACTGCCAGCCCAGCAGCCGCAGCGGCTGCATTCGGGCGACCGACTGACGATGGGGCACTATGAGCTGCTGGTCGGGATCGAGACCGAGGACGAAGCGCTCGGGATGGCCACGGACGCCCTCGCGGGCTGGCCGCCAGCGGGTACGGATGCGCGCATTGGACTCGACCTCGCTGGGCCGAGCGCGGATATTCTGGATCTGCTGGGTGAGGGCGAGCGGCGCGGCGCGCCCGCGCAGCCATCGCCCGCTGCGGTCGCGCATCTCATCGATGATCCCTTCGCCGATGCCGCCGCGCTCGACTCCAAGCTCGCCGCCGCGCCCCCCGCGCCCGAGCCGAGCGGGCCCTATCGGCCGACCCCGGTCGAGCATGTCTATTTCCGTCCGCCCGAGCCACAGGACATCCCCGACGACTATGATCTACTGAGCGATGCCTGGTCGAGCGCCCCGGCCGCCACTGCACCCGCCGACGGCCCGTCGCGGCCGGCGGCGGCCGGGCAAGCGGCCAAGACGCGCGAGCGGGCACCGTCAGAGGGGATGGTCGGTGCCGCCGCGCCGATCCTCCCGGAGGGTGCGCCACGCGTGCCCGTGCCCGCGCGCGGCGCGGATTGGCCACCGGCGCCCCCACCCGTGCCGCCCGTCCAGCGTCCAGCCCAGGTGACGGTGGATCAGCCGCCCATCCAGGGCGACCAAGACCAGGCATCCGCGGACGCAATCGCCGCCTTCATCGAAGGTCTCGGTTGTGCGGATGCCCCCATGCCCGCCCAGCCCGAGGCCTTGATGCGCGAGGCCGGCGCACTCTTGCGAGCGTTGGCGGGTGGCTTGATGCTGAGCATGATGGGACGGGCACGGTTCAAGAACGAGCTGCGTCTCGGGGTGACGACGATCCGCCCGCGAGAGAACAACCCATTCAAGTTCTCGGTCGATCCCGATGACCTGCTGGAGCGCCTATTGTTTCGTCCCGGTCATGGATTCTTGCCTGCCGAGACCGCGGCGCGCGAGGCCTTCGACGATATCAACGCACATGAAATGGCGATGACCGCCGGGTTGCAGGCCGCCTTGCGTGCCTTGTTGGCCCGCTTCGAGCCCAGTGCGCTCGAGCAGCGTCTCACCGCGCGCTCCGGACTCGATCGGCTCCTGCCGATCGCGCGCAAATCGCACTATTGGGATCGCTTCACCGCGGTCTATGAAGAGGTCGCCGCCGATGCGAGCGAAGACTTCATGCGGCTCTTCGGCGACGCCTTCGCATCGGCCTATCAAGATCAGATCGAGCGTCTGCGCCGCGCCCGCGGTCAGGACGAGGCGCTCGGCCGCCCACCTGAACCCGCGCCCAAGGGACACTGAGGCGCGCACGCCGCGATCGCTGCGAGACAACGGCGCACCCATCCCGGCCGCGGGTGTGATCAAGGCCGCCGCCGCCCTCTCTGTCCTATACATTTCTCAGCCGGGCACTAAACTTCAAACAGGTCTGTCTCGACCATCGCTCGAGCCATCCGTCGGCGTGTCCGCAGGGCTGGAGCGATGCCGCCGACATGACCTCGGCCAGATATTCCCTAAATGTGGAGATGGCGATGAAACATATCGGCTATTCGATCCTGATCCTCATTGGCTGTCTGTCGACATCCGCGTCTAATGCCTATGACCCTGCCGCCGTGGCGGTCCATCCCACGCTGCTGAACAAATACGAGCAATTCTTCCCCGCCGAGGTCTTGCGCGTCACGGATGGGGTCTATGTCGCGCGAGGCTTCAATCGAGACAATCCCACATTGATCATCGGTCCCAGCGGGTTGATCGTGGTCGATCCTGGTGAGAGCATCGATGGCGCGCAGCAAGCCAAGGATGCATTCAATGCCCACCTGGACAATATCTTCGACAAGCGACCGGTCAAGGCGATCATCTATACACACCATCATGACTGCCATATCAATGGCGCATCGGTGTTTGCCGATGAGCGCACTGAGATCATCGCGCACGAAAACTTGATGCGCTCGCTGTTCAGCGAGTGGTATGGCCAGGTGTTTCCATCGCGAGTCGAAGGCGGCCTGAAGATGTCGGGGATCCTGTTTCAGGACGCACCCGTTGAGCAGGGTGAGGGCTGGTACGCGGGATACGTGCTGGCCGGCAAGAATTTCATTGGTCCATCGGGCTTTCTTCCCCCGACGATCAGGGTGAAGGACAGATTGGACACCATGATCGCTGGCGTGCGGCTGACCCTCATCTCGGCGCCTGGCGAGACCGACGATGTCATCCTCGTTTGGTTGCCACAGAAACAGGTGCTGATCCAGATCGGAATCCTCTATGAGGCCTTTCCAGCCTTGACGACCATGCGAGGGAGCCGCCAGAGGGATCCGCTCGATTATGTCGAGAGCCTGAAGATCTGTCGCAGTCTCGAGCCTGAATACCTGGTCGCGCTGCATGGTCCCAACCCCATCACCAGTGGCAAGGAGAACGTCCGCCAATATCTCACCAACTTCAGTGATGCCATTCAGTTCATGCACGACCAGACGATCCAATACCTGAACCAAGGCTTCACCCCAGGCGAGATCAAGGATCTGCTCGAGCTGCCACCCCATCTCGCGCAGAGTCCATATCTGCAGGAGACCTATGGCAGGAAGGACTGGAACATCTACCACATCTTCCGCTTCTACCGAGGCTATTACACCGGCGCGGTGAGGGATTTGTTTCCGCAGTCACCATTGAGCGAGGCGCGGCTGTCGGCCGAGCTGGCGGGCGGAGTGGATGCCTTGGCCGGCAAGGCCCAGAGTGCGCTGGCGGCCGGTGAGCTGGAGTGGGCATTGCGCCTTGCCGACGATGTCTTGCTGCTCGATGAGTGGAATGACGCGGCGTTCGAGACCAAGAAGGCGGCAATGCTCGCCTTGGCGGCAGACGACATGAATGCTCAGGCGCGCAACATGCTGTTGTCCGATTATCTGTTGATGACCCAACCCGACAGCATCATCGCGCCTTTCCCATTCGGTGACCCCAAGGCGATCTTCGCGAGGATCAATGATCAAGCCATGCGCTTGATGCCAATGGAGACACTGAATCGGATCATGGCCGTCAATCTGAACGCCGCCAAATCCATCGACGAGGACCGGGTGATGGGTCTGCGCCTGACGGATCGATTCAAGCATCAGTCGATGTCGAGAGAGCCGAATCAGTATCGCTTCCAGGTCCGTCACGGCATCCTCGAGGTCGATCCTCCGAGCGATGGAGTGGGACAACTCCTGGTGACCACGGATTCATTGACCTGGAAGGCGCTGGTACTTGGAAAGCTCGCTGCGGACATCGCTGTCGCCGATCACCTGGTGTCGATCTCGGGCGGGTCAGCGGAAGATTTTTACGCCTTCATGGATCTGTTCGAGTCGTCTTGACGACAGGCGCGCCGTCGCTGGAAAACGTCGTTCGGCGGTCCTGTGAGATTCTCTGGTTGCCCCCATAATGAGTGAAAAGCACCCCTCGACGTGATCTCATGACGAACGATCCATGTCCCGCTGCCAACTCGAGCCGGGCGATCCGTGACTGGTTGGAGCACCTGCCGGTGGGCACCTATGAGCTCAGGATCCAACCCGATGGCAGGCCTGAATTCACGCACGTCAGCTCCCGTTGGTTGGCGATGTGTGGACTCGATCGGGCGCGGTTCATGGCCGATCAGGGGCTGGCCCTGGAGGTCATCCACCCGGAAGATCGTCAGAGCATGCTCACGGCCAACCTGGATGCGCTGGCCTCGATGCGGCCGTTCTACTGGGAGGGACGACTGATGGTCAATGGCGAGGTCGTCTGGATGGCGATCTCGTCCAACCCGCTCGCGACCGCGGATGGCGAGACCCTCTGGGAAGGGGTGATGATCGACGTCAGTGCCCACAAGCGACTCGAGTCACAGCTGCGCGCGTGCCTCGCCCAGCTGAGTGGTCTGCTCGAGCACCTCCCCACGGCCGTGTTGATCACGGCGCTGACCCCGGATCAACCCGTCTTGTTCTGCAACCTGGCCTTCATCCGGGTCTTCGGTTACTCGCAAGAGGAGCTGCCGACGCTCGCCAGCCTGGCCCATCTCGTCTATCCCGACCCCGATGAGCGCGCTGCCATCTGGTCCTGGTGGGATGCGGCGCTCGCCACCGCCAAGGCCGGTCATGGCCACATCGAATCCAAGACCTTGCGCATCACCGTCAAGGACGCCAGCACGCGCGATGTCGTCATGAGCGCCTCCTTGGTCGACGACCTGCTGATTGCCGCCTTCGAGGACATCACCGAGACCAAGCGTGCCGAGGCCGAGCTGATCGATGCGCGCCGGATGCTCGACACAGTGCTCGGGAATGTCGACGCCTACATCTACGTGAAGGGTCCGGATCGGCGCTATCGCTACATCAACCCCAAGGTTGCGGAGCTCTACCAAAAGCCAGTCGATGAGATCCTCGGCAAGACCGACGCCGAGCTGTTTTCGCAAGAGCGGGCTCTGTCCTTTCATGAGCTCGACGATCAGGTCCTGCTGTATTCGCAACGTTTCGCCGGCCAGGAAGTCATGGTCGATGCGCGCGGAAAGACTCATCATTTCTGGTCGGTCAAGCTTCCGCTGCGATGGAGCGATGACAAAATGTGTTTGATTGGATTCTCGACCGAGATCAGCGAGCTCCTCGATGTCCAGGCGGCGATGGCGCGCTCGGAGACGCGCTTCCGCGCCCTGTTCGAGGCGACCAGCGAGGCGGTGATGCTCCTGGATACCCGCCACTTCATCGACTGCAACCAGGCCACGCTGCGACTCTTCGGAATACCCGATCAGGAGGCCTTCCGCGCGGCCCATCCAGGCGACCTCTCCCCATCCGTGCAACCCTGCGGGATCGCCTCGCTGGAGCTCGCCGGTCGTCACATCCAGGCCGCGCTGCGAGAAGGGAGTCGGCGCTTCGAGTGGGTTCACCGTCGCTCAGATACCGGTGTCGATATCCCTTGCGAGGTGGTCTTGAGCGCGATCGATCTGGACGGTGAGCGGGTGCTCTTGGGTACGGTACGTGACCAGAGCGAGCGCTGGCGCGCCGCCGCCGAGTTGCGCGAGGCCATGGCGCGGCTCGATACCATGCTCGAGGCCATGCCCGCCCTGATGTTCCGGATCGATCGGTCGGGCCGCATCCACGAGTTTCACTCCTCCTTCAAGACGTTACTCGATTTGCCACCCGAGTCCTTTCTCGGCAAGCGGGTCAGCGATGTCCTGCCCACCGAGGCGGCGGACGTCTTGATGGCGGCCATCGAGGAGTCGGCGACCCGGGGACGCCATCAAGGCGGCATCTTTTCATTGCCGATGCCCCAGGGCGAGACCTGGTACGAGCTGTCGATCGCGGCCATGGGCGCGCCCAAGCTGCCGAGCGAGGAGTGTGTGGTGCTGGCCCACGACATCACCAAGCAAAAACGCATCGAGGAGGAGCTGCGCCTGAGCGAGCAGAAATTCCGCAGCTTCGTCGAGGATGCCAACGACATCATCTACACCCTGAACCTGGCCGGCGAGTTCCAATATCTCTCGCCCAATCTGCGCGAGATCCTCGGCTATGACCCGGCCGATTTTCGCGGCCGCTACATCGCGTCCATCGTCCACCCCGATGATCTGCAGCGCTGCCAGGCCTTTCTGATGCGACTGCTCGAGACCCGTGAAAAGCAGAGCGGGCTCGAGTATCGCGTCCGTCATCAGGATGGCGTCTGGCGTTGGCATGTCACCAACGCCTCGCCACTGTTCGACGCCGCCGGCAATCTTTCCGGGATGCTCGGCATTGCGCATGACATCAGCGAGCGCAAGGTCAACGAGGCCCATATCAGTCATCTCGCCCACTATGACGCACTCACCGATCTGCCCAACCGGACACTCTTCTTCGACCGCTTGCAGCAGGCAATGCACGACGCCGAGCGCGACCATCTGCAGGTCGGGTTGATGTTCGTCGATCTCGACCGTTTCAAGCCCATCAACGACACGCATGGTCATTCCGTCGGGGATCGGGTGTTGCAGACCGTGGCGAAACGTTTGCGGGGGGCGGTGCGCGACTCCGACACGGTTGGTCGTGTCGGTGGCGACGAGTTCCTGGTGCTGCTGCCGCGCATCCATGATCACGAATCCGCCCTTGCCGTCGCGGAGAAGATCGTGCGCGCACTGCGTCAGCCCATTGATGTCGGCGAGCTGCGACTCGAGCTCTCATGCAGCGTTGGGATCGCACTCTATCCGCGGCATGGTCGCGACACCATCACGCTCGCGCGTCATGCCGATCAGGCCATGTATCAGGCGAAGCAGTCTGACCGGGATCGCATCTGGCTCGCCGCGCCGAGCCCTCGAGGCCCAGCATGCGCCAGCCAAGTCGGTCACTGACCAATCAGCCGCGAGGTACTGATCTTCATCCGATTGGCCGTGCCGCGGGGTCTCGTGAGGGCATCGGCGGATCGCTCGCGGAAACTTTATTGGGCCAATCCCACTCAATTCGCATTGGCGCAACTGTGGCGCGGTGTCCGATCCGTGTCCTGTTCTGGGTGCGCAAGCGCTGCCTTGGCCGGCCAGGCTCACGCCCGCTGGCCGAGGTGGGTCATCGGGCGATCACAATCCTGAGGAAAGACCAACAATGAACTGGAAAGAGCATCTCGACAAAGCGGTTGCCGCGGTCAAGGAGGCGGCGACCAGTGATAAGGCGCAAGAGATCGCCAGCAAGGCCAGGACCACGGCCGCCTCGGTGGTCGAGAAGATCAAGAGCGGCGCGGTCGATGCGGCCGATGCCATCGTCGAGGCCAACCGTGACCCTTCGGTGCTCTCGGTGCGCTTCATGTCCGCCGATCTGGCGGTTCTCTCACCCGGTGAAGGGATCTCGATCAGCCGTCCCGATGCATCCACCCTGGTGGTGGATGACGGCAACGGAAACGGACTGGTGATCAACGCCGCGGCCGATCCGGCCTATGTCGCCGAGACGATCGGGACGGTGGCACGACTCAGCGGCAATACCTTCGATCTGGGTCCAGAGGACGGCATCAATGTGATCGTGACCAAGTTCTAGACCCGCGTGACGGATGGCGACCGCGTCAGTGACGCGCGACACTCTGCGCGGCGCCAAGGATGGCGCACTGATGCGCTCATAAGCGCTGACCGGACGGTCGCGCCGCGCGAATATTGCGTGCTTGCGTCCTGGATCTTGTGCCAACATCTGGGCATCAATGACAGCAGATTGGAACTACGAGGCAACCTCAATGATCGGACGCTTGACCGAGAATCTGATCCGTTTGGCCGAGCAAGACAAGGTGCCTGACAGTCTCATCCGCGGTGGCATTCGTCTGTTGCTGCGCCAACGTCTTGCCACCTTGCCGGTGAGCGACTGCGAGGCAGCGATGCAAGCCAAGCGCGACTTCATCGCCATGATGGATGCCGCGCCGATTGCCGCGGTGCCGGAGCGTGCCAACGAGCAGCATTACGAGTTGCCGGCGAGCTTCTTCGAGGCCGTGCTCGGGCCGCGCCGCAAGTACAGCGCCTGTTACTGGCCCGACCATCTCAAGACGTTGGAGGAAGCGGAGGATGCCTCACTGCGCATCACCGCCGAGCGCGCGGGCATCCGCGACGGGCAGCGCGTGCTCGAGCTGGGCTGTGGCTGGGGGGCGCTCAGTCTCTATCTCGCCGAGCACTTTCCGGGTTGCCGGATCACCGGTGTGTCCAATTCGAGCGGACAACGTGCCTTCATCGAGGCGGAGCGGGACCGGCTTGGCTTGACCAACCTGGAGATCATCACCGCCGACATGAACGACTTCCAGCCCCCCGATCGCTATGATCGCGTGGTCTCGCTGGAGATGTTCGAGCATATGCGCAACCATCGCGCGCTCTACCGACGCGTGCACGACTGGCTCGAGCCAGGCGGGCGTTTTCTGATGCATATCTTCGTCCACCGCGACCATCCCTATGCGTTCGAGGATGTGGGACCGAGCGATTGGATGAGTCATTATTTCTTTGCCGGCGGGATCATGCCCAGTGACGATCTGCCGCTGCACTTTCAGGATGATCTCAAGTTGGTCACGCGCTGGCGGTGGAGCGGTCGGCACTACGAGCGTACACTCAATGCCTGGGTCGCGCGCATGGATGCCGCGCGCGAGCGGATCTGGCCGATCCTGGAGGCGACCTACGGCCCAGCGGGCGCCTCGCTCTGGTGGATGCGCTGGCGCCTGTTCTTCATGGCCTGCGCCGAGCTCTTTGGGTATCGACGGGGACAGGAGTGGTATGTCAGCCACTATCTGTTCGAGCGACCGCCGGCATCCGACATCCCTGCGGGTGACTGATGCCGTCCCTCATGATCAGGCGCGGGGACGCTCAGGCGGTCGCTCGCGGTCGCTCGACTAGGCGCCCTTGTTGGTATTGATGCCGAGCAGGCGATAGGCGAAACAGGTGCCCTTCCAGCCGGTGAACAAGGCGATCAGACCGAGCACGGTCAAGACCACCTTGGCTCCAGTGGTGGTGGCGAACAGGCCCAAGAGCACCAGGATGCCGCCGGCCGCGAGGCGAATGTAACTATCGATCTTGCCGACATTCTTTTCGAGTGTCATGAGGTCATCACTCCGTATCGATGAGAGGGTTGGACGGAGCCATGAGTATAACCCCGATGGCGACATCATACTTGCCGTGTCATCGCGTTCGCCGCGCCGCGCGGATCATCCGCGATGGGGGGGTGGTGGCCTATCCGACCGAGGCGGTCTTCGGTCTGGGGTGTGATCCCTGGAACCGCGCGGCGGTCACGCGCATCCTCGCGATGAAGCGACGCCATGTCAGCAAGGGTCTGATCCTCATCGCCGCTGATCCGCGCCAGCTCGAGCCATTCGTCGAGCCTCTGGAGGATGCGCGAATGGCCGAGATCCTGGCCAGTTGGCCGGGACCAAACACCTGGCTGCTCCCGGCGCGCTCGACCACACCGCGCTGGCTCACCGGGCGTTTCGAGACCCTGGCGGTCCGGGTCACCGCCCATCCGCTGGCCGCGGCGCTCTGCCGTTGCAGCGGTGGCGCCATCGTCTCGACGAGCGCGAATCAGGCCGCTCGGCCACCGGCCCGAACCGCCTTGCGAGTCCGCTTGGCACTCGACGAGCCGCCCGACGATCTCTTGGTGGGGGCCTGTGTCGGATCCAGCCAACCCTCGCGGATTCGCGATGGTCGCACCGGTCGCATCCTGCGTGCATGAGCCGAGCGCGCCCGGACGCCCTGGCCCATGTCGAGACGCGGCTTGGCCGCTGCCACACTGCACGGGTCCGATGAGCTGATCCATGCGGGTCGGATGAGCTGATTGCAGTGCCTGTCAGTGGTCAAGGCTGGCCCCCTCCAGTCGTCTCGCGCGCCGCGCGGAGCATCGCGGTGATGGCCTCGGCCGGGCCCGGGCGACCGATCAGATAGCCTTGGGCCAGGTCGCAGCCGATACTCGCGAGATAGCTCAGCTGATCCGCATGCTCCACCCCCTCGGCGACCACTCTGAGGCCCAGATTGTGCGCCATGTTGATGGTGGAGCAGACGATCGCCTCGTCCACTGGATCCGATGAGAGGTGACGGATGAATCCCTGGTCGATCTTCAGCGTGTCGACTGGCAGCCGTTTGAGATAGCTGAGGCTCGAATAGCCGCTGCCGAAGTCGTCCAGTGCGATCGCAACACCCAGTGCGCGGATGCGATCGAGCTCGGCAAGTGCAAGGTCCGGGTCGCGCAGGAGGACCCGCTCCAGGACCTCGATGCCGAGGAGCCGCGGTTTTCCACCGGTTCGTTTCAGGATCTCCTCGATGTCCAATGCCAGGTTACCCGAGGTGATCTGCGCCCCGGCGACATTGACATTGACGCGAACCCGTCCGTGCGGCAGCCAGGCGGAGGCTTGCAGAATGGCCTGCTCGAGCACCCAGCGTCCGATCGGCTCGACCAGCTCGCTGTGCTCGACCGCCGCGATGAAATCACGTGGCGTCAGCAGTCCGTCACTCGGATGCTCCCAACGCAGCAAGGCCTCGGCAGCGACCACCGCGCCGGTCGCGATGGCGACGATCGGCTGATAGAAGAGACGCAGCTCACCCTTGCTGAGGGCGCGCCGTAGCTCCTGCTCGATCTGGACCCGCCGCCGTGCCTCCTGGGTGAGCTCCGGGCGGTAGAAGGCAAGACCGCCGCGCCCGCTCTGCTTGGCCTGGCTGAGGGCGGACTCGGCATTGCGCAGGAGCGTGGTGACCCCGGCGCCGTCTTCCGGGTAGAGTGCGACGCCGACCGTGGCGGTCAGGGTCAGCTCGGGTAGATCGGTGAGCTCGAGCGTCCGCTGCACCAGCTGTTGGAGTGTCTGGGCAGCCTGGACCGCGCGGACCGCCGCGTCCGACGGTCCATCGAGCGGGCGGGCGATGACGAAACGATCACCGGCCAGGCGGGCGAGGATGTCGGTGGGGCTGATGGCATGGGCGAGACGATCGGCGATGGCCTTGAGCACCTCGTCCCCAGTCAGATGGCCCTGACTGGCCACCAGGTCGCTGAAACGATCCAGGTCGAGCACCATCAAGGCCAGGCGATGCTGGGCGGCGGCGGCTTGCTCCAGGGTCTCGGCGAGACGCACGCGCAGTCGCGCCAGGTTGAACAGTCCAGTCAGCGGATCATGGTGGCTGAGATATTCGATCTCCTCGGCGGAGCGTCGTGCCGCGCTCCCGTCACTGAAGATCGCCAGGTGTTGCTGGATGTCACCGTTGGGACCACGCACCTGCGTGATATTGAGCCATTGCGGATAGATCTCGCCGTTCTTGCGTCGATTCCAGACCTCACCGTTCCAACATCCGTTCTTGTGCAGCTCGTCCCAGAGCGCTCGGTAGAAGGCTGGGGGATGCCGACCCGAGCTGAGCATGCGCGGGTTCTGGCCGATCGCCTCCGCGGCGCTATAGCCAGTGATGGCGGTGAAGGCAGGATTCACGGCCAGGATGCGATTGTCCACGTCCGTGATCAAGATCCCTTCCTTGGTGTTTTCGAAGAGGGTATTGATCAGACGTTGCTGTTGGCGCGCGGCATGCTCGTCCGTGCTGTCCTGGATGGTGACCAGATAGCCCTCGCGGTTGCCCACCTCATCGTTCACCGCGGAGGCGACCAGTCGCAGTCGGCGTTTCTCCCGTCCCGTGCCGCGACTCAGATCCAAGACCAGACGTTGGCTGCCAGACAAGGCGGCCAGCCGCCCGATCTGTTCCTCGCTCGTCAGTCTGGCGCGGCTCAGCAGTCCCATGAGGTCGAGTGTCCGCGCATGTTGCGCGGTGATGCCGAGTGCCTCGAGGGCTGCCTCGTTGGTGAGCTGGATGCCTTGATCGGCGTCGGCCAGGATGATCCCGAGGTGCTCGGAATGCTCGAGCAGCGAGCGTAGGATACTGTGTTGGCCAAGCTCGCGGCGGGCGTTGCTCAGCGCCTCGCCCTGGACGACGACCACACGGCGCAAGAGCCGGACATAGACGTCCTGGATATCCTTGAGCAAGTCGCGCCGAGTCAGTATCCCCAGCAGCTGTTCCTGCTCGTCGGTCACGATCAGACGCCGAATCCCAAGCGCGCGCATCCGCGGGCTGGCCTCGTGGGCCGGTCGATCCGGCCCGATCGTATGCACTGGCGTCGACATCACGTCGGCGATTGGCGTGGTCTGAGGGTTCAGGTTGGCCGCGGCGAGACGAATGGCGTCACGCTCGCTGATGACCCCGAGCGCTCGCCCCGCATCGGCGATCACGATCGAGCTGACGCGCTGGTTGGACATCAGCGACAAGGCCTCGGCGACCGATGCCGCGGGTGGTAGCGTGAGCGGATCGCGCGTCATCAGATCGGCGACGTGACGCGGGGTCAGGAGCTCCTCGGCACCCAGCGCATGGGCGAAATCGGTCTCCGACACGAGACCGCGGAGTTGACCCTGGGCATCGACCAGAACCAGATGGCGACAACCGCCCGCTGACATCGTGGCATAGCCATCCACGAAGCTGGTCTCGGGCGGGGCGGTCAGCAGGTCGGCGGACATCCGCTCACGCAACGGCAGGCTCGGATCATAGTCACCACTGACCAGCAGGCGCAGGGCGTCACTCTCAGTGAAGATCCCGAGCGGTCGGCCATCGCGCACCACGACGACCGAGCTCACGCGCCGCTCACCCATCATGCGCACGGCCGCCACGACTGGATCGTCCGGGGACAGGGTCGCCAGATTGCTTCCTGTGCACAGATCAGCGAGTGAGAGATGCTCGATCATGTTTCGTCTCGACGCTGGTGCGTGAGGTGGTCTCCATTCAAGTCTGGAGCGGTGCGCGGCGCCCACCTCGCGAGCACGCGGTCGGTGACCCGCTGCTCGATGGGCGGCCACGAGCGCAGTTTACGCAGTCGATGGGAATAATCCATCCTCGATGCGCACCCCGCATGAACACGTCGAGATGGTCCCAGGTCCGCTCTGGCGCGGCTCAGTGCCGTTGCCGGTAGGTCCAGGGCGTCTGGTGCTCGCCCGGACTGCTCCAGATCCCACGCCCGGCCGCGCGGGCCTCGCGCTCCGCGCGAAAGAAGCGCGGATCCTCGCAGAAGTGCCGATAGACGGCGGCCTGACCCGCCGCGACCTGTTCGAGGTTCAAGGAGCGCCGTGTCTCACCCAGGCCATGGACTTCGCCGATCGTGCGTCCGAAGCGGTCGATCTCCAGTGCGTGAAGCTCGACGCGCGGGGTGGCGATTCGCCGCAGATGAGCGCGTGACTGCTCACCCCAAGGGGACTGGCCGGTCTCGGGTGCGTCGATGCAATGTAGACGTACCTCGACCGGTTCGCCCGCGCACAGGAGGCGCATCGAATCACCATCCCTGACCCGCGTGAGCGTACAGGTCTGTCCGCTGCCACCGAGCGACCAGTGGCCAGGGATGAGTCCAGGTCCCCAGCGCTCGATCGACCAGGCGCTGAGGATAGCCAACGCGATCAGGAGTGTCGACAGGGCCGGGCGGCCGCCACCGCGCGTGCGACTCACCCGGCGGGCATGGAATGCGGCCCGCCGATGCCGGATGCTATACTCGGCAGGCATCCTCTTGCGTGGTTCAAGCATTTGAAAATAGAACCAGATCAATCCTCAGTCTCGAGCGGCCAGGCGGTGGCCGGTCCCGCTGGCAGTGCCTCATGATCAACGAGGAGAGCACTCGCGTGATCGCGCCGCAGCACAAGACCTTGAGCATGACCCTGTTGATGACACCCGACATGGCCAATTTCTCGGGGCATGTCCATGGTGGTGCCACGCTGCGCCTGCTCGATCAGGTCGCCTATGCCTGCGCCGCCCGGTATGCGAACCACTATGTGGTCACGCTGTCGGTCGACCAGGTCTTCTTTCGGCAGCCGCTGAAGGTCGGTGAGTTGGTGACCTTTCTGGCGGCGGTCAACTACACGGGCAATACCTCGATGGAGATTGGCATCCGGGTGATCGCCGAGGACATCATGAACAAAAGCACCCGTCATGCCATGACCTCCTACTTCACGATGGTCGCGGTCGACCCGCAAGGCCGCCCGGTCCAGGTCCCACCGTTGCAGATCGAGACCCCGCTCGAGCGGCGGCGTCATGCGAGCGCGGCGCTGCGGCGCGAGTTTCGCCGCGAGATCGAGCGGCGCAACCAGGAGATCCGCCGCATGCACATGCCCGCCGATGACTGATCCTCAAAGCGTCGCGATCTTCTCGCGCTGACCCCGTAGATTGACGAGCGCCGCGCCTTGTTCGGCGAGTCGGGTGCGCTCCTTCGCGACCACCGCCGCCGGGGCCTTGTCGACGAAGCTCGGGTTGGCGAGCTTCTGCTCGATGCGGGCGATCTCCTCGGTCAAGCGGCCGATCTCCTTGTCCAGACGCTTGAGCTCGGCGTCCTTGTCGATGAGCCCGGCCATGGGGATGAGGATCTTCATGGCCCCGACCAGGGCGATCGCCGACTCGGGCGCGTCGGTCTCGTCGTCCAACAGGGTCAGTGATTCGATGCGGGCGAGGAAATCCAGATAGGGCCGCGCCAGCTCGAGCCAGGACCGCTCCTGTGCTGAAGCATTGGCGATCAGCACCGGCAGGGGCTTGCCGGGCGGGATGTTCATCTCGCCCTTGATGCGCCGGATTCCCAGGATGACCTGTTGCACCCATTCGATCTCGGCGACGGCCGCGGGGTCGGCGGCCGCGGGATCGGCGACCGGGTAGGGGGCGAGCATGATGGTCTCGCCGGCGACACCGGCGAGCGGGGCGACCTTCTGCCAGATCTCCTCGGTGATGAAGGGCATCAAGGGATGCGCCAGCCGCAGCAGGGTCTCCAGGGTCTCGACCAGGGTCTTGCGAGTGCCGCGGCGGGCCGCCGCGCTGGCGCTCGCGCCGGTCAAGACCGGCTTGGAGAGCTCCAGGTACCAGTCGCAGAAGGCGCTCCAGGTGAATTCGTAGAGGGCCTGGGCGGCGAGGTCGAAGCGATAGCCCTCGATCGAGTCGGTGACCGTGCCGATGGTCGCGGCGAGCCGGGCGCGGATCCAGCGGTCGGCGGCCGAGTACTCGACCGGCTCGCCACCTTGGCCACAGTCCTGCCCCTCGGTGTTCATCAGGACATAGCGCGAGGCATTCCAGAGCTTGTTGCAGAAGTTGCGATAGCCCTCGATGCGCCCGAGATCGAACTTGACGTCGCGCCCGGTGGTGGCGAGCGCGGCGAAGGTGAAACGCAGCGCGTCCGTGCCGAAGGCCGGGATGCCGTCAGGGAAGTCCTTGCGGGTCTGCTTGGCGATCTTCTCGGCGAGCTGCGGCTGCATCATGCCACGGGTGCGCTTCTGCACCAGATCCTCGAGCCCGATGCCGTCGATCAGATCGATGGGGTCGAGGACATTGCCCTTCGACTTGGACATCTTGTCGCCGTGGGCGTCGCGCACCAGACCATGGATGTAGACGTCACGGAACGGGACCTCGTCCATGAACTTCAGCCCCATCATGATCATGCGCGCGACCCAGAAGAAGATGATGTCGAAGCCGGTGACCAGCACCGCGCCCGGATAGAAGGCCGCGAGACGCTCGGTGTGGGTCGGCCAGCCGAGCGTACTGAAGGGCCAGAGTGCCGAGCTGAACCAGGTGTCGAGCACGTCCGGATCCTGGATCAGGGTGACCTCGGGGCCAAAGCCATGACGGGCACGCACCTCCTCCTCGGAGCGCCCCACGTAATAGTTGCCGGCGACATCGTACCAGGCGGGGATGCGATGACCCCACCAGATCTGGCGGCTGATGCACCAGTCCTGGATGTTGCGCATCCAGTCATAATAGGTGTTCTTCCAATTGTCCGGGACGAAGCGGATCCGACCCTCGGCCACGGCGGCGATGGCCGGCTCGGCCAGAGGCTGAACCCGCACATACCACTGATCGGTCAGATAGGGCTCGATCACCGCCCCTGAGCGGTCGCCACGCGGCTGCTGCAGACGGTGCTCCTTCACCGCCGCCAGGAGCCCCCGGGCCTGCAGGTCGGCGACGATCCGCCGGCGCGCCTCGTACCGATCCAGACCCACATAGGCCGCGGGCAGCAGCTCGCCCTCCTCGGGCGCATTGGCCCGGATCGCCGCATCCGGGGTGAGGATATTGATCAGTCCGCCATGCGGCTGCGTGGCAATGGCGGTCTCGTCGCGATGACGCAGCCAGACCTGATGGTCGTTGAAGTCGTGCGCCGGGGTGATCTTCACGCAGCCGGTGCCGAATGCGGGGTCGGCATGCTCGTCGGCGATGATGGGAATGCGCCGACCGGTCAGGGGCAGCTCGACGAGCTCGCCGATCAGATGGCGATAGCGCGCGTCCTCGGGATTGACCGCCACCGCGCAGTCCCCGAGCAGGGTCTCGGGGCGGGTGGTGGACACCGTCAGGTGCGCCGGCCCCTGGGCGCCAGGCGGCAAGACCAGGGGATAGTGGATATCCCACATGTGCCCGGCCTCCTCCTCCGAGATGACCTCCAGGTCCGAGACCGCGGTATGCAACGCGGGATCCCAGTTGACCAGACGCTTGCCGCGATAGATGAGTCCCTCCTCGTGCAGGCGCACGAAGACCTCGCGCACCGCCTCGGACAGACCCTCGTCCATGGTGAAGCGCTCATGCTGCCAATCCAGCGAGGAGCCCAGACGACGCAATTGGCGCGTGATGGTCCCGCCGGATTCCTGCTTCCATGCCCAGACGCGCGCGATGAAGGCCTCGCGGCCGAGGTCGTGACGGGTACGCCCGGCCGCCTCGAGTTGGCGCTCCACGACCATCTGGGTGGCGATCCCGGCATGATCCGTCCCCGGCTGCCAGAGTGTGCGATCACCCTTCATCCGATGGTAACGGATGAGCGTATCCATGATGGTATTGTTGAATCCGTGGCCCATGTGCAGACTGCCGGTGACATTGGGCGGCGGGATCATGATGCAATAGGTTCCGGCCCCTTCGGTTCGCGGCTGCTCGCTGGGGACGAAATAGCCGCGCTCCTCCCAGCGGCCATACCAGGTCTGTTCCAGAGTGTGCGGGTCGTAGTTTTTGTCCAGCATGAGCGTTGCGCCGAGGGT
>RZZN01000188.1 GCA_009929855.1 Gammaproteobacteria bacterium
TACCTCGTCATCGTCAACTACAACCTGATGTGGTCGTTCACGATTTGGAGAGGGAGCAAGTGCGTCATCGGACGGCGCAATCTTGATTGGGAGGCTTGGCACGCCGCCGGGGCAGCAGACCTCGCACTTGAGCTGCTCGACACGTTTTACAAAATGGAGGAATGAGATGGCAAAGCAAGGACTCCGACTACCGAAAGGAAGACGAAAGCCCGACGTCTACACCGATACGGCGCTGCGGCTCGCGATGACCAAGGAAGCGCACGAGCTGGAGATGACGCTCGAGCAATATCTTGAAGCGATCGACTACGAGCGGCCGGCCAGAACGAAAGCAGATGCGCTGGTGCTCGAACCTGAAACAGAAGATGAAGACGAATAGGTAACCCAATGACCAAGAAAGAGAGATCGCTGTTGAGCAACCGCTTCTACAGCGCCAAGAACCGGGCCGAGAAAACCGGCCGGCCCTTTGTTTGGGAAAGCTTCGACGACTGGCTCGTCGATTTCCACGCCTACCTGGAGGAGCACGCCATCGCCTTCGACATCGATACCTACCGCGTGGCGTACGACATGCGACACGGCGGGTACTCGGCGAAAGGGCTGCGCGTCGATCCGGTCAAGCGAGGACCGTCGAAGGTCGAGTTTTCTCGCCTGAAGCAGCAGCTCGAGAAGGAGCGGGCGCTGCGGATCGCTGCCCAGCTGGAGCTTGCCATCCAGGATGAAGACGCTCCAGATTCTTTAGAGGAGATTGTAGACACCTTGATGAGCGTCGAGTAGACTATCTTCTCGCTAACCACCCACAACAGGGAACCCAGAATATGACCACGCAATTCGCCCATCTCAAAGAGCACCTGGCTCGCGTGAAGGAACAGGAAGCCGAAATCCTGGCGCAGATCGAAGCCCAACAGGAGCAGGCGCTGGCCGATCTCTTGGCCGAAATCCTGGATAAGATCGACGCCTGCGGCTTCGACCGAGAGAAGATCGCGATGGCCATCGCTCCGAAACTCGGCAAGGCGGCGAAGAAGGCCAAGACCAAGACCACCGGCGCCCGCAAGCAGGGCGCCGTGAAGACCTACTTCAACCCGGCCGACCCGTCGCAGACGTATTCCAAAGGACCGGCTCCGGCCTGGCTGAAGGAGATGATGGAGTCTGCAGGCGTGGACACCGAGGACAAGGCTGCCGTGAAAGCGTTTCGGGAATCCAACCTGCTGGTACAGGGGGCAGAGTCCGTTCAGGAGCTTCCGCAGGAAGCTCCTGAGCCCCTCATGCCTCCGGCCTGGCCGCCTGCGCTGGCCGGCTGATCCGACGTCGGAACTCTGCGACGCGTGGGCCGGCCCGGCGCGCGTCGCTTCATAGCCTAGCCGCTATACTCTTGTACCGGGCCGACCAAGCCGCTCCCTTGAGCGGCTTTTTCATACCTGTAAGAACCGTCTTGACACCCATAAGTCTTGTGCTATCCTTTGGAACACTTAACCCACAAGGAGCACACAATGAGTCAGATCGTACCATTTATGTTCGAGACCCTCGAGATCCGTACCCTCACGAACGAGACAAACGACCTTTGGTTCGTCCTCAAGGACGTGCTTGATGCGATGGGCACTGCGACGACGACAACGAACGCCCTAGACTCCATAGCTCAAGGACTTGGAGACGGGTATTCCGCCGTCATACCCATCCCGGACGCCCTCGGCAGGTCGCAGGAGACGACGATCGTTGCCGAAGCCGGAGCGACGTACCTTGTCGCACGATCCAACACCGAGCAAGGAAAACGCCTGAACCGCTTCATCCACATCGAGGTGCTGCCGCAGATCAGAAAGACCGGAGCCTACGCCGCACCGCTGTCGCTCGGGGAGCAGCTTCTCGCCAACGCCCAAGCCTACCTCGCCCATGAGCGGCGAATCGCCTCGCTTGAGAAGAAGCAGGTCGAGGTCATGCAGACGATCCATGAACTGACTGGAGGAGAGGATTACACGACGATCAAAGGCTACGCGAGAACGAACCATCTACGCGCAGATCGCACCTTCCTGGCTAACGTCGGGAAGCGAGCGACGGCGATCTGCAGAACACGCGGCATCGCCACCGGGAAAGTCAATGATGATGCGTGGGATCAAGTAAATTCATACCCTCGCGCGATTGTCGCCGAGGCATTCAAGGAGCTTCTACCATGAACGAACCGACACAAAAACCCAAGCGCCTGCAGAACACGAGGGAGGTGGCCGAACGCCTTGGTGTCGCCCACCGCGTGGTCGCGGTTTGGAGGTCTCGCGGGTACGGCCCGCCGTGGATGAAGATCGGCAGAGCGATTCGCTACGACCCGGAATCTCTGGAGCAGTGGCTGAAGACGACGACAAGCTCGTCCAACTAAACCTATAAAAATCCAACCAGGAACCCACCATGAAAACGCTATCGCCTGTCGCAGGAACCCAAGAGCTAATCGACCTCTGGCAAAAAGCCAAGGACGCCGAACTCGCGTGGGTGAATCACCGCCGCGAAGTCGAGGCACGCATCCTCGACATGAACAAGGACGCGATCGAGGAGGTCAAGCAATCCCTCGAGGCCGACCGAAAGCTGTCGACCTCGGTCGGTCTCGACGGCCTGGAGCTGCGTGTCGCTCGCGAGATTGAACTCGACCAAGCGGAAGCAGCTCTGTTCGCAGCGGCATACCCGAGCCTCGTCACAATCGTACTGAAGGCCGAGTTCAAGCCCGTTGCCAAAGGCGTGCTCTCCACGATCGCGAAGTCAGAGACCGAGCTTGGCCGAGAGGTCGCAGCGATGGTGTCGTTTAAGGACGCGAAGGTCTCGTTCTCGAAAGCCAAGTCATGACCTGCAACGAGTTTACTCCCGGAGAACGAGAATGAGATACAACCTGCTGAGATGGCACATCAACCATCTTCAGGTCTCGACGGAGCGGTCTGAGAGCCCGCACGAGACCGTCGGAACGATGTACGCCGAAGACGCGGCGGAGCTTCTGCCGGAGCTGCGCAGCGCACTGGATGCCGCCGAATTGCTCGAGG
>RZZN01000189.1 GCA_009929855.1 Gammaproteobacteria bacterium
GCCAAAAGCGCCTTCCTGGCCAACATGAGCCACGAGATTCGCACGCCCATGACCGGCATCATCGGCATGGCCCAGTTGGCCCTGGACACCGGCCTCGATGCGCGGCAGCTTGACTATGTACGGAAGATCGAGCGCTCGGCGCTATCCCTGCTCGGCATCCTCAACGACATCCTCGACTTCTCCAAGATCGAGGCCGGCAAGCTGGCCGTCGAGCATACGCCCTTCGCCTTGCGCCAAGTGGTCGAGGACGTCATCGAGCTGCTCGAGCACAGCGCGCGGGAGAAGCAGCTCGCGCTCGACGTCGAGCTCGACCCCGCGCTCGCGGAGCGTTATCTCGGCGATCCGCTGCGGCTCAAACAGATTCTCACCAATCTGATCGGCAATGCCATCAAATTCACGCCCCGCGGCCAGGTCCGACTCAGCGTTCATCCGGGCGTCGGGGGCAGGCTGCGCTTCGAGGTCCGGGACAGCGGCATCGGCATCAGCGCCGAGCAGCAGCAGGAGCTCTTCAAGCCCTTCTCCCAGGCCGACAGCAGCACCACGCGTCAATACGGCGGCACCGGTCTTGGCCTCGTCGTCAGTGCTCAGTTGGTCGAGCTGATGGGCGGTCACATCGAGGTCGACAGCCAACTCGGCCATGGCAGCTGCTTTCGCTTCGAGATCCTTGTCGAGCCAGTCGCAGAGCCGGCACCGGACGCGATCGAGGCCAAGCCGGCCGCATCAGGCTGCACTCAGGACACCGCGCTCGAGCCCGCTTCAGATCGGCTGGCTTCGCGTCCGTTCGCCGGGCGGCGCATCCTGCTGGTCGAGGACAATGCCATCAATCAGCAGATCGTCCGTGGTCTACTGGCCGACACCGGGCTGCTGATCGAGGTCGCCGACAATGGCCAGCGAGCGGTGGAGCTGTTTCGGGCGCGGCCCCAAGAGCTGATCTTCATGGATATCCAGATGCCGGTCATGGACGGCTATGAGGCCGCGCGCCGAATCCGCGCACTCGATCCCCGGGTGCCCATCATTGCACTCACCGCCAACGCCTTCCCGGAGGATATCGAAAAGGCCAAGGCGGCGGGCATGAGCGCGCACTTGAGCAAGCCCATCGATCTGAAGAGGCTGAAGGCCCTGGTCAGCGCTGCCCTGCAGCCTGCGGAGCCGACGCCACAGGCGGCGCCGACCGCCGAGACCTTCCACACCGCGGCGCCCGAGTCGGCCACCGACTTTCCCGAGATCCCCGGCATCGACGGCGTTCGGGCGCGGCTGACGTCGGACTCGGATCCGGTGTTCTTTCTCGATCTATTGCAGCGTTTCGCCGATGATTATGCCGACATCGCCGAGCAGGTCGGCCGGGATCTGGCCATAGGCGAGCGCACGATTGCCGCTCGGCGCCTGCATTCACTGCGCGGCATCGCCGGCCAGCTCGGGGTGAGCGAGCTGGCCACCTCCGCCGGCCTGTTGGAGCAGGCAATTCAGCGCGGTGAGTCTGGGCTCGAGTCCCTGCTTGCCGCCGTCGAGGCGAATCTGCAGGACATGCTCGCAGCCAGTGCCCCTTGGCGCCACCCGGTCGCACCGGCTGGGGAAGGGGCGCGAGCCGGCCGTTCGGGCCCGATGGCGACAGACACCGACGGCCGGGTCTCGAACAGCGCCGAGCCCCTGTCGGAGCCCCTGTGGGAGCCGGCCTCGGAGCCCATCTCAGCGCCGGCTGCCGATCCACTCGCCCGCGCTGAATTCGCCCCGGCCAGACTCCTGATCGTCGACGACACCCCGCTCGCCGTCGAGACACTGCACAGGGCGCTCGACGGCATGGGCGACTGCTTCATCGCCACCAGCGGTGCCGAGGCCTTGGCGCTGGTGGCACGGACGCGCTTTGACCTCATCCTGCTCGATGCGCGTATGCCCGGCATGGACGGCTTCGAGACTTGTCGGATCCTGCACCGCGACCACCCCGAGATCCCGGTCATCTTCGTCACCGCCGAGAACGACAACGACAGCGAGGTGCGGGCCCTGCAGGCCGGCGCGCTCGACTTCATCACAAAGCCCATCAATCCACCCGTGGTGCGGGCAAGAGTCGGTGTCTACCTCCAGCTCAAGGCGCAAAGCGACCGGCTGCGCCTGAGCGAGGCCCGCTACGCGCGCGCCGTGCGCGGCACCTCCGACGGGCTCTGGGAATGGGAGGTGCAGACCGGCGAGGCCTATCTCTCGCCGCGCTACAAGGCCTTGCTCGGCTATGGCGAGGATGAGATCGACGACAGCCTCGCCGGCTTCGAGGCGCTGGTGCATCCCGCGGACCTGCCGCTGGTTCAGGCCGCCCACGAGGCGCATCTGCACCGGCATGCGCCCTTCGACATCGAGCTGCGCCTGCGCACCAAGGGCGGCGGCTACCGCTGGTTCCGCTCCCGGGCCCAGGCCGAATGGAACGTCGACGGCGCCCCCATGTGCATGGCCGGTGCCGTCACGGACATCACCGAGCACAAGTCCGCCCAAGAGGCGCTGCTGCGCGCGAAAGAGGAGGCTGAGCGGGCCAACAGCGCCCTGCAGGCAGCCAACGCGGAGCTCAACCGACTTGCCACCACCGACCGACTCACCGGCAGCGCCAACCGCTGGGCCTTCGAGACCCGGGCCGAGGTGGAGATCGGCCGCAGCCAGCGCTATGGCGAGCCGCTCTCGCTGATCCTGTTCGACATCGATCACTTCAAGTCGATCAATGACCGCTTCGGCCACCTCGTCGGCGATCGGGTTCTCATCGAGATCGCTCGGCGTGTCCGGCTCGACCTGCGCGGGGTCGACATGCTGGCGCGCTGGGGCGGCGAGGAATTCACGATCCTGCTGCCGAACTGCTGCCTCGCCGATGCCGTCAAGCTGGCAGAGAAGCTTCGCGCACTGATGGCCGATACGCCGTTTGCCGAGGCGGGAGCGGTCACCTCCAGCTTTGGTGTGGCCGATTGGGCGCAGGGAGATGACCTCGATCGGTGGGTCAAGCGCGCCGACGAGGCCCTCTATGCGGCCAAGGCGGG
>RZZN01000190.1 GCA_009929855.1 Gammaproteobacteria bacterium
GATGAACAAGGAAAAGAGCATCAAGGTTGGAACGTTGGTCACGTGCGCCAACGAGTCGGAGGTCTGGAAAGTCCGCGAGATTGATGGACGATTCGCTGTAGTGCAACAAACCAGAACGAATGGTGGCACGTTGGCATTGCGCAGGGTGGGGTTCACCAAACTCCACAGGGTGCAATAAGATGACCTACCAACTGAAAGAGCCCACGAGATCGTTGTTGGTACCGTGGGCCTACATGCCAGCGTCATGGGGCTACCGTGGCCTTACCGAGGACGAGATGGACGAGTGGAACAAGAAGGCTTTCCGCGACCTCAAAATGCTTGTCCCGGACGCAGTCGCGGTCCGACCCATCATCAAAGGCTCCAAGGCTGTCTACGCAGTAAATTCGAAAATGCTGAAGGAGGTCACGATCTGATGCAAACCTACATGCTCCGAATTCTAACCAACCTCACGAACAAACAGGCTCGTGAGGAATACATTTTGGACGAGTCATCATGGGAACTGCAAGAGCACTGGTCAACCGATCAGATCACGTGCGAACATCTTACAGGGTTTCATTTCCTGCGGTACCGTTTCAAGCAGTACATTCCCGGAGTCGGATTCATCAAAAGCGCTCCGATCTACTGGCGATTTGACCTTGGAGCTCGCTTGCTCCATCAGGTCACTGACAAAGAGATTGAGGATTACCTCAAACAGCGCGTCTACGAAATGAAGATGCAAATGAGGGCAAACGCATGAACATGTCTGACATCGAATCCTATCGTCAAATGTACATGACGCCTGATCCGGAGATGAGGCGTGCTGTACGAAAGGCATTCTGCTACAGGTTCCGTTCGGAACCGTTCTTGGACCAAGGGTGGGACGCTGTCTCACTCTCACGTTTAGGTGAAGACTTGTCAATAGACACGTCAGGCCACATGAAGCCTGTGGTGGCAATCTTGGCCGAAGGTGGAACCATGACATTCCCGTCAATCGAGGAAGCAGCTCGCTTCTACGAAGTCAATGTCAACACCATGAGAAAATGGATCAAACTGGGAAGACCTTGCAAAGGATGTCATGACCGTTTGTTTTTGAAGGGGATATAAAATGGATAAATTGATAAAAGACATGCTGAGCCTGTTTCCACATTCTTCTGAGGAGGCAACAAAGAAGAGGAAAATGTTGGTGGACTATAAAGAAGACCGTGCCACTTTTGACGATGGCACTTATTTGGAATCCCACCATGACCAAGATTGTTGCGAAAACCATTGGTTGGATTTTTCCACATTAAAGGGACAGGGTGCGGAATGGGCCATGTTTCCCGAGCATTTGGTAGATATGTTTGATGTCACGGAGCGAGACGTCCCAAATTTGATTAAAGAGGATTGGATCAGTTTTGTGACGATGAAAGATAGTCGAGGCTATGTTTACACATTGACTATCTACAATAGCAACAACGGCTATTACGGGACTGACGTTACTGTGATCATGCGTGACAAGGATGGCCACGAACTGGAACGATTGAAAATTCAAAATTAAAGGAGTACTAAGCATGAACAAATTGCATCTCCTTAATACTAAGGTTCTCGATGAGGTATTCACCCCCGCAATAGCCATGTCACCATTGTTTGATTATATCAGGCCATTCACGACTGTTTATTGTCCCTTTGACAAGGAAAATTCCAACATAGTACGCTGGCTAAAGGGTTCCAAAGGATGTGAAGTAAAATTCGGTCATAAGGATGACGGGCTTGATTTCTTTGATTTAACTTTTCGGGATTTACAAGACGTAGACTATATCATTTCAAATCCACCATATTCTATAAAGGACCAAGTTTTACAGAGACTTTATGAACTGGGGAAGCCATTTGCGATGTTACTTCCGTTAACATCTTTGGAAGGTATCAAACGCAGCAAACTTTTCAGACGATATGGAATTGAAGTTTTAGTCATAGATCGTCTCATTAATTTCATTAGACCTGATAAGCCAAATTGGAAAAGTAACTGGTTTAATGTATCATGGTTTTGCTGGAAAATGTTGCCCAATCAACTTATGTTTTATCATTTAGGTCCAAATAGTACCATTGCCAGTAGATAAAATGATAAAGGAGGATTAACATGACTCATGAAATATTGGTACGCTCAATTTGTGTGGCAGTACTCGGTGCGCTGGCAATCTTCGTGGCTCTCATCAAATGGATTAGCACGTTGGAATCAGATTTGACTTGGTATGCCTGGACTGCTATTTTTGGCGGGATTGCATTCATTGCTGGCACCGTAGTAGTGATATCCAGCATTATTGCGTTCCATGAGGATGAGAATGAGGATGAGGAGGACTAACATGCCCAACACCAAAGAGAACATCGCACGCTTCCGTCAACGGAGGCGTGAAAACTATCAGATGATGCGAGCTGTCGGTCTTGACGCGAAGACCGCCCAGGCTCTTAAAAACCGTAAGCGCGAAACCATCGAGGACCTGTGCAAACTGCTTCGGGATGATGATCCGGTAGCGGAACGTATGGCCCAACAGTATCTCCGAATCCTTGGGGTGAGATGACCATGGCAAAACGAACTCGCACACCTGCGCAGAAGCGCAAGGAAGCACTTGAGAAGAAACGGAAGTACAGAGCAGTCGTCAACGCCACAGGAGATGTCAAACTGGCTCGAACGTACTCCAGACGCTCGTCAACGCGAATCGCTTACGAACTCGGCATCATCGTGCCCGACAAGACGCCACGGCTTGTGGCTGAATCGACAAGACTCAAAAGACGTCAAGAGGTCATCACTTACCTTGAGAAGACTGCTTTCATCGAGAGGAAGCGCCGTCCATGGATGCCTCCACTCGGCATCAAGCCTGCCAAGCCTGCGGAACCCGAAGTCGTTGAGATTGAATTTGACGAAGATGAAAGTGGTCGCAGGCGTGCACCGAAGTCCGAGGACATCCCTGACGTGAACGAGGAGAAGCGTGACCAGTGGATCCGATGGAACGTGAACAAGAATTACCCTGACGAATTGGAAGAACGC
>RZZN01000191.1 GCA_009929855.1 Gammaproteobacteria bacterium
GCCTCGACCGTGACGAGCGGCCGAGGCGCAAAACAACACACAAAACAAGCGATTGGCGAGAGGAAGTATAGCACAACAGCTATCGTCCTGAACGCAATCATTGATGCAGCCTATCACGCGGCTGCGATCGTCGGGCTAGCCGCCATTTTGTTGGCGCTTGCCGTGGGGGTGGTGGTATGAGCCCCGACACCATCGACATCAGCCGTCTGCCGCCCGAGGTACGGGCCAACATGCGGCTGCATATGCCATCCACTGAGACGACCACCGAGTCGTCCATGGTAACGAATGCCGATTTTCTCGCCGCGCTGAGCCCAGCACTGGAGCCTGACGAACGCCTGTGGTGCTGCCACTTCGCGACACCGCCGAACAAGGCTACAGCCGCGCAATGGAGCGGGTTTCCACTGGTGCGCCCCGCCCCCGACACCAGAGACCGCAACGCCTATTTCAGTGTCGCGACCTTGCGACCCGATACCAATGGTGAGCATCACCGCCGCAAGGAGAACTTCGGGCGCCTGATGTGTGTGGTCCTGGATGACCCGACCACACTGCAAGGCGAAATCCCACCGACCTGGATCTTGGAGACGAGCCACAACAAGGTTCAGGTCGGCTACCGGCTGACCGATCCGGTTGCGGACCTCGGGGTTGCGCGGCGGCTGCATAGCGCCCTCGCCGATGCAGGCCATCTTGGCGCGGACCAGAACGGCAACAACCCGCTGCGCTATGTGCGGCTGCCCATCGGCTCCAACACCAAGCACGATCCGCCACACCCTCACCGGCTCATCCATTGGGCGCCCGAGGTATCTGTCTCACTGGAAAGCCTGATCGCTGGCCTGGGTCTCGACGCCGGCGCCATCCTAAACCCACCTCTTGAGCCGCCCCGAGCAGCCGCTGAGCCGACAACGACTGATCCCACCGTCTGGTCTATCAGGGCTGAGCGCATCGCCATGGATGCGGCACTGCGCACCATCACCGATCCAAAGCTCGGGCGCCATGCGGAGATCTTCGCGCTCGGCTGTCGCGCAGCTCGCGACGGGCTACCGTTCGAGTCCCTGGAGACGGCGCTGCAAACATTCGCGGCACGGATGCGACCCTGCGACACCAACGGGGTGGTCTCGGGGATCAACTGGGAGGCTGAGCGCCAGGCGATCCAGGACGGATACATCCGTGGCAGGGCTGACGGCATCCCGGCTCCGGCGGATTTCACGGGTCTGATGGATAAGGCCCAGACGACCGGCAACGAGCAGGCGACTGGTAGCGCAACACCTTGGTCGGAGCCTGAGCCGCTGCGGGCGCCGGTCCCGCCCCCTGAGCCCTACCCGGTCGAGGCGCTGGGCGAGGTTCTCGGCCCCGCCGTTTGGGCGCTCCATGAGGCCATCAAGGCGCCTGTTGCGATGTGCGCTCAATCCGTCCTGGCTGCTGCATCCTTCGCCGCACAGGCCCATTTCGATGCAGCGATGCCGTGGGGCGAGGTCAAGCCCGTGTCGCTCGCCATGCTGACCGTGGGCGAGTCCGGCGAACGAAAATCTGGCGTCGATGATCTCGTCTTAGGCGCCGCGAAGGCCCAAGAGCGGGCTGATATGTCCGCGTATGAGGATGACCGGCTCGACTACGAGTCCGAGCTTGCTCAGTGGAAGCGGGCGCTTGAGGCCGCCAATAAGCGAGCATCTGGGAAAGACCAAGGCAGGAAGGAGGACTACCGTAAGGCAGCCGATGATGTCGGCCCACCGCCCCAGGCGCCGATTCTGCCGCTACGGTTCGTGTCGGACCCAACCGTGGAGGGGCTCTACAAGCTCCTGGCGATCAGTCAGCCGAGTGTGGCGCTGTTCTCCGACGAGGGCGGACTGTTGATCGGCGGTCACGCCCTGAACAGCGACAACGCCCTTAAGACCCTAGCCCGCTGGTGCAAGATGTGGGATGGATCGCCCTATGACCGCGTGCGCGGGGGCGATGGCTCGGGGATCCTGTACGGGCGCCGCATGGCCCTGCACCAGCTTGCGCAACCGGATGTCATGACGAGCCTGTTGTCGGATCGCATGGCGAACGGTCAGGGGTTCCTCGCGCGGTGCTTGGTCGCATGGCCCGAGTCCACTATCGGGACACGGATTATCGAGCGGTACGAGCGGGGCGGGGATAGGCAGGATGTGAAACGCTTGTTCGCGCGGCTGAAGTCTCTTTTCGAGGCGCCGCCCCGGACCATGGAGAACCGCGCCCAGGAGCTTGATCCGCGACCGCTGGCCCTGGCTGCGGATGCTGAGCCGCTGGCGGTCGCAGCGTCCAACCAATTCGAGTCGCTGATGCGGTCGGGGATGCCTCTGTGTGAGATCCGGGATCGTGCCTCGAAGGCAATGGACAACGCCATGCGCATCGCCGTGACCCTGACCGCGATTGACCGAGGGCTCGCTGCTCACGAGATCAGCCGAGAGACCTTCGAGCGGGCGCTGGTCCTGGTGCAGTGGTATCTGGCCGAGGCGTTGCGCATCCGTGGCACGGTAGCGGTCAGCCAATCTGTCGTTGATGCCGAAAGCCTGCTCGACTGGCTGAGATCGCGCGGACTGCGATTGTTCCGTTCCCACCAAGTGCTCAATTCCGGACCGGCTCAGCTTCGCAACAAGACCCGCTTCACCACTGCGGTGGCCGAGCTGGTGAGCAATGGCTATGTTGCCCCGAACCCGCCGGGGACTGTGATTGATGGCGTGAAAACCCGCATGTCCTGGCAGGTGAACCCCGATGTTCTTTGATCCGCGAGCAATCACCCCCCCTGCGACTTTTGCGACTTCTGCGACTTTTGCCCCCGATACGCAAACCGCGACCCCCCTAAAAGTCGCAGAGTCGCAAAAGTCGCAGGCCCCTCGAAGCGATGCGGCACATCGCTTGTGGCTCATCAGCACCCAGGATGAGCGAGTCAGCGTGAGCTGCACGCCACCCGTCACCCTCGCCGAGATCCAGGCGGACTATCCAGGCGCCCTGGTCGAGCCCGAGCCCGAGCCGCCACC
>RZZN01000192.1 GCA_009929855.1 Gammaproteobacteria bacterium
AGCTTATGACGCTCGCCAGGACCGGGCGCGAGACGGGCGGGATGATGTGACGCGCGTACCTCGGAAACCCTGGCCCCACTGCCGGAAGGCGTCGGCCAGGTTCGAGTATTGGTCATGCAGCGGCTGGTCGGTGAAGACCTCGAGCCTTTCGTTGTACTTCTTCCGGTAGTTCTCCAGGCTCACAATCCCGCGCTCGCACTCGCGCGCATCGAAATAGACCGGCCCCGCCAGGCGCATCCTGGTTTCATGGATCCCGGTCAGCACATTCTCTGTTCTCGGGACGACCTCGAAGCGATGCCCAGGGATCAGTTCCTCCAGGATCTCGCGCACCGACTTTCCTGTCTGGAGGCTGCGATTCTCGGCATCATGCGGGAGGTAGTGGGTATCGTAGACATAACCGGCAGACTGGATGATCTGCACATAATGATCGAGGCTTTCGCCGCTCATCTCATACGCGCGCAAGAACCGGTCCTCGCCCGCCACATACTGGTGCCACCAGATCGCGGTCGTGTCGTTCCAGCCTAGATCCCAGAAGGTGTTCACCGGGACATTCGACTGATACGGCACCTCGCGGATCCGCCCCGCGGCCCGCAGTGCCTGCATCTGCTCGGCATAATAGGCCCCGTCCGCGGTGCGCCGCGGCATCCCGAGCCAGATATTCTCGTATTCCTCTTTCGGGCGCCGTCGCTCACAGTCCGCGCGCTCGGCTTCGAGCACGTCCGGGAACCAGGGGTTGTCCGAAAAATTGATTGCGCAGGTCCAGGATTCCGGCGGCGGATCCAGGACGAAACGCTGATAGGTCTCGTCGGTGGCCAGCCACGGGTTCAGCGTCATCCAGATTTCGGACCCCGGCCGGCGGATCGTCGGTGTGAGGATGTCCCAGGACCGCTTCGAGACGGTCTGAGCCTCTTCGACCCAGCAGATGTCGACCGACTCATACGACTTTATGGACTCGACCGTGTGTGTCGCGAGCCCCGAGAAGATGAACCGGCTGCCGTTCGCGCCACGGATCTCGGCTTCCAGAACGAGGTATTGCCCGCCGAGGCCCATCTCTTGAATCTGATCGACGAGTAGTGCCTTCACAGACTCTTTCAGCGACTTCTGCACCTCGCGCGCGCAGAGAACGCGCAGCGGCTTTTCGAGCGCCATGATCAAGAGAGCGCGCGCTGCGGCCCAGCTCTTACCACTGTTGTGGTTCACAATCCCGTTCGACAGGTAATTTTCCGTGCTCTCAACGCTCAAGTCCCAGTATGTCTGTCGGGAGTGGTAACAAATGCTGGCCACCTGTGTTAAAGTGAAGTCCTCTTCTGCTGAATCGAGGTGTTGCGATGAATCACAAAGAGAGACACGCGCAAGCTTGTCGCGCAGCGTTTTCTGGCTTTCGCCCAGACATAAGAAAGGCAAGAAACCCAGATGAGGTTTTGCTTGTTTGTGAGCTTGCATCGCAAGGGAAGCTTTCGCACGAAATCGCAAGCGTGATTGGAAAAACCCCAAAAGCCGTGCAAAAGATATTTCGCCGGTACAACTTCCCGTCTCTACACAACATTGAGCCGCCGCGTCGAGAGGAAAGACTTGGGTGGAAGGGGGGCGTGAAGGTCGTAAAGGGGTATCGGTATCTACGCACCCCAGGGCACCCGTTCGCGTCCAAGCATGGCGAATATGTTGCGGAGCATCGGCTAGTGGTCGAACAAAAGATAGGAAGGTTTCTGCAACCTCACGAAGTCGTCGACCATATCGATGGAAACACGTCGAATAACTCGCCTGATAACCTGAGAGTGTTTCAGTCAAACGCGGACCATCTTTCCGCCACACTGACAGGGGTTCCAAAGAAGATGTCTGAGCGCGGTCGCGCGATCTTGAGGGAGAAAGCACGACAACGTCCTCGCAACGAGAAAGGTCAGCTAATCGCTTCCACCCACGGGCTGTAAGAAACTTGTGCTCATCGGTCGCGATGATTGATGAGCCATTCGCCAGCCTGACTTCATACAAATCTTCGATTGTGAATGGAGCCGCAGGGCTGGCGTACCTTGTGACGAGGCGCCCATTATCCCATGAATACACCAGCCCGCCGGTGAAGTCCTTGACCTTCACCTGACCATTTGGCGTGTCGATCAGGGTGTCCGGGTGCAGGCATCCCCGCCCGCCGTGCATGACTTTGTAGCGGGCCGGCCTCCAGAGCCCTTTCAGCTTCGCCGGAAACCTCGCATCGATCTGGAGATCACTCATCACGCCCGAAGAGCACATTCACTTTGATCCCGCCTGAGTGCTTCATCTCGACCCGGTCCACGAACATCTGGAGATGCCTCCCAAGAAGCTCGGTGGCCTTGATCGCGGCTGCCCAGGTGCCATCCTCTTCGGCTTTTCGTTGCAGCCGCAGCAAGTCCGTGATGACGGTCTCGGCGGTCAATTTTACGTTCTCGTTTCTTTTGTCCATGGACGCATGGACGCGATCTCTGATGTGCGGCAGCAGCATCAGTTTGTGCGCGATCTTGCGCGCTGTCGCTGCGCTATATCCTGCCCGGATCGCGGCCTGCGTGGCGTTCAAATCGACCGGATACTCTTTTACAAATAATTCTTGTTTCGGGGTCAGTTCTTTCATCTCATATCACCAGGCCCTGCTGAGCCATTGCGTTGCGGTCACACTGTTCATCATCATCCCGTTGCGCCGTGCGTCACGACTTTGCGGGACGCGCGAGACCTGCCGGGTGCGCCCGAGCCAGCGATAGCACATCGCGTAGTAGCGATCGCCGCCGCGGGTGCGCCGACACTCGCGCCCCTCGACTGTGATCAGCCCGCCGGCGATCAGCCACCCGACCGCCGCCCTCACGCTCGGCTCGTGGCACGCGAGCGCCGACGCCATCTCGCGCGTCGTCCAGGTGACTTCCTGCCCGAGCGCAATCGCGCGCTCCAGCACCTGCTGTCGGCACTCGCGCGTGTCAGTCTCGCGCGACATCCCGCTTACCTCACCCCCCGGCTCGCCGTCACCGT
>RZZN01000193.1 GCA_009929855.1 Gammaproteobacteria bacterium
TGGGTGTCCGCGCGCTGCCATGCGCGATAAAGATAGCGTGTTGCCGGTGCTTCGATATCCGAGCGCAACATCGCCAGGCCATCGCCATGGATAAATCGTCGCACCAACTCCAAGCTGCCGAGATGCGCCACGCCAAGCACATTGGCATCAAAGGTGGCGTCCCCTAAATGGTCGGCAAACAACGCCAGCGCCAAGCGCTTGATGTCGTCTCGATAGTCTCCGGGTTCCCAACTGCCCTGCAGCGGGAGCAGTTCAGGTGCGCGTGCGCTGGGTAAATCAAACACGGGCTACCAGCCCCAAGCGGGTGGTGTTGCGCCCATCGAGCAGACGGTGACATCAAGCGTATCGGGCGCGACATAGCGCCATGTCTCCGGAGGATCGTCAAAAACCCCGTGCGCGGAACCGCAAAGTGGTTCGGCATCGAAATCCGGTCCGGAGATCTGAACGGCGATATCCGCACCGGGTTCGGCGATTTCCGGAATTACCGCGCGGAGGCTCGCGTAGATGTCTTGCAGGGCGAAATTCGCCCCGCCGCGCCGCATCGCCGACGCCCCGTACTTGCCTAGAATGACCTCGCGAATGCGTTGCTCGATGACCGAAGGCAGGTATGCGCTGCCGATCATGGCAAAAATACGCCAGGTTTGCGGTGCGCGAACCGGCGTCAAAAAACGCACGCGATACGAATCATCCGCCCGCGCAATTGCCTCTCCAATGGCAATCTGCAAAGCGGTGAGGTTCTGGTGCTCGATGACGGTGCCGGGACTACTCGTGGCCATCTCTTCGGTATCGTCCGCACCGAGGCATGCTACGAACAAGACATTAATGTTGTCGACGGATGCCCCGCGCGCCAACTCCTCGATGCGCTCGTTCCAAACGCTCAAAAATTGCAGATCTGGGAATTTCCGACGAATGAGAAAATCAAACTCTCCCAAATAAACCGCGTCGTGATTGTAGACCGACGGATAGCGCGCCAGCGTGCTCAATGCGTCGATGGCGATCGGGTCTTGTCCGGCAATCGCCATCGCCGTCATCTTGAACGTCAAAAACGCATCATTCGGGGCTTGCACCGAGGTCAACGCCAAGGTGCTGTCGAGCGCGGGCGTCACATCACCGTAGCTGTAATCGAGCCGAATCGACAACCGATCCCCGACGCGCGGCTGAGTGCCGACGACATGACGCAGTCCGAATCGCACATACAGGCGCTGCCGTTCGTCGGCCTCGACGTGATACACCCGATCGCCGGCGGCGACATTGGTATAGCGTTCGGCGTATGCCCACTCACCGTCGTCGTCGAGGACGGACAAGCCGGCCAGCCGTTGCCCATCGCCGCTCAGTGCGGGCACCTCAACCGCGTGAAACGGCTCGTCGCGCACGACCGTGTAATCCAGTTGCACGCGCGTGCGCTGCTCGGCGTGGATTGTCGCCTCGGCACCTGCGGGGATGATGTTGTCTCCGGCAACCACCACCCATGGGCGCCCTCTGGCGTCCTGCAGCGCCCGGCCGGTCTCGATGCGTGCCGGCGTTGTGCTGGTGTTTTTGACCGTTATCTCAATCCGTGCCGGGCGCGCTTTCGGGACGATGCCGCGCATGGCCGCATCGGCCAAAACAGTCGTGTCGCGCGCCTTGGTAAAAACCTCGCTTTGTGCCACGTCAAGAGATTGCGACAGCATTGCGAGCATGGTCGCAATGGCCTCGAGGTGCTGCAGGATGATCGGATCGGACGCCCGGTAGCGTGCGGCGAGATCGGGATAGCGGTCGATGGTGTCGGCAATCGACCGCTGAAAATCGGCTTTGGTCAGCATGATTTAGCCACCGAATTCAAAAGTCTGCCCAGCGACCTCGATGTAAATCATTTTGATGTCGTAATCGCGCGATTGTGCATAGATATTGATTGCGTTGGACGGAAGAATCCCTAGAACAGGGACATCCTCACGCAGTTTTGCGAGCTGCGCATCGGCAGCCGGGCTTGCCATGGGGGTATGCAGAATGCGCTTCAGATCTTGGCCGTAGTTAGACCCGAGATAGCCGTTTACCGGCGTTGCCAGCCAGTCCCCGACCATGTCTTGCGCAAGTTGTCCGGTCATGATGCTCATATCGGCATCATGCGCGAGCCCCGGACCCTAAAGCGTGCGGTTTTCCTCTACAGGCTCGCGCCGATGCCGCCGGTCACGATATGCGCGATGCGTCGATCCCGCACATCCTGCGCGACTCCACCCACAACCGGCGTGTTGTCGTCTTTTCGATCGCCGTAGCCCAGGCCGGCGACGCCTGTCAGCGCTTCCTGGATGGTCGGAGCCGATGAAATGCGCGGCATGGATAAGGCCCCTGGGACGCCCGGTGTAGGTGGGATTGCCGAGGTTGCGGGCGACGTCATGGCACCCAGTGATGGCGTGTTTGGCGAGACTGCGGTAGCTGGGGCCGGAACACCTGTTGCGCTGGCAACACCGGGCACGCCTGCAGCATTCGGAAGCGCGGCAATCGCCGGATCCAGCTTCAGCTCGGGCATTTCCCCGCGCATACCTCGCGCAATGGCCGCTTTCTGCGCCGGGCTGTAGCGTCCGCCCTTGTCAGCATAGCCCCACGCTTTTGCGCGATCGGTATGCTCGTCAAGGTGGATGCCGCCGCCGCGCATCTCCATACCCACGCTGCCGTACCCTTTGGCGGTCCAGTATTGGCCGATCTTGCCCAGCTCGTCGCCCTTGATTTGTCGGCCTTGGGCGTCTTTGATATAGAAGTCGCCAGCCTTGCCGTCGTCGTGACGGGTCGACCCCGTACGCCTGGTGCCCTTGCCTTTGGCGTCCTGTCCGCCGCTATAGAGGTCCGCGGTTGCCCCGTCGCCGTAAACTGCGCGAACTGCCTCGTGGACGCGCGATTCCAGTTCTGGCGTGATGTCCTTGTTGCGCGTGGCGCCTTGGTTGATGCGACGGATGACGGACTTGGTGGCCTGCC
>RZZN01000085.1 GCA_009929855.1 Gammaproteobacteria bacterium
ATCCTTGGCAACCTACTCGGAAATGCGATCAAATTCACCGAGCAGGGGACGGTGCGTCTGCGCGCCGAGGCCATCCCCCATTCTGGTCTGCCCAGGCAGGTGACCTTGCAGTTCTCGGTCACGGACACCGGCCGGGGCATCCCGCCGGCCAGCCAGGCGACCATCTTCGAGCCCTTCGTCCAGGTGACGGGGCGTCATGCTGAAGGGCAGCCGAAGGGCACGGGGCTCGGTCTCGCGATCAGCCGTCAATTGGTACAGCGGATGGGCGGGCGTCTCGATTTCGAGAGTCAGGAAGGTGTTGGCAGTCGGTTCACGGTCGTGCTACCCGCCGTGGCCATGGCCAAGACCCCGAGCGAGGGCGGCGGTAGTCGCTCCCTGTGCGAGGTGCCTCCTCCAGTGGCGGAATCAGTGTCGAGCAAGTCGGCGCCACCTCCGGCTGAGGCCCTGCGGGAGCTGCGAGAGCTGGCGGAGCTGGGTCGGACCATGCGTTTGGAGGCCTGGTGCCAGCATTGGGGTGCGCCCGCCCGTCACCCGGAGCTCGCCGCCCGCGTCCTGGCCTTGACACTCGCTTTCGAGCATGGACGCATCCTCGACCTGGTGGATGAGTGCCTTGCCGAGCAGGGGCGGACCTTGGCCGATGACGCAGCGAACGCGATGAATCAATGATCAATGAGACCGACCCGAGCACGATCCTGATCGTCGATGACGAGCCGGACAATTTGCGCCTGACCATCGAGATGCTGCGTGATCATGGGCTCGACCTGGTCACCGCCCGGGATGGCGCGGATGGCCTGCGCATCGCCTCGCGGCTGCGTCCCGATCTGGTGCTGCTCGACATTCGTATGCCAGGTCTGGATGGGTTCGAGATCTGCGCCCGACTCAAGCGCGGCGAGGACACGCGGGATATCCCGGTGATCTTTCTCACCGCCGCCGATGAGATCGACGACAAGATCCGCGGCTTCGCGGTCGGCGGGGTGGACTATGTCACCAAACCGTTCGATAGCCGCGAGCTGCTCTGCCGTGTCTGCAACCATCTGCGGTTGGCGCGACGCGTCGAGGCCACGGTGGAGCCCTCGCGCGACGCCGATCCGCTTGACACGACCCAGATGAGACAGTCGGTCCGCTCGCTCGACGTGCTCCTGCATGCCCGTGACATCTTGCTTGCCGATCTCGCGCATAGTCCGGATCTGGACGCCTTGGCGCGCCGCTGTGGAACCAATCGCACCAGTCTCCAACGACTCTTTCACTCGCACATTGGGATGAGTGTGTTCGGCTATCTGCGCGAACAGCGGCTCCAGCATGCCCGCAACCTGCTCGATCGTGGTGATTGCAGTGTCGATATGGTCGCCGTGGCCGTTGGCTACAGTAGCGGACGCGAGCTGTCTCGCGCCTTCAAGAAGCGCTTCGGCGTCTCCCCTGGACTCCTCAGGAAAAGCGACCAATCGGCACCCCTCGAGCAGGCGTCAGGCTTTTTCTGATGGCCGCGGCATCCACCACGCGGCTCGCCTTGGAGCGCGTCGCCATGCTCTGGATTTGATTTGATCCCCGCATCGGCTGACACTAGTCATCCGACTGACCATGCAGTGAATCCCCGTGAAGCGTTTGATCAAGCTCCTTCTGCCCATTCTGATCCTCGCCGCTGGTGTCGGTGTCTTTCAGTATCTCAAACAGACGCGTCCAGAGCGTCCACCCGCCGAGATCAGCGAGCGCGTCTGGCGTGTCGAGGTCGAGACAGTGGCCCCCCGTCGACTGGCGCCCAGCCTGGAGCTCTACGGCAGCGTCGAAAGCCGCGATCTGCTGCGCGCGGCGGCCTCGGCCCCGGCGCGGGTCGAGCGCGTGCTGGTGCGCGAGGGTGAGCGGGTCGCCGCCGGGGCACTCTTGCTCGAGCTCGATCCACGCGATTTCAGCCTGCGTCTGGCTCAGGCTCAGGCCCAGCTCGATGAGCTGCGCGCGCAGATCGACAGTGAGCGCATCCGTCACGCGACCGATCTGGCCGCGCTCGAGCATGAGCGCACGCTGCTCGCGCTCGCCGAGGATGGGGTCCAGCGCGCACTGCAACTGACCAAGCAGCGCGTCGGCTCGCAGACCGATCTGGACATCGCCGAGCAGGAGCGCGCCCGCCAGTCGCTCGCCGTGAGCAATCGCGAGATGAGCATTGCCGATTTCCCCGCGCGACAACGCGCGCTCGAGGCGCGGCTCGAGGGGGCCCGCGGGCGTCTCGATGAGATCGCGCTCGAGCTGGAGCGCTCACGCGTCCTTGCCCCCTATGAGGCGATCATCGCATCCGTTGCGGTTGCCCCGGGCGATCAGGTGCGCAAGGACGAGGTCCTGCTGACGCTCTATGCACTGGAGAGCCTGGAGGTCCGGGCGCGCATCCCGGCCCCCTTCCAGGCCGAATTGACCGCGGCACTGCAGGTGCATGCACAATTGCCGGCCACCGCGAGCGTGGGCGAGCAACGCTTGGACCTGACCCTGGAGCGCCTGGCCGGCGAGGCGAGCGCGAGCGGGATCGATGCTCTGTTCGCGATCGCCGACTCGAACGCCGATCTGGTGCGAGCCGGACAACTGGTCGCGGTGCGGCTCGAGCGCCCGGCGCGCGAGGACGCGGTCGCCGTGCCCTTTGGCGCCGTCTATGGCGGCAACCGTGTCTACACGCTGGTCGATGGCCGGATGAAGGGGATCCCAGTGCGACCGTTGGGAGGGTGGCTGACCGAGCGTGGTGAGGAGCGCCTCCTGGTGGAGGCCACCGCGCTCGCTACCGGTGATCGCTTGATCATCACGCACATGCCCAATGCGGTCGATGGGTTGCGGGTGGAGTCGATCCCATGACCAACGGCAATGCGCGGGCGCCCCGCGCGACCTCGACACCCATGGGTCATCGCAACGATCTCATCGGACTCTTCGCGCATCATCGAGTCGCGGCCAATCTCTTGATGGCGATCATGATCCTGACCGGCATCTTCGCGCTCGATCGCCTGAACGTTCAGTTCTTTCCGACCTTCGACCTGGACGTGGTGACCGTTCGCGTGGTCTGGACCGGTGCGAGCGCCGAGGATATCGAGGACGGCATCACCAATCCGCTCGAGCAGCGTCTGCGCGCGGTCGATGATCTGCGCAAGATGACCTCGACCTCCACCCAAGGTATCTCATCGATCACGCTCGAATTCAACGATGGCGTGGACCCATTGTTGGCACTCGATCAGGTGCGCCGGCTGGTGGACGATTTCCGCAATCTCCCGCAGGACGCTGAAAAGCCCGAGGTCGCGCTCGCCACCCGCTATGAGCCGGTGGCACGGGTCGTCGTGACCGGTTTGGAGCGAGCCGATGAGCTGCGCACGCTGGTGCGCCGCTTCGAATCTGAGCTGCTCGAGCGTGGCATCGACAAGGTCGATCTGCGTGGTCTCCCACTCGAGGAGATCAGCATCCAGGTCGATCAGTCGCGGCTCGAGGAGCTGGATCTGGGCTTGCCACAGATCGGCGAGCGGATCGCCGACTTCAGTCGCGACCTGCCCGCCGGGGCGATCGGGCGTGGCGAGGCGACCCGCGAGCTGCGCAGTCTCGACAAGCGGCGCGATTCACTCGAGTTCGCCCAGCTGCCGATCAAGAGCGAGGAGACCCTGAACCTGCGTCTGGGTGACATCGCCACCATCGAGCGGGTCGCGCGCGATGCCACGGTGCGGCTCTCGGTGAATGGCGCGCCCGCCGCCGAGCTGATTCTGCAACGCTCCGAGGCCGGTAACTCGCTCGCCGCGGCGCGGATCCTCGACGACTGGTTGCAGAGCACCCGGCCGATCTTGCCCCCAGGCGTCGAGCTGCTGGTCTACGATGCCACCTGGGAGCTGCTCAACGATCGCATCATGCTGCTGGTCACCAATGGGCTGAGCGGTCTGATCCTGGTGGTGGGCATCCTCTATCTGTTCCTCCACGGACGCGTCGCCTTCTGGGTCGCCTGGGGGATCCCGGTCTCCTTCATGGCCAGCCTGTTCGTCCTCTATCTGGCCGGTGGCAGCATCAATATGATGAGCCTGTTCGCGCTCATCATGGCGCTCGGCATCATCGTCGACGACGCCATCGTGGTCGGCGAGGATGCCATGGCACACCATGAGATGGGCGAGGATCCGCTGCTCGCCGCCGAGGGTGGGGTGCGCCGCATGCTGGGTCCAGTGCTCGCCTCCTCGCTGACGACCATCGCCGCCTTCCTGCCCCTGATGCTGGTCGGCGGGGTGATCGGCAATATCCTCAATGTCATCCCATTGGTCGTGGTGGCGGTGATCCTGGCCTCGCTCTTGGAGAGCATGCTGGTCCTGCCCGGTCATCTGCGCGGCGCCTTCATCCATTCACACAAGATCCGCCCCGATTCGTTGCGCGGTCGCCTGGATCGTGGTTACGAGCGGTTTCGCGAGCGCGCCTTTCGCCCCCTGGTCATCGTCGCGGTGCGCAATCGCTTCGCGACCATCGCCGCGGCGATCGCCATGCTGCTGATCGCGATCGGACTCCTGGCTGGAGGGCGGATGGCCTTCGTCTTCTTTCCGACTCCGGAGGGCCAGATCGTCACCGCCAACGTGACCTTCGTCGCGGGTACACCGCGCACGCGGGTCGATGAGTTCCTGGCGCATCTCGACGCGACACTCTGGGAGACCGAGCGGGCCCTCGACCAGGGGCGGCTGATCAATCTGGCGGTGGCGCTGCATGGGAGTCGGAGCGATAGCTCTGCGTCGGCCGATCAACTCGGCGCGCTCCAGGTCGAATTGACCGCACCCGATGCTCGCAGTGTGCGCAACGAGGAGATCATTCGCGCCTGGCGCGAGCGGGTCATCCTGCCGGCCGGCATCGAGAGCTTCACCATCGCCTCGCGACGTGCCGGACCACCCGGTCGGGATCTGAACGTGCGTCTGGTCGGTCGCAATGCCGAGACGCTGAAGGCCGCCGCGCTGGACCTCACCGAGGTGCTCCAGGGCATCGAGGGGGTGTCCGCGGTCGAGGACGACATGGCCTTCGGCCGCGAGCAGATCATCTATGCGCTGACCCCGGCCGGTCACGCCCTTGGACTGACGGTCGCCGATCTCGGGATGCAGCTGCGCACCGCCTTCGAGGGGCAGTTGGTGCAGATCTTCCAGGACGGCGCGGACGAGGTCGAGGTCCGTGTCAAGCTCCCCCGCGCCGAGCGCGAGCGACTGGGCACGCTGGAGCGACTGAACATCCGCCTGCCCGATGGCACCTCGGTGCCCTTGACCAGTGTCGCGACCTGGCGGACCCAGCGCGGCTTCGAGATCCTGCGCCATGCCGAGGGCAAGCTGGCGGTCGAGGTCTCGGCCGATGTCGACTCGGAGATCAACAACGCGGGTCGAATCATCGCCGGCCTCAGCGAGTCGACACTTCCTGAGCTACAGTCCGTTTACGGCATCAGTTATTCCTTCGAGGGTCGCTCGGCGGATCAGCGCGAGACCTTCAGCGACATGCGCAAAGGTCTGGTGTTGGGTCTGGTGTTGATCTATGTGATCCTGGCCTGGGTGTTTGCCTCCTATGGCTGGCCGCTGGTCGTCATGAGCGCCATCCCGTTCGGCTTGACCGGCGCGCTGCTCGGTCACTGGTTGATCGGGATCGATGTGACCATCCTCTCATTGTTTGGCATGTTCGGCCTGTCCGGGATCGTGATCAACGACTCGATCATCCTGGTCAAGTTCTATCAGGAGCTCTTGGATCAGGGGATCGCCGAGCACGAGGCGATCGTCGAAGCGGCCTGTCAACGGCTCCGCGCGGTCCTCTTGACCTCCTTGACGACCATCGCTGGACTCACGCCACTGCTGTTCGAGCAATCGGTGCAAGCCCAATTCCTGATTCCGATGGCGACCTCGATCGCCTTTGGACTCGGCTTCGCGACCCTGCTGATCCTGCTGGTCATCCCAGCCATGCTCTCGATCCACGACAGTCTACACGCATGGATTGGACGGCGGCTGCGCCTCTCCGGCCAGCGTCTGGTGACGCCGCCCCGGTGAGACACACCCCCGCGCTCCAGCGGGGTGTGTCAGTCGACAGGTCGCGGATGGCCGCTCACTCGGCCTCGTATCCGAGATTGGGCGCCAGCCAGCGCTCCATCTCGGTCAGGCGCATGCCCTTGCGCTCGGCATAGTCGGCGACCTGGTCGCGGTCGAGCATGCCAACGGCAAAGTAGCGACTGTCGGGGTGTGAGAAATAGAGTCCACTGACCGAGGCGGCGGGAACCATGGCCTTGGATTCGGTCAACCAGATCCCGGTGCGGCGATCCACCTCCAAGAGCTGCCAGAGGAGGTCTTTCTCGGTGTGGTCCGGACAGGCCGGATAGCCCATGGCGGGGCGGATCCCCTGATAGCGCTCCTCGATCAGATCCTCGTTGCTCAAGGTTTCGGTAGGGGCATAGCGCCAATGCCGGGTGCGCACCCGAGCATGCAGCATCTCGGCGAGCGCCTCGGCGAGTCGGTCGGCGAGCGCCTTGAGCATGATCGCCGAGTAGTCGTCGTGCGCGGCCTCGAAGGCGGCGACCCGCTCGTCGATCCCGATCCCGGCGGTGCAGGCGAAGCCACCCAGATAGTCGGCAATGCCCGTGTCCGCCGGGGCGATGAAATCGGCCAGACAATCGTTGGCGCGCCCGGGCGGTTGCCGGCCCTGCTTGCGCAGACAATGGAAGCTGACCAGCGGCTCCTCGCGGCGCTCGTTGCGGTAGACCTGGATGTCATCACCCACCGCGTTGGCTGGAAAGAGACCGATGACCGCCGCCGCCGTGAGCCAGCGCTCGCTGATGATCTGATGCAACATGCGCTTGGCATCGGCGAAGAGGGTGCGTGCCTCCTCACCCTTCTCTGGGTCATCGAGGATCTGCGGAAAGCGCCCGCGCAGCTCCCAGGCGTGGAAGAAGAAGGTCCAGTCGATGTGGGCCGCGATCTCCCCGAGCGGGATGTCGTGAAAGACCTGCACGCCCGGTTCGGCGGGCACCGGCGGTTGATAGCACGTCCAATCGAGCGGGACGCGATTGGCGCGCGCCTGGGCGATCGGGATGAAGTCGCGGGATTCGCCGCGCTGCATGCGCCGCTGGCGGATCTCGGCATATTCGGCGCGCACCTTGGCCACATAGCCCGCCTTGAGGTCGCTCGAGAGCAGGCTGGCGGCGACGCCGACCGCGCGCGAGGCATCCTTGACGTGCACCACCGGGTGCGCGTAATGCGGCTCGATCTTGACCGCGGTATGGAGCTTGGAGGTGGTGGCGCCACCGATGAGCAACGGGACGCTGAAGCCCTGACGCTGCATCTCCTTGGCGACATGGACCATCTCATCGAGCGAGGGGGTGATGAGACCGGACAGCCCGATGATGTCGGCCTGGACCTCACGCGCCTTGGACAGGATCCGGTCGGCCGGCACCATCACGCCGATGTCGACCACCTCATAGCCATTGCACTGGAGCACGACCCCGACGATGTTCTTGCCGATGTCATGCACATCACCCTTGACCGTGGCGATGAGGATGCGGCCCTGGGTCTCGCCCGCCTGCTGCTCAGCCGCCAGATAGGGCTCCAGATAGGCGACCGCCTTTTTCATGACGCGGGCCGATTTCACCACCTGGGGGAGAAACATCTTGCCCTCGCCGAACAGATCGCCGACGACATTCATGCCATCCATCAGCGGGCCTTCGATGACATGAATGGGCGCGCCGAGCTTCTGACGGGCCTCCTCGGTGTCCTCGATGATGAAATCCGTGATGCCCTTGATGAGCGCGTGCTCGATGCGTTTTTCCACCGGTGTCGCGCGCCAGGTCAGATCCTGCTTGTTCTCGACATCCGCGCCACCGCCCTTGTACCTGGGCGCGAGCTCGATCAGTCGCTCGGTGGCGTCGGCACGGCGGTTGAGGATGACGTCCTCGACCGCCTCGCGCAGCTCGGCTGGCAGATCGTCGTAGATGGCGAGCTGACCGGCATTGACGATGCCCATGTCCATGCCAGCGCGGATGGCATGATAGAGAAAGACCGAGTGGATCGCCTCGCGCACCGGGTCGTTGCCGCGGAAGGAGAAACTGACATTGGAGACCCCGCCCGAGACCTTGGCATAGGGCAGCTCGCGCTTGATGCGGCGGGTCGCCTCGATGAAATCGACCGCGTAATTGTCGTGTTCCTCGATCCCGGTGGCGACCGCGAAGATGTTGGGATCGAAGATGATGTCCTCGGGCGGGAAGCCGATCTCATCGACCAGGATGCGGTAGGCGCGCGCGCAGATCGAGAACTTGCGCTCGGCGGTGTCGGCCTGCCCGCTCTCGTCGAAGGCCATGACCACGGTGGCGGCGCCATAGCGCCTGATCGCCTTGGCCTGCTCGCGGAAGGCCGCCTCGCCCTCCTTGAGGCTGATCGAGTTGACGATGCATTTGCCCTGGACACACTTGAGCCCGGCCTCGATCACCGACCATTTGGATGAGTCGATCATGATCGGTACGCGCGCGATGTCTGGCTCGGCGGCGACCAGGTTGAGGAAGCGCGTCATCGCCGACTCCGAGTCGAGCATCGCCTCGTCCATGTTGATGTCGATGATCTGAGCGCCATTCTCGACCTGTTGACGCGCCACATCGAGCGCCGCGTCGAAGTCGCCATCGAGGATGAGTCGCTTGAACCGGGCCGAGCCGGTGACATTGGTGCGCTCGCCGATATTGATGAAGCTGGCTTGTGGGGTCATGGATGTCATGGTGGCTCTAGGCGGGGCGGGCCGGACGCTGTCTCACCTGGAGGGTCAGGATCCGGCACCGACAGGATGCGTGAGGATGGCTGCCGGGAACTCTACTTGATGCCTGGCTCTGGCCACAAGTGCACGGCGCGCGTCTTGGGGGCTCGTGCGCATCAGACGCGACCCCCGTCGCCGGCGTACGCACTGGACGCCTCGGTAGGATCCAGGCACGCCAAACGCTTGCCGGAAACCGTCCCCGAGTGGCGGCCAATCCTCACCACCCGCGCGCCAAGATCGGCTTCAGGAAGTGTCCGGTATGGGATTCGGGTCGCTCGGCGATCGCCTCCGGGGTCCCGACCGCGACGATCGCGCCCCCGCGGTCGCCACCCTCCGGCCCGAGATCGATGATCCAATCGGCGGTCTTGATCACGTCCAGATTGTGCTCGATGACCACGACCGTGTTGCCCTGATCGCGGAAGCGATGAAGCACTTCCAGAAGATGCTTGACATCATGGATGTGCAGCCCGGTAGTGGGCTCATCGAGGATGTAGAGTGTGCGTCCGGTCTCGCGCTTGCTCAGCTCCCGACTGAGCTTGACGCGCTGCGCCTCGCCGCCTGACAGTGTGGTGGCGCTCTGGCCGAGCCGCACGTAGGACAGTCCGACGTCCATCAGGGTTTGGAGCTTGCGCTTGATCAGTGGCACCGGGGCGAGTAAGGCGAGGGCATCCTCGACCGTCAGATCCAGGACCTCGGCGATGGTCTTGCCCGCGTAGCGGATCTCGAGCGTCTCGCGGTTGTAGCGACGGCCCTGGCAGGCGTCGCACTGGACATAGATGTCGGGCAGGAAGTGCATCTCGATGCGGATGAGTCCATCGCCCTTGCAGGCCTCGCAGCGTCCGCCCTTGACATTGAAGCTGAAACGTCCGGGTCCGTAGCCGCGCGCCCGTGCCTCGGGCACCGCCGCGAAGAGGTCGCGCACCAAGGTGAAGAGTCCCGTGTAGGTCGCCGGATTGGAGCGCGGGGTGCGCCCGATGGGACTTTGATCGATATCCACCACCTTGTCGAAATGCTCCAGGCCCTCGATAGTCGCGTCCGGGACCGCCTGGAGGTTGGCGCCATTGAGCCGATGGGCGGCCATCGGCAAGAGCGTATCGTTGATCAGGGTCGATTTGCCCGAGCCCGAGACCCCAGTGACACAAACGAACGCGCCGATCGGGATCGTGACATCGATCCCGCGCAGATTGTTGCCACGCGCACCACGAATGCTCAAGACCCTGGTCGGATCAGGCGTGGCGCGCGTGCTCGGGATGGGGATGCGCAGCGCGCCAGAGAGATAACGGCCGGTCAATGACGTGCTGATCGTGGCGATCTCCTCGGCGCGGCCCTGCGCCACGACCCGGCCGCCATGGACGCCGGCGCCCGGGCCCAGATCCACGACCTGATCGGCGGCGCGAATCGCCTCCTCATCGTGCTCGACCACGATCACCGTGTTGCCGAGATCGCGCAGCTGGGTCAGGGTGGCAAGGAGTCTGGCATTGTCACGCTGATGCAGACCGATCGAGGGCTCGTCGAGGATGTACATCACCCCGACCAGGCCAGCGCCGATCTGGCTGGCGAGCCGGATGCGCTGGGCCTCGCCGCCCGAGAGTGTCTCGGCGCTGCGCGCCAGGGTCAGATAATCGAGCCCGACATCGCTCAGGAAGCGTAACCGGGTGAGGATCTCGCGGATGATCGGCGCACCGATGGCACCGCGCTGTCCCGGCAGTGACAGGGACTCGAAGAAGCGCAAGGCCGCGCCGATCGGCAGGTTGGCGAGCGCTGGCAGGCTGTGATCGGCGATGAACACATGCTGGGCGGCCGTGTTCAGTCGGGCACCACCGCAGTCGGGGCAGGGGTGATGCGAGAGCAGGCGGGCCAGATCCTCGCGAACCGCGTCCGAATCGGTCTCCTGATAGCGACGCTCTAGGATGGCGAGGATGCCCTCGAATGGGCGTGGGCGCGCGCTGCCGCGCCCCTGGGGTCGCCGCTGCAGGATCTTCTCCTGACCACTGCCCTTGAGGATCAATTCGCGGATGTCCTCGGCGAGCTGGCTCCAGGGGGTCTCGACATCGAAGCCATAGTGCTCGGCCAATGCCTGGATGACACGAAAGCCCTGCTGATTGCGTCGATCCCAGCCACGCACGGCGCCATCGGCGAGGCTGCGCTGGGGCGCGGTGACGACCTTCGCCGGATCCACGAATGGCTTGACGCCCAGTCCGTCGCAGCTCGGACAGGCGCCGGCCGGGTTGTTGAATGAGAAGAGGCGCGGCTCCAGGGCTGGGATGCTGTAGCCACACACCGGGCAGGCGAAGCGGGCCGAGAAGGTCGTCAGCGGGCGTTGCGGGTCATCGAGCGAGGCGATGCGCGCGATCCCATCGGCGAGCTTGAGCGCGGTCTCGAATGACTCGGCCAGACGCGCCCCGAGGTCGGGGCGGACGCGGAAGCGGTCGACGACCACCGCGATGTCATGCTTCTTGCGCGGGTCGAGCGTGGGCGCTTCGTCGAGCGTGTGGATCTCGCCGTCGATGCTCGCGCGCACGAATCCCTGCGCATTGAGCTCGGCGATCAAGCCCTGATACTCGCCCTTGCGCGCCGCCACCACCGGGGCCAGCAGCATCAGCCGCTCGCCCACGGGCCAGCTCATGACCTGATCGATCATCTGCGCGATCGTCTGCGCCTCCAGCGGCTGCGCGTGCTCGGGGCAGCGCGGTTGACCGGCCCGCGCATAGAGCAGACGCAGATGATCGTGGATCTCGGTGATGGTGCCGACCGTCGAGCGTGGATTGTGCGAGGTCGTCTTCTGCTCGATCGCGATCGCCGGCGACAGGCCCTCGATCTGGTCCAGGTCTGGTTTCTCCATCACCGACAGGAACTGCCGGGCATAGGCGGAGAGCGACTCGACATAGCGGCGCTGACCCTCGGCATAGATGGTGTCGAAGGCGAGCGATGACTTGCCCGAGCCGGAGAGCCCGGTGAAGACGATCAGGCGGTCACGCGGCAGATCGAGATCGATGCCCTGGAGATTATGGGTGCGTGCGCCGCGGATGCGGATGGTATCCATGTGGGCGAGTGATCAGCGACGGTGAGAATGGGTGGCGCGCGCGCATGCGACCATGACGCGTCCATCCTGAACCAGACGGTGCTCCCGCGCAAGCCGCACCGCGGCTTGCGCGGGCCCGGCTGGTCGGGATGCGCGGCGTGCGCGCCCGCCGCCGCGTCGTGCAAGCTGATATACTCCGCGCTCACGTCGCTTCGAGATCCGCATCCATACGGCCGTGACTACCTCCGCCCCACTGATCCCCTTCAACCCGTCCGAGAAACGCGCCGCCATCGGCTTGGCGGCCATCTTCTCGACCCGCATGCTGGGCCTCTTCATGGTCCTGCCAGTCTTCGCGCTCTATGCGCACGACCTGGCTGGCGCCACGCCCCTGCTGGTCGGTCTCGCCATCGGGGCCTACGGGCTGACCCAAGCGATCTTCCAGATCCCGCTCGGCCTGCTGTCCGACCGGGTCGGGCGCAAACCGGTGATCTATGGCGGTTTGATTCTGTTCGCCCTCGGCAGCGTGATCGCCGCCCTGGCCAACAGCATCGAGTGGGTCATCCTGGGGCGCGTCCTGCAGGGCAGTGGCGCGATCGCCGCGGCGACCATCGCGCTCACCGCCGATCTGACCCGCGAATCGGTCCGCACCCGGGCGATGGCGGCCATCGGCATCAGCGTGGCCTTGTCCTTTGCCGCCGCACTGGTGATCGGCCCGCCCCTGGCGCGTTGGCTGGGGATCTCGGGGATCTTCTGGCTGACCGCCTTGCTCGCGCTCGCGGGCATGCTGGTGCTGGCCTATCTCGTCCCCACCCCCGACCGCTCGCTGATCCATCGCGATGCCCAGCCGGTGCTCGACCAGTTCGGCGGCGTTCTCGCCAATCCCACGCTGCGGCGTCTCGACCTGGGGATCTTTCTGCTGCATCTGACCATGGTCAGTCTCTTCGTGGTGCTGCCACTGTCAGTGACCACGGCGGGTCTGGCGCCGGTCGATCACTGGCAGCTCTATTTGCCGGTCGTGCTGCTGGCCATCGTCGCCATGGTTCCCTTCATCATCATGGCCGAACGTGGCGGCAAGGCACGCGGTGTCCTGCTCGGCGCGGTCGCGGCCATGGGCCTGGCAATGATCGGTTTCTATCTCTATCAGGACTCGATCTGGATCCTCGGCGCGCTGCTGCTGGTCATGTTCACCGTCTTCAATCTCATGGAGGCGATCCTGCCCTCATTGGTCTCCAAGGCCGCGCGGGCCGGGGCGCGTGGAACGGCCATGGGTGTCTTCTCCAGCGCGCAGTTCATCGGTGCCTTCCTCGGCGGACTCCTCGGTGGTCTGGCGCACCAGAGCTTCGGGCCTGGGGCAGTCTATCTGCTGGGTGCCGTCACGGCACTGATCTGGATCGGCATCGCGGCGACCATGGTGATGCCCGAGAATCTCACCCGTCACGTGCTGCCCATTGGTGACATGCCGGATGCGGCGGATGCCGGATTGGCGGCGCGCCTACTGGACGTGCCGGGGGTGGAGGAGGCCGTGGTCGCCCGCGAGGAGGGTGTCGCATACCTCAAAGTGGACACGCGTCAGCTCGATTGGGCAAGATTGCAGACCTTCTCCGGCCGTGCCTGATGGCTCGCCGAGGGAGACATCACGGCGACGATCGATCCTATTGATATCAAGCGTCCCAGAACATGAAGCTGGGCAGGAGTAGACGATGGCAACTCGCGGCGTCAACAAGGTGATCCTGATTGGGAATCTCGGCGCTGATCCAGAGGTGCGTTACATGCCGAACGGCGATGCCGTGGCGAATCTCCGTCTTGCGACCAGCGAGACCTGGAAGGATCGCAATACCGGCGAGCAACAGGAGCGCACCGAGTGGCACAGTGTGGTGATCTTCGGCAAGCTCGCCGAGATCGCCAAGCAATATCTCCACAAGGGCTCCAAGCTCTATGTCGAGGGCAAG
>RZZN01000086.1 GCA_009929855.1 Gammaproteobacteria bacterium
AAGCCTCAGGACGCCGAGCAGGCTCGCGATCTTCGGAGTCGAGAAATATTTTAACCCATTGTTCTGCATGAATAAAGCGGTTTCCGTTCAGGCACTAAGATAGCCGATCAGACCGATCACCACCATGCCCGCAACGACCTTATCGCTCATCAGTAAGAATCGGTTGATCTGGATCATGTAGCCAAGCCCGGACTGGGCCGCGACCATTTCGGAGGCGATCACAGCCATCCAGGCGAATCCAGCGGCTACGCGCACGCCGGTCACGATCTGCGGTAACGCACTCGGGATCAGTACATGCCAGATGAACATTCGATGATTGACCGACAGGCTTCGAGCCACGGTTCGATGGGTCGGCGTCACCGCTCGCGCCCCGGCGAAAGTGTTGGTGAATATCGGAAAAAAGGCTGCCAGAAAGATGATGAACCAAGCCGATAATTCACCGATCCCGAACCACAAAATTGCCAGAGGAATCCACGCGATCGGCGGGATGGGTCGCAAATATTCGAGCATTGCGGCAACGAAATCCCCGATCCGCTGCATAGGCCCAAGCAGGATGCCAAGAGCAACACCAACCAGAATCGCTCCTATGAGGCCAATCGCGACGCGGGACAGGCTCGCCCGAATGTCGTTCAACAGAGCTTCCGTGGGGATATCGTAGACGAGTGCATGCCAGGCTTGCATTGGACTGGGCACCAGCGTGTTGTCGGATAGCGCCGTCGATGCCAATTGCCAAATCAACAACAAGGCCAAAAATGCCAGCCCATGGGACAAAGACCCTAAGACGCCCTGAGCCAATCGGCTAAACGATGATGTGCTGGTTTTTTTAAACATGGGGATCGGCCTCAAGCACTCTGTAGAGGCCGGCACGGAGATCCTTTCGGTCAATAAGCGGCTTATTCAGCGGCAGCCGATGGTCATACCAACGCGGACGTCCCGGGCTCGTCGGTTTGCCCAGACCGAGACAACTTTCCATCGCAACATGAAACTCAGCGTTTGGGTTGTCGCTTTCGAGTCTCTGGTAGATCTCACGCAGCGAGTGATCGAGCTCGGCGTTCTCGATGACATCAAGGATCAGATCGCCGAGTGTTGTACCGTCGGGCAGGACTCCTCGGAACCGCCCCGGCACGATCAGGTGACGTATCGGGTCATTCATGCACTTCTGGATGACCCGGTCCAGGCATTCCCGACGGTACATGGCCGGCTCCTATTCACGCAAGCAATGTGGCGCCCGAGCGCGACAGCCAACCACCGGGCATCGACCCGGGACCATGTGGTCGCGCCCACCTGTCGAAAGACAGTCGCCGAAATACGGACCGGTCACCTGTTATTGTCTCGCCGCTTCTTCGGTCATCACGATTTCAGCCGTGGACTCCCGAGTGCCGTCGGTTTCGACAGAAATCATCCCCTGCACTCCGCCCGGACCATACGCCTGGAACGTGAAGCGTCCTTTAGGCAGGGTCAGCCGCACGACCCCACTCGCGTCCGCCAATAACGCGATTTCCGGCACCGTCACCGTGCTTGCAACGATCGTCACACTCGCCTCCGGAATCGGCAGGCCGCTGACGTCGACGATGATGATGCGCAAGGGTGCTCCCTTCACGTCGCGCCGGGCCAGCCCCCGTCTTCCTCGACCCAGGCACGGATCTGCTCCAGCACCTCGGGAATGATGCGTGGGGCCGAGTTGGCCTCCAGTCCACCGGGAGAGCCGCCCACGCCATACGCGTGGATACCTACTGCGATTGGCGGCGCGTCATCACGCTCGTGGATCCAAACCGGTGCCCCGCTCTGCCCGCCAAAGGTATCCACGTCATAGAAGAGTCTCCGTTCGGACACCCGCAATACTCTGTTGCTGTGATGATACTGCTCGGTCCCACGGCCCCGGTCCCCTGGATATCCGGAAATGTTCACCATATATCCTTCAAGCTCATCAGGGGCAATGGTACCTACGGCAAACCAGCCGACTTCGTTACCGATCGGGTCATCAAGATGAATACATCCTATATCGAAGTCAGGACTCTCACTGTTCACCCAAAGGTCGACTGAGCTGAAACGCCGGCTGACAACCGTTCCGAAGGGGAAATCGCTTCCATTGCGCCCCGCGCTTACATCGAGCGAGGATGCCCAGCCACCGAAGAAGTGATTCGAGTAAACACAGTGGCCCGCGGTGATCACCGTCTTCGGACCCACTAGCCATCCAGTCCCGATCGCCCCCGCGCCCGAGGCTCCTCGCATCCGGAGCGCGCAGATCATCCGCCATGGAAACAAATCCGTGTCTAGAATCCGGATGCGTTCATCGGTCGGCCCGATGATGCTCTCCAAACCACCATGCGATGGCACGACCGGTATGGGCTCGCCTTTTCCCTTGACGGCGAGGAACTTGAGAGAGCGAGAGCCGTCGCCGGGATGTCCTGTCCCGCCGATTGTGATGTCTCTTACGGCGGCTTCTTCCAAGCCCACCATGGATTCAAAGGCAGAAGGGACCGGAGCCGGCTTCGATACCGAGCTTAGTTTGATCATGATTCCCTCGCATCAAGATTCGCTAGCGGAACGTCGAACAACGATGGACAAGTTGCCGGAGATTTGGGGATGTGTTCCGGCGGCAATCTCAAAAAAGTGCTTATGAAATCTCGCTGTTGCACTCTGGACCAATAATTCAAGGGGTGCCGTGGTCGACTTTGCCGTCGGCCGGCACACTTGCCCGTTCGGTTCCGCGGATCTCGTCGCCGCGGCAGGCCGGAACATGTTTCAAGGGCGTGGACTGAGCGGAGAGGGTGAAGGCGACCTGCCCAGCGATGCCGCCGAAATCTTCCGACAGGGCCGGTTTTGTTGCCGCGCGGTTCGCGGCGCATCGACACCACCCGGCAGATGCACGAGCGGGTGTTGGCGCTCCGCGCCGAGCTGCGCCCTGCGGGCAGCGGTGAGGACGACGGAAGGACTGACACCGACCGGCCCAGCCTGTCGCAGTGGGCGATTCCGGTGATCGGGATCCTGAACTTGGGGGTCAAGGCCGACGACACGACCGATAACCTGCAGTTGCTCAAGGATACCCTGAGCCTTCTAGCACCCGAACTGCTCGACCGCATCAACCAAGAGGTCGTGAGCGCCGGCCACGCGCCGGTCGAAAAAAACCGGACGATTCCCTTGCGGGCCGCTGTGACTCCTTTCTGGTCGAGACCCATGTCCATGACCTGGCAGACATTAATCTGCTCGACGATGCGCCGCGCAAGGCCACCGAGACCAGCGTCGGCCAGTGCGAGGACGTCGGTCTGAGCGATCGGCGGCGAAGCGCGGACAACTAGCGCTGATTGAAGCCAGCCGATCGTCGGGCGCAAACCCTCAAGCACTCCACCACACCCGATTCTGAGAAACGCGCGGCACGGTGCACGGACATCGACGGAGCCCATGCGGACGAACTGGAGATGGCCGAAGGGGCTCTGATGCGGGCGCGGGAGACGCGCATTCTCCTGCACCCGATCGCCACGCTGCCGAGCTTCCTGCTTGAGGCGCTCGATGCCTTCGTCGCCCACGGCGAGCGGCAGACCGACCAGATCCGCCGCCCGGTGCCGGGCTGTAAAACCATCCCGCATGCTGAGAAGGTCTTCTCGGTCGTCCAGCCCCAGATCGAGTGGATCTGCAAACGCAAGGCCGGCGGCGCGGTGAGGCGGGGTCCGCGCGTCGCAATCAGTGAGAATCAGCAAGGCTTCATCGTGCACCATCGGGTGATGGAGCGCATCACCGATGATCAGGTCGCGGTGCCCCTGGTCGAGGAGACCGTGGCGCCCTTCTCTGCAGTCCGCAGCGTCAGCATGGACAAGATCTTTCCCAGCCCCGCCAACCACGAAGCACTGGCCGAATTGATCGACTTTGCGGTGCTGCCGAAAAACGGCAAATGCTGCAAATGCTCGGTGGCTGGGCATGAACTCGAAGGCGATCTGCGCTTCATCCGGTTGCGCCGCAACCACTCCGCCGTGGAATCCGCGCTCAACGCGCTGGAGGTCCCCAGGCTCGACCGCTGTCGCGACCACGGCATCGACGGCTTTAAGCGCGACACCGCCTTGGCGGTGCCGGCACGCAACCTCCAGCGCATCAGCACGCTGCTCCTTGCGCAGGAGGCCGAGGAGGTGCGTCGCGAGCGGGGCCGTCCGCGCCGACGACGCGCAGCTCGACCTTTCGGATCGGGTCCGGTGCCGACCCCGGCGGGAGGGGTGCGCTTGCAAGATGGCGGAAATGCGAGTCATTCTTATCCAGGCACCTTGATTCCGCAAATTCGTATCGAATGAGGTCCGCTTCAATAGGATCGACTCCAGCTCGCCATTCAGGGCGAAGTGCTGGGAGGGAAAAATGAGGTCTTCGGTCGAGCATCGGTTAGAAGCGTAGACGCACATATACTAACCGGCAAGGCGTGTTGCGCGACTAGAGAAGCTCCGCGATCCCCCCGGGCCTCACTGGTCGCGAAGGTCCGCTTCGCTACCCCACAAAGGCCGAGGGTTCGACGGCGTCGTTGCCACACAACTGATAGGCCCCTGGGTTTCAACGCAGCCCTGGCACGCCCCCGGCAGGCTCGCCGTGGGCCGCTCGGCCAGTCGCTCCACCAGCTGGATGACCCGTCGGTTGCGTCGCGCATCCCCCAGATCGATGCCCTCAAACTCCGCCTCTGCCCAGCCCATGATGCCGTCTCCCTAGTAAGGAAAACCGAATCTTACAGCATACACTTAGAGTTTTGTATAGCCAGGTGCCTTCGACCCGAAGCACCGCGGGTCAGCATCCATCCATTCTCAGCCGCATCTTGGCCGGACCGAATCGGTCGAAGAACAGTCGCCTGGAGCTTCTTGCGGCTGAGCAAATGACGGGGCGCTTGGCTTGCGTGACGGTAGGGCGAGTGCATATAGACTTTGAGCCCCCCCGAAAAGTCTGCCGGGCGATGGGGTCTGAGTGACGCGCCTGGTAGAGTGGTGCGTAACTGCCGAGCCTCCAACGTGACCTCCAGTGCCAGCACCGTCATCGCCTCGTGCGACGGACTGAAGCCGGTGTGGCGCAGCCGCTCGACCGTGATCCCCAAGATCAGCAGGCACTTCGCGGCCCCCAGCGTGAGGGTGTGATCCACGATATCAATCCAATCCGTGCGCCGAGGCGGGGTCTCTTGCAAGTGCGCCAGGCCACACCGGTCGACCCAGTTGAGGACCGTCGTGTGTGCCGGCACCCCCAGCGGCAACCACGGGGTCAGCCACTGCAGCAGGCGCGGCACCCCACGGCTGCCCAGCCCCGCGATCAGAGACAACCGCAGCGTCAACTCGATCGCGAGCAGCGGAAACCGATGGTGCGACGGTCGCGCCAGCATCCGCGTTGCCGGGGGCGGCTCCTCGCCGTCGGCCACCACCACCTCCCCGCCTTCACCGGGGGGCGTCTGACCACGCGACTCACCGCGCTCCGCCGCCAGGGCACGCTCCTTCCAATACGCCCGGCTCTTCTCCAGATCGCGAATCCGGATCCGCGCGGCACGCAGCCGCTGTTGCTTGTCCAGGGCTTTTTCCTTCCACGCATCGCGCGATTTCTGGAACAATCGCGCCAACCGGCTCACGGGACTCTTGAATGGCTCCATCGACATCGACGCTCGCTGCTCAAACGGTCAACCCATCACGCCGAATAGTGTGCGTCCGCGCAACGCGCTTGTCGAGGCTTCCGGACCGCGCAGTGGCCGGCCCAGCACCCGCCATGCGGATCACACGGTTTCGGTATGAACCTAAATGGAGCAGTTACACCTTGCCTTCGATGATGCAAGCTGCTGAAATAGTGAGGCAAGGAGGTCCCGATGAGCAATCCGATTCCTCACCCACAGGGTGAACCCGAAACGACTGCGCTGGTGCCGCATGCCGGGCCGGTGGCGGTCGATACCTTTGGCGGTCGTGTCCACGTCGAGTGGGATGCACAGGCAGCGGTGACCCCGCTGGGGCAGCTGCCTTTCTTCACCGAGTTCCTATGTCTCGGCGGGCGCTTCGATGCCTGGGTCGCGAGCTGCCCGCTGCGGCTGACGAGCCCGAACGCGCCGCGCACGCGCGACGTGCTGGGCACCGCCGTGCTGGCGTTGCTGTCCGGACATCAGCGCGACGCGCACATCAGTGGGCTCCGCGGCGAGACCATCAACGCCGCCCTGCTCGGTCTGGGGGCGGTGGTCAGCGAGGACTCGGTGCGGCGCAACCTCGGCAAGCTCGATGAAGCCGAGGGGGTCGCCTGGCTGCAAGACCACCTGGACGCCTGCGTGGCCCCATTGTTGGGCGTGCCCTGGATGCTCGATGCCGACGTCACGGTCAAGCCACTGTACGGGCATCAAGAGGGTGCGGTTAAAGGCGACAACCCGCACAAGCCGGGGCGGCCCTCGCACACCTATCACACGTATTTCATCGCCGGTCTGCGCCTGATTCTAGACGTGGAGGTACAGGCCGGCCATCAGAGCGCGTCCAAGTACAGCGCACCGGGGCTGTGGGAGTTGCTCGCGCGTCTGCCGTGGGCGCACTGGCCGCTGTGCATCCGCGGCGACCGCGACTGGGGCAACCAAGCCAACATGGCGCGTGCCGAGCAGGCCGAGATCCCCTTTTTGTTCAAGCTGCGCATGACCTCGGGCGTGAAGAAGGTCGTCGCGCACCTGATGCGCGACGCCGACTGGTGCGAGGCCGGTCAAGGTTGGCAGGGAGCCGAGACGACCTTGCGTCTGTCGGGCTGGAGCCGCGCGCGGCGCGCCATCGTGCTGCGCCGACGCGTCAACGCCGACCTGGCTGTCGTCGACCAAGGCGATCCCGATCAGCTGCGTCTGAGCTTCGCTGAGCTCACCGACGAGACCATAGTCTATGAGTACGCCGTGCTGGTGACCTCGCTGACGCAGGAGATCCTGAGCGTGGCGCAGCTGTATCGCGATCGCGCCGATGCGGAGAATCCCTTCGACGAGCTCAAGAATCATTGGGGCCGGGGCGGTTTTACGACCCGGGACCTCAAGCGCTGCCGCTTCATGGCGCGCATCACCGCGCTGACCGACAACTGGTGGAGTCTGTTCGTGCGCTTGGCCGACCCGCGTCAGCATACCGAGGCGATCACCAGCCGCCCGCTGTTGCTCACGGCACCGGCGCGACTGACGCGTCACAGTGGGCAGACCCGCCTCACCATCAGCCATCCCCACGCCGAGGCCGCCTGGGTGGAGGCGACCTGCCGCAAGATCGCGGATGTCTTCAGCACCCTGCGCCGAACTGCGGAGCAGTGGACGCCACTGCAATGCTGGTACCGGCTGCTCTCGCGTGCGCTGGTGAAGGACCTGCATGGCCGCCAACTGCAGCCGCCGGCAGCACTGCCGGCCCCGGCGTAGCCACGGATGCAGGCTCATGTGTACTCCCCCGTGGGGCAGAAATGGCCCGCGACGGGTGCCAACTGCCCTTTTTAGGATGAAGGATTTGGCGTGGGTTCGGGAGAGATTGAACTGCCTAGTTTCCGCCTCTGCTGACCACACTCTACGGGTCTGGGACCTCGACACCGGAGCATGCTTGATGCGCTACTCGGCAGATGCCGCCATGTATTGCACAGCGATCTCCGGAGACTTGAGTACATTGGTTGCCGGAGATGAGCGCGGTGGGTTTCACATACTGCGCATTGAGAACACAGAACACAGAACACCGATCGAGGTCGCAGTGCCCGAAAATCTAATCGTCACCGAAAGCGGACTGCCCGACCATTTTCGATCGATTGGTTCTCACCGAGATCGCCTCCACTGCTCTGTTCGCATGTGAAGTGACGGCGGAGTGTCTCTCTATGAGATCGCCTTGCTGGCATCGGGATTGTTACCATCGCTTGGCGATCGGCGGATCATGACGTCCTGTCTGTCAGTGCTGCGGTACCAGGCGCCATAGCGCCCGGCGGCGCGACGTACCGCTGGATTTCCCGTCCGGTCTCCCAGCCAGCGAACCGGACGAGGGCATCGTCCTGCCGCTCGGACCGCGTGTCCAGGCGGTGTTGCGACTCGCCTACGCGACGCGCAAGCCCGTCCTGCTCGAGGGGCCGACCGGGATCGGCAAGAGCGAGCTGATCGCGGCGACGGCCGCGGCCTTGGGGATCGAGCACCGCATCCTCGACCTGTCGCTGCTGGAGCCGTCCGACCTGGTCGGGCTGCCGATGATCCATGAGGGGCGCACCCACTATGCCTGCCCGGCCGCCTTGCCCCAAGATGGACAAGGCCTGCTCCTGCTCGAGGAGCTGAACCGCGCCGAGCGCTTCGTTCAGAATCCTGCCTTGCAGCTCCTCACCGCGCGTTCACTGCACGACTATCGACTCCCGGAGGGCTGGTCGATGGTGGCCGCGATCAACCCCGAGGACGGCAGCTATCAGGTCACGCCGCTGGACCCGGCGCTGCGCAAGCGATTCATGCAGATTCGGGTGCGCGCCGACCGCTCGGCCTGGCTTGCTTGGGCCCAGCATCAGGCCCTGCACCCCGCGGTGATGCAGATCGCACGCCATTACGATCGACTCTTCGACGACGTCCCGCCGCGTACTTGGAGGCACGTCTCGGACCTCTTGCGCGGGCATGGCCGTCGTCGCGACGAGCGCGCGCTGCGCGATGCACTCGGCGGCTATCTGCCGCCGGTCTGGATCGAGCCGCTGTTGAGGTTCCATGCCGGTGAGGGCGGGATCGAGGGGGTCGAGCTCGAGCGTCTGCTCACCGATTATCACCGCGACCGCCGGGCCCAACAGCTCGTCGTCGGCGCACGCAAGGACGGGCGCACCGACATCCTGGAGCTGCTGGTCGATCAGATCGAGACGCGGCTTACCGATCACGCCGAGAGCGCGACCCTGATCAGGCGCCGGGGACTGAGCCTCGACAGTCTCGAGCGTCTGTTCCAGGACCTGCCCGGCGACCAGGTCGAGCGTCTGCAACGCGCCTTCGGGGCCAATCCCTACACCATCGCCCTGTTGCGTCTGGAGCCGGGCGAGGCACTGGCCCGCTACCGCGAGGGCACCACCGCGCTGGCGGTGTCGCGCTGGCTTGCCGGACAGCCGCTGCGTCACCGCGCCTGGGCCTTCGTCACCGGGGTCGAGCGCTATCTGCGCGAGCATCCGCGCCCGGACCTGCTGCGTGCCGATCCCGCCGTGCGCGACGGCCTCGCCTGTCTGCTGGCGCAGCTCGACCCCCCCGCCGGCAAGGGGCTGCGGACCACCGCCGAGCGGCTCGGACTCCTGGACGGCGCCCACGCCGCGACGGGGGGCAGGCGGCCATGAACCGAGACTGCAGCCAGTGGCTCGCCACGCAGCTCGCACGGGCCGGGTTCTACGTGCGCTATCCCGGCTATGTCTGTCTGCTTGCCGGTCTCGTGGTCACGGATGACCCGACGGTCGCGGCTATGGCCGTGTCGCGTGTCAACGACCGCTTTCGTCTGCACGTCAACCTCGGGTTCTTTCAAGCGAAGGCGCGCTTCCTGCCCGGCATCCTGCTCCACGAGATCCACCACCTCGTCCTCGGCCACCTGACGCGGCCCGAGCTGCGCGAGGTGGCCTTCCCCGACCTGATGGAGCTGGCGATGGAGATCGCCGCCAACGAATACATCCATGAGCCCTTGCCCGGCGCCCCGCCGCGTTGGGAGGAATACCGCCGCTTCGGGCTGGAGGCACACCAGAGCACCTGGGAACGCTATGAGCGGCTGGCCAACGCGCGGCGCGACGGCACCCTGCGCGTACGACTCTGGCGAGCGGTCGACGATCATCGGTTCCTCGCGGCAGCGGCAGACGACGGCCGAGGGACCGCCCTCGTCGAGACGCTGCTCGCCCGCCTGCCACGCGAACGCTCGGTCCTTCCGTCGGAGAGTCCGACGCGGATCGCCGGACGCACCCCCGGTGAGCTGCTCCTCCTGCTGCGCACCGACCCGCGGCGTCCGCCCCCCGCGCTCGACTGGCGACAGGCGATCGCGGCCTTCCCGGCGCGTCTGCGCGCATCGCAACGGGACTTCAGCTACGCGCGTCCCAATCGACGCTTCCCGAACCGTGTGGGCGAGATCCCGGGGCGGGTGCGTCGCCCGATCGGGCACCTGGGGCTGCTGGTCGCCATCGACACCTCCAGCAGCATGGAGGAGGAGACGCTGGTCCAGATCGCGCGCCAGGTGAGCCTGCTCGCGAGCCATGCGACCATCACCATCGTCGAATGCGATGCCGCCATCCAGCGCGTCCATCCCTACACCGGCGCCATCCGAGACCTCCGCGGACGCGGCGGAACGGATCTGCGCCCGGTCTTCGAGCCGGCGTTCCTCGCCAGCCACAGCCCCGACGGCATCCTCTATTTCACCGACGGCGAAGGTCCCTGGCCAGCCGAGGCACCGACGATCCCGACCCTTTGGATCCTCACCGGCCCGATGCACTTTGCCTGCCCCTGGGGGCGCCAGGTGCGAATGCCGGCGGGCTGAGGGGCCGCCGGGTCGTGGGTGACGCAACGAGTCACCATCGGCGCAGGGCGAGAGATCACGACCAGGCGTCGCGACCGGCCGGACACCCCTCGCCTCGCGGCGTCTTGCAGCACGCGTGGCCCACTAGCCTTCTGAGCCACGACGGTTCAGCCACGGCGTTGTCCCAGAAACCTGTTATCCTGTTATCTCTGGTATACAGAATCACAGGTTAAAGTGATCTTGACCTATCTCGTGAGAAACGCCGAAGCGCGCCTGAAGGACATCCTCGCCGAGGACAAGGTCGGCATCATCCTCGGCGCGCGCCAGGTCGGGAAGACGACCCTGGTGGAGCGCGTGCTGGCCGGGAAGGGGGCGGTCTTTCTGAACTTCGATATCGAGCTGGACAAGGCACGTTTTCTGGCCGCCGCCGCGCTGGCCCCAGCGAGGGACTGCGCGCGCTCGGCAACCCGCCGGTCCTGGTGATCGATGAGGCGCAACGCCTGCCGGAAGCGTCGCGGATCATTAAGGGCTGGCACGACTCCCGGCTGCCGACGCGGATCCTGCTGCTCGGCTCCTCATCGCTGGATCTGCTCGATCAGGCGGCGGAGAGCCTCACCGGCCGCAACCGAAAGCTGGTGTTGCCACCGCTCTTGCTCACCGAGACCTTGGGTGCGCAGACCTGGTATAGCCCCGACCTCGCGCCCGATCACCTACGCCGACACTTCGCGTCACCACTGCGCGCGCTGTTGCTGCAGCGCCTGGCCTTCGGCAGTTACCCCGAGGTGGTGACAAGTGACCACCCCGCCCCCTTGCTGCGCGAGCTGAGCGCCGACTATCTCTGGAAAGACGTGCTCCAGACGGGGCTGGTCAAGACGCCCGACCTCATCAAGAGGCTGCTCCTGTTGCTCGCTCATCAGGCCGGGTCGGAGGTCTCGGTCAACGAGCTCGCGACCCAACTGCAGATGGCGCGACCGACCGTGGACCGCTACCTCGACCTGCTCGAGCAGACCTTCATCATCTTCCGACTGCCCTCCTTCAGCACCAATCCGCTCAAGGAGATCGCCAAGGGTCAGAAGGTCTTCTTCTGGGATACCGGCATCCGCAACGCGCTCCTGAACGCCTTCTCGACCGACGCCCTGCGCCCCGACATCGGCACCCTCTGGGAAAGCTGGGTCATTGCCGAGGTCGCCAAACACAACGCCTCGCTCGGCTCACCCGCGGAATTGTTCTTCTGGCGCACGCGCGCCCAGTCCGAGGTCGACCTGGTCGTCAAGCAGGCGAGCGGTCTGCGCGCCTTCGAGATCAAGTGGTCCGGGCGTCGCGTCGCGGGCCGGGCCTTTCGCGATGCCTATGGCGTCGAGGTCGAGCCGATCCGTCCGGACGCCCCCTTGTTCGCTGTGGGCCTGATCGAGGCCGAGCGGGGCGGGTTGGGCGCCGACTGATCTCGACCCGATCGACCTGAACGCGATGACGCGCACGACGATCGAAGGCCGACGCTGTGGCTGGACCGGCGGCCCGCTCCGTCCGGCGGAGGCATGGTGCGGACGGCTCCACTCCGCCGCGTCGCCTGCTCGAACCGCGCAGCCATGAGCGGCACGACCGCGGCCGATTTTGACTATCCTTCATGCCATCTGGCTTCCGGGCGATGACCGATGTCCACAGACTTGGCGCCATCCGTTCATGCATCGCTGACAGTGGATGATCTACTGGGTGGCCCGCAGGTCCTGCGGCGCGTTCCGCGCTCCCCGCTCGACTGGGTCACCTTTATTCGCCGCGGCATCCCGGCCGGCGCGTTGGATGTGCTGACCCGCTTCACGGGTCTGACTCAGGCGGAGCTGGCGTCCGCCGTCGGGATTTCCGAGCGCACCCTGGCCCGCCGCAAGCGCGAGGGCAAGCTCAGCAGCGAGGAGTCCTCCAAGCTGCTCCGACTGGCACGCGTGGTGGCCCGCGGCGCAGAGGTCTTCGAGGACCTGGACGCCAGCATCCATTGGCTCAAGTCCGCCAATGCATCACTTGGCGGCGCCACGCCGCTCAGCCTGCTCGATACGGACATCGGCGCCGAGGGCGTGATGGACACCCTCGGGCGGATCGAACAAGGTGTCTTCGCGTGACGCGGATGCCGCTCTAGACATGCACAAGCGTATTCCCATCGTTTCGACCGGGTTCATCCTGTTCGAACTGGCCTCGACGGCGGCTCCCGAATCGCCGTCGAGCCAAACATGGGGGGTTCTGGCCGGCTATAAGAGCCTGGAGCTCGACTACTCTTAAAGCCACGACACGCATCCGGATCTCGAAGTTCGGGAGACTGGCAAACAAGAAGTGGGAGTCAGTAAGGCAGACCAATCGCGCCAGAAGATACGCGGCTCCATTCCAGCCTCGCTCGGGTATGGACTACGAATGATTTACCTATTGTGGCGACTCGCACCGTGTGGCATCACGGCCCTCCCAAAGCTTCGCGGCTAGGCGTTACATTATCCCGAGGCCGCTCCTACCTCGTTCCCTCATGCCATTTCCTCGATCTTGCTTAGCCGCGTATATCGACCCGATATCAACCTCGGGACAGCGAAGGCCGACGCACTCGGCGGTCGCCGTCAACGCAGCATCGCCGCTGTTGGGTCATGTCGTTTGAAGTTCTCAATCGCGCTCTTCTGCGATTGCACGGCGTAGCAATATCGGCAGCCTGCAATGCAGGTGTTGTCCATTCCGATGTCCGCGGTCTTCAGGCAGCGGCACCCGCTGCGCGTCGGAGCCTGTGGCAAAGCGGCGACCTCCCGGACCGTTCGAGCTCCGTACGGCGTGAGACCTTCCAGACTGCAGCATTGCGCTGTGGGTAGATCGAGCTCCGGATTACTGCAGAGTCGAAGCTCCATGTGGTACTCCGCGGCGACCGCGGCCAGTTCCTCGATCAATGGTGCCTCATCCTTGGCGATTTGGCGAAGGCCCGGATAGCGCACGGCGACGGTTCGATGGCGTTCAGGATCGAGGTGGCGGTAACGGACAGTCGGATCATCCATCCTGCGCACGGTCTTCAGATACGGCTCGACGACCGAGGTGTTGACCACGTGCGTCGCTCCGGACAGGGCGCCGGCGATCCGGCGAAAACACCGCAGATGGAAATCGATAAGTCGTTGACATAAAATTTTCGGCATCATTGACGGCAGGACTCGTTTGCGGTCAGTTGTCGGTTCGTACCGTCATCGAGAGTCGTGAAATGCCGCTGCGCGTGATGTTGGCCCTGAGTGCTGCAGACC
>RZZN01000194.1 GCA_009929855.1 Gammaproteobacteria bacterium
TTCTAACCATTTTTGCATACCTTCTTTAAGAATACCTTTGGTTTTCTCATATTTAAGAGTTTTCATAACAAGTTCATGTAGTTCCTTATCATGTCCTATTAAATTTGTATAATAAAGAATAAAAGCATCTTTATTCATATTTCTACCACGCCATGAAGTAGTTTCATTAGAGATTCTTTCAGGATAAGCATTCCAAAACTCTATAGCTTCAACACTATCAATAGTTTTGAAGTGTTTGGTAAATTTATCAAGTACCATATAATTATCAGCATACTCATTATCAGATGCTATTTGGGCAATAAAGCCCCTATCCTCTAAATCATCTATTTCATATCTTGGTATTCCACCATATTCATTAGAGATAGTTGGATTATTTTTTCTTATTCCTTCTATATATTTATACAAAAGGTCATACCTTTTAATCATTAAAAGATAAGCTAATATAAATTGATTAGCTGTTAATCCAATTTTACTAATAAAATTAGTATATTCCACAATATTTATCATCAAATTTATTTTTTATAGATGCGTAATATAATTCTGCTTGCATCTCAGTTAATAATTCTCTTATTTCATGTTCTTCTATATTTAATTCTTTACTTAAATCTTGTATGTTATAATTAGAATAACTGCACCCTTTTATTGAAATATGCTGATCTATTTTCATCTTTAAGGCATTCTTTGTTTGGTTCATCATTTATATCATTTACATTAGTTATCCAATAAGTGTTAGGAATATCTTTTCCCCTGTTTATTAACCACTTCTCATCTTGTGTATTTTCAAGATACAGATTTATTATGAGTGGTATTTTAGTCCCATCTTTCCTAAGAAGTCTTCCAACTCTTTGCTTTCCATTAATTTTAGAACTATTTCCTGAGTGTATAATACCTATATCAATATCAGGTACATCTAATCCTTCATCAAGTGCTTTAGCTGTTAAAAGGACTTTAAATTCATTATTTTTATACCTTTCCACAATCTTTATTAAAGATTTCTTTGGTTTAGAAGCATCATAAATTTCTGAATTAGGTATAAGTTTCTTCAAATCTTCTAATACAGATTTTCTTTCTGCAAAAATAATGGATTTTTTATCTTCAAATTTCTTAATAATATCTAATACAATTTCAGCTTTATCAGGATGATGATAAATAAAATTCTTCCTATCTCTCATAGCTCTACTAAAATTAATGGCCTTAACTCTAATAGTTTGTTCATCATATCCTGTAGCTCTTGAAAATAGCTTTCTATGATTATCATATTGAAGACAACCCATAGCTGTATTAAAATCAAAATTAAAGAAAGAAAAGAAATTATTAAACTTCTTATTTAATCTTTCATATAATTCTCTGCTTTTGTCTGATACAGTTACAGATAAATTATAAACAATAAACTCAGGAATTAGATTTAATTCAAGTGCTTGCTTAATTGTTTTTTTATAGATTACAGGACTATATTCTTCTACAATATAATGCTTCTGGTCACTCCTTTCAAGTGTTGCTGTTAAGCATAATATTTTATTAAAAGCTACAGATTTAAATACTTTCCTAAATTCATCTGCTCCACACCTATGTACTTCATCAACAATAAGAATATCAACAACATATGTGTTTTTAATTGCTGTATTAATAACAGATACATTTGCATTAGTATAACCACTGTCTTTTAAAATACCTTCCCATTGATTTTTAAGTGGTATGCTTGGTACTACTATAAGAATAGAAGAGTCTTTAAAATCTTCAGTAGCCATAATAGCCGCACCTGTTTTTCCTGTACCAGTAGGTAAAATAACAGTACCTATAAAATCAGCTTTATACCATTCATTCTTTATTTCTTTTTGTATTTTTGTTTTTTCTTTGTCTAAAAATTGCATGGTTTTTTGTTACATTTTTATAAGCTAATAGGTTTGTCATTTCTTCAGTTTCAAGTATGGGTTTTGTCCTTCTTTTATGTTTAAGGGCTTCCCTTAATTTAAAAAGATAATCCTTGATAAGGGTAAGGATGAATAAGTTATTAATGTAAACATAGTCAGAATTTGATACACAATCTTCTACATGATAAGTGTATTTACTATTGTTATATGTCCTGCTAAATCTAAGTCCGCCACTAATAATATATTCTTCCTTTAACACCTTATCAACATTGTATAAAGTTTCACCCATTTCAACCAGAAGATCAAACAATTCTCTTTTAACATCTTCTTTTTTCTTATCTATATCCATATACTATAAATATTTAGGTAGAACACTGTTAAAGTAGTTGTGGAATTTTATGTGTCTTTGTATGTGATCCATAGAGTTTGTTTCTTTAAATATTTCTGTAAACCAGTTATATATTTGAAACAAATTAACTCTTTCACCTGTAATTCCAAAGTTTTTATCGCTAAATTGTTTTTTTAATTTAGACAAATCTTGTGATGATACAAGTTCAGTTGAAAAGAATAAGTCACCTGATAATCTGTACATTTCTTCAATTGAAATACTAACAAGTTTAGTTGTTTCTTTGAATGAAATAAGATCATCATAATTATCTCTCATTCTTAATATTTGGTTTTCAATAGTGTCCATCACATCATCCCTTACACTACCTGTATGTTTTCTTACAAATACTTCTTCAGCATTTATCATACCATTAGTACAGACAAATATTACAGCTCCTGTAGCTATTGTAACTCTCCTGCTTTTATCATAACTATTTAAAAATGCCATTTGAGCACCCATATCTTCATCTATACCTTCAAATGAAAATGTGCCTAATACAATATTACCACCTTTAGATGCTTTATACTCTACACTACTTATTTCATATCCATAATCACCTGATGTTTCCTTTATAAGCTCAATAAGGAATTTATTAGGAACTGGTTCATATGTTTCTGTTTTATC
>RZZN01000195.1 GCA_009929855.1 Gammaproteobacteria bacterium
AATGTCACGATCGCTTTGGTCGATAAAGAGGCCATGGCTGCGCGCTACAGCGCTGCGATGCAACGCGCCGAGGATCGTCGGCTGAGCATGCGCGATCGGCGCGAACGGTTGCTGTTGGAGTTCGACGGCGACACCGCGCAGATCGATGACTAGACCGCGTGGCACGTAAGCGCAAGCTGCTGCACGAAGATCCGCGATGGGCTGACTACTGCAGCGAATTTGCCGGCGATCTGGTTAGGTTTGCGGTCGAAGTCTGCGGGATGTTCGACGAGCGCGCCCCCTCGCACCAGCAGATCGAGCTGTTTACCGAAGTGGCGCCTTCGCGCTCGATGGTGTCGGTCGCGTCCGGTCATGGGTCCGGCAAGACCGCCGCACTCTCGGTGATCGTGCTGTGGCACCTGACGTGCTTCCCGCAATCGGTCACGCTGTTGACCGCGAACGACATGGACCAACTCAAAGCGACTCTCTGGAAAGAGATCGGACTTGCGCGCGAGCGGATCCGCCTGGGTCCGCATGGATGGATCGCCGAGCATATCGAGATCATGGCTGACGGAACCGCACACGTCGCGGGGTTCAAGGATACGTGGTTCGTCGAGTCCAAGACCGCTAACGAAAAAACCGCCAACAAATTGGCCGGTCGCCACGGCGAATGGCTGCTCATCATCGCGGACGAGAGCGCAAGTCTGCCCGACGGCGTGCTCACGACCCTCCGCGGGGCCTTGACCGAAGAGCACAACCGCATGCTCATGACCTCGCAGCCGACGCGCAATGCGGGGTTCTTCTATCGCTCCCATCACGACCTGAGCGCGGCCAACGGCGGTGATTGGACGTCGTTGTGCTTCAACAGCCTCGACTCCCCCTTGGTGAGTGATCAGGCGATCCGCGAAATGATGGCGTCCTACGACGAGGACGAACGGCGCGTGCGTCTTTACGGGCTCTTCCCTGAGGAGTCCGGGCGGCACATGCAGACGCTGAAGGTCTCCGAGCGGATGTACCGGCGCGGACGGATCATCCAGGATGACGAGCCCTACGGTTGGGTGGTCTCCGGCGACATCGCCAGCGGCGAGGGACTGCGGGATAAGAGTGCGGTGGTGGTTGCGCGGGTCATCGGATGGGGCGACACCGGGCCGTATGCGCGACGCGTCGAAGTGGTGGATGTGCCGCTGCTGACCAACCGGATTCGCTCCAACGTGTTTGCGGGCGCGATTCAGGAGCATGGAGACCCGCTCGATGCGGTCACCTACGTTGTCGACTCCGGCGGGCTCGGGATCAATGTCTGCCAGGATCTCGAGGACCGCAACCGCGTCGTGACCCGGGTGAACTGGGGTAATCCCTGCTTCGCCAAGCGTAACCAGGACCGCTACCTCAATCTGCGTGCGCAGGCCATGCACCAGGCCGCCCGAGCAGCCAAGGAAGGGCGCCTGTCGATCCTCACGAACGCCCACAAGAACGCGATGCTCACGCAGTCCTCGCGCATTCCCAAGACCTTTACCGATAAAGGACGTGTGCGCGTGCCGCCCAAGCATGCAAAGGAATGGGATGGGATGCCCTCTCCCGACCTGTGGGATGCGGTGTGTTTTTTCTATTTAGAAAGTGTGGCATATACGGTATCCGATGGCAGATCAAAAAGAATCGGGGCGGCGGATTCCGCTATCGCAAACGCTGAATCAATGTTTTCCGACATTACATAAAAGAGGCCCCCGCGGCGATGTTTGCGGACGCGGCATAACCTAGCCACGGAAAACACAATCAACCAATCCCGCAACATGCCCCATCATGCTCGACAACGCCTTGCGCCGAGCCGAACATGCCAACCTCTACCGCAGTCATATCCTACAGCCTGAAGAACCGCGGACGAGTTCACACCGGACAGCCGCGAGCTTTCGACATTCCTCGCTTGGTCTCCGCGATCAACGGTCCCGCATGTCAAGAGCGCGTGAAAAACCGCGACATGATCGGTTTCTACGGACATTGGCCCAGAATCAAGTTCGGCATGCACCCGGCCGAGGGCGGGATCGCAGGCGGTAAAGCGCAAGCGATCGAGCCCGCGCTTGTCACGACCTACCTGCGCGCCTCTCCGGACGGCACGATCGAGCACCAAGCCGAGTTTCTGCCGACTCAAACCGGGCAGATCGCCGAAAAACTCTACGCTGCGCGGACCGGCGGGTTTTCCTCCGCAATCGATCAAGCCAAGCCGGAGCTGTTCGGTTTCGACTACGTGCTCGAACCCAACTTCACGTCCAATCGCGGCTACACCCTGGACTCGGTGTTGTGCGAGGGTGGTGCCTGTGCCGTGGGGATGGACTGCGACGCGGTGAACGCCGCTATCCTGGACGAACAGGTCGCCGCGATGGCGCGCATCCTGGATGCGACCAACGCCGGGCAGGCGCTGGCCGAGGCGGCCATGTCGGCGCTCGAAACCGAGAACGCGCAACTGAAACGCGAGATCGAGGAGATCAAGGCGTCTCGCAAGGCACTGGACTCGGCACGACAGGGACCGCTTGTGGTGTCCGCAAACGCCTTGAATCGCCTCAAAGCCGATACCGAGGCGTTCTTGGTGCTCGACAGTCTGCCTTTTCCGCAGCAGCCGCTGCGCCGTGCATTGCTTCCGGACCCCGCGGTGGACGCCTTCCTCAAGCGGAGCTACGGCTGATGTACCAACCTGTTAAAAGCGCGTTCGGGCAGTCGCTCGGGCGATTTTTTGCCTCCGTGGTGCCAACCACGCCCTATCTCGACGAGTACGTCAAGCGACCCTTGAGCCGCGCTATCCTGTGGGCGCCCGCGCGTATGGTGGATCTGGCCGAGGAAATGCTTGCCGCGTGGCAGCGCGACGAGTCGCGCGGGACTCCGACCTCGCCTTACACCATGCCCATCATCCT